>JAJTHM010000069.1 GCA_021297855.1 Sphingobacteriales bacterium | reverse complement strand
GGGCTTCGCGTAAACGAAGCCTTTTTGCATTTCAACCAAAATTTGGGAGGGGATTAAATCACCATTTTAAACATAGGCCTTGCTCACAGGCGCTAATTAGCTCTCTTTTGTCATAAAGCATACGTTTTCTTAAAATTTGGGTTTATAGTTGTCAAAAAAAGCCACAATCAACTTTTGACTTTAACCTTTGAGCTTTTAACTAGCTGCCTATCAAACTCATCAACTCCTCCTTCCGTCTCCTAGCGAGGGGAATATGGCCCTTGTTTTTGAGTATAATCTCACTGCCTTCTTGCTTGTCTAGACTAGCTATCTGGTGGAGATTGACTAGGAATGATTTATGACAGCGAAAAAAGCCCTTATCTGTCAGCATTTCCTCGTAGTCTTTGATGCTGCGCTGGCTACAGATTATTTTTTTTGAGTCGGTGATATAAATTGTGGAGTAAACATTAGACGCCTCAATATAAAGAATATTTTCAAGCTCTATAAGCTCCGATTCTTTGACGGTATTGACTACGATTCGCTGAAGCTTTTCCCGCTTAGGATGGAGCTGTTTGATAAATTCTGTTTGAACGCGATTTTTTTTGAGATTGAGTTTAATGGCTTTGGCCACTGCTTCTTTAAGTTCTTCTACCTTGATAGGTTTCATAATATAGTAGAGAGCAGAGAACTTGATAGCGTCGATAGCATAGTAGTCATAAGCCGTTACAAATATGACATCGAAAGGGAGCTCATCGTATTTTCTCAATAAATCAAATCCAGTGTCAGGAGGCATATCAATATCCAGAAAAACAAGGTTGGGTTTGTACTCTTGAATTTTTGAGTAGGCGTCCGCTACCGTATTGGCTTTTGCGACAATCTGAACGTCCTTGCAATAAGCCTGAAGTAGTTTGGTTAGATTTTCTAAACTCCTCTCTTCATCGTCAACTAAAACTGCTTTTATCATATTTATTTTAAAAATCTAAACGGGGATTTTCAATATGCAAGTTGTGCCATTCTCAGTATAGTTTATGTTCAGTGACCCAAAAATACCATTTTTAGAATAAATGGCCAATCTTTCTTGAATCACTTGAAGGGCAGTGGACGTATGATTTTTTATTTGCTTGTTTACCATTCCTATACCATTATCAATAATTTGTATGCACAAAATATTTTCATTCTCATTTTCAAAACTCAAATCAATTATGATGAGCCCACTTCTATTTAAAAGATTGGATACACCGTGTTTGACAGCATTTTCTAGCAAGGGCTGCACCATCATAGTAGGTATATAGATATCCTCTAGGTCAAACTCATCTATCTTTAACTCTATTTTGAAATCAAAATTATCTTTATAGCGCACTTTTTCCAGATGGATATACTTCTGTAAAAAATCGAGTTCGTTTATCAGTGATATTTCATCATTGCGCGAGTTTTGCAGCATGGTGCGCATGAGAGTAGAGAAGTCTGAAATGAAATCGAGCGCATGCTTATTATCATCATTGAGTATGAGGTTCTGAATAGTGCTCATAGAGTTGAAGATAAAATGAGGGTTCATCTGGTTTTGTAGTCCTTGTAGTTTGTATTTATTGAGTTCTGATTCTAGCTTCAATTCTCTTAGTTTGATTTGATTTCTATAATAGAGAAAACCAACGACTGCTGCCAAAATAAAGAGCCCAATGAGCAAATAAAACCACCACGTCTGATAGAAATAAGGCTTGATGACAAAACGTGTATTGAGCATTTCAGAATGTATATTCGGGTAGATATTGTGAAAAGCTTGAATCTGAACTAAATAATTTCCAGATTTCAAAGCAGCTAGAGTCAGAAGGTTTGATTTCGTCTTCTGCCAACTTCCCGTATCTCCCTCTCGCACTATCCTATATTTATAGACAATATGATCCTGTTCGTGAAGATAGATTCCTGCATAGTTTATTTTGATAGTCTCCCATAGCGGACCTATGCTGATATTGGTATCTGCCTCATAGTATTTAGTTTCATTATCTACCGTGAGTGTATTGAGAACTAAGGGTATTTTTGTTTCCTTAAATCGCTTCGCGTAGCTAAGCGAATAGACGGTATTGTCTGTAAATAGCCAAAGGGAATCCTTGGACACTGAAAAATTTTCAATATCATAATCATCAATTTCAGCTATGGAAAATACTCTTGTGACCGTTAAATCCTTATTGATTCTATCGACTCCTTTGTCATTGAGTACCCAGATATTTCCTTGTTTATCTGTTTTGATTTGTTTAACCAATTTACTTTGCAGGCCTTCGGTCTCAGATATATGTTTGAATTTTTTAAACCCCGTATCCGAGATAAAGACCCCTTGGTCATTCGTTCCTAAAACGTATTGATTATTAATATATTCCAAGTCATTAACGAGCACATAGCCGCCTTTGTATTTGAGTTTGAAGATTTTCTTGGTTTTACCTCGAAGTAGTTTGAAATTGTCGTAGGTCAAGATAAAAAGTTGCTTGTCTATTTTCTTTAGCCGCAGTACCCAAGAATTATCTATATTTTTTGTGGGTTTAGTTTGGTCATCTTTAATATGGAAAAAACTAGTTCCATCCCTTCTACCTAGTATGAAATTTTCTTGATCTAATTTGATGAGGCTTTTTATGCCATTAGCATAGGGAACCCATTTCTGACCATTATAAAACTGATACAGTTGTCCTGTTTTTTTTATTGTAGGATCGAATTCTAAATTGGTTTGTTCATTTAATAGATTCGCGGTTTGATAAAAGGAATTATAATTAAAGTTGGATAAATTTTTCTTTTGATAGTTTTTTAAAGTATAGAGAAAAATACCGTTTTTGTAGGTGGTGAGGAAGAAGCCGTTGTTTTGATATTCTTTAAATTGATTGATACTCGTGTTGTGAAAAATGGTAATATATTTGTTTGCTCTAATGCTTTGTATATATGATTTTGATTGGTTTTCTATGTGATAGAAAATATAATTAGAATCTAAAATTTGTGTGAATTTTGTTAAGATAAGTGCTTTGTTCATTGGAATCATGTTTCCAGAAAAATTTATTCTAAAAATACTATCTGCAATGAGATAATATTCAGGTGTTAAACATTCAAGTATTGAAGAATTTATATATGGAAATTCATTTTTTATACTTAATACTTTGTCTAACCTTTGATTGAGAAATGGAAGTTCACTTTTAAAGGATTTACATTCAATACCATGATACTGCTGATAACTATCTTTATAATAACGATAAAAATATTTTGAAGTTGTGAAAAATCCAAATTGATTAAATATATTGTTTGTGTGAATCTTAGTTAGTAACGTTTTGTTTAGCATTTCAATATTTATAGCTTCTGTCTTTAAAAGAGAAAAGCTGTAAAGATGTTTATTGTTATAATGCAAAGCAACCAAATCCACATTCTTCACCCCATTTTCAGAAGTCAAATAAGTAAACTGATATCCATCAAAATAAGCAAGTCCTGCATTAGAAGCTATCCAATATCGTCCTCTGTGGTCTTGAACTATGGCATAAACTCGATTACTATTCAGTCCGTCTTTTATCGTATAGTTTTTGATATTCCATTGACTGGAGTCAAAGTTCCACAAGGCGTTTACTATAAGGAGGATGGAGGCGAGCAAAGTATAAGTTAAAGGTATAAAGTTAAAAATTTCTTGTAAGCTAAGATAGTTGAAATATCTCTACATTTTCTTTTATTTTATCTGCGACACTTCCTGTATCCGAAATAAACCACTGCTCTACAAATTCTATTTCTTGCATGATTTCTATAAGGTGCGATTGGCGCTGTGCATCTAGCTTGTCAGAAAAATCGTCTAGAAGAAAGATGGGTTTTTGTTGTAGTTTTTTGGCGAGGAATGCGGCTTGAGCAAGACGGAGGGCATAGAGTAAGCTCTTCTGCTGACCTTGACTGGCTATTTTTTTGAGGTCTTGTTCATGCATTTTTATAGAAATGTCATCGCGATGTACACCTGCTGTGGTTCGTTTGACGGCTAGGTCTTTGGACAGTGAATTTTTCAATAAATCTGATAAATCAGCATGGTGGAGTTGACTTGTGTATTCAATGGTTAGGTGGTCATCCTGCTGGGCTATGGTTTGATACCAAAGGATGATATCTTCTTCTAGTTCTGTCAAAGCTGGTTTTCTTATCGCATATATAGCATGCCCTAATTCAGCTAAATGTTGATTGTAATATTGAATAAGTTCACGATCCAGGAGCTCTGCTTGTTTTATATGCGCATTTCGCTGTTCCAGAAAATGATTGTACAAATTGAGCTTTTGTAAATATTCTTTATGATAAGTCGCAATGGTGTAGTCTATAAATTTCCTCCGCTCTTCACTGCCATCATGCAGGAGAAATATGTCGGCTGGACAGGCTAATACAATAGGTAGGTGTCCAAATGCATCTGAATATTTCTGCACTTTGACTTGATTGATTTCTATTGTCTTGCTCCGAGGGGCATATTTTACCAAAACTTCATGGCCATTTTTAAATTTCCCATAAATTCTAAAAAAATCGGCGCCTTGCTTAATATTAAGTTGGTCTAGGCTCGTTATATGACTGCGAAAATTGGCTAAATAATAAATAGCATCCAGAATATTCGTTTTCCCCACACCATTTTTTCCAATAAATACATTGAATTTAGAATCAAAGTCGAAGATTTGATTTTCATGGTTTTTATATTGGACTAACTCTAAATGACTAAGAAACACAAAAAATTGAGTGTATAAAGACTAAAAATTGTAGATTTGCCCTTCGATTTTTTTACCTATGGCAAAAGCAGTAGCGAAGGCAAACATAACAAAAGAAACATATTTAGAGTGGTATGAATTGATGCTGCTTCTCAGACGATTTGAGGAGAAAGCGGGTCAAATGTATGGTCTTCAAAAGATTAGAGGTTTTTGTCACCTGTATATTGGACAGGAGGCACTCGCTGCAGGTATTCATTCTGCTATGCGCAAAGATGATAATTTAATCACAGCCTATCGTGATCACGCCTTGGCTATTATGAAGGGTATTTCCCCCAATGCTGCTATGGCAGAGCTATATGGAAAAGCAACTGGCAGTACCAAAGGTAAGGGTGGATCTATGCATTATTTCTCGAAAGAACATAGATTTTTCGGTGGACACGGCATAGTAGGAGGACAAATAGGACTTGGGGCGGGAATTGCATTTGCAGATCAGTACAATGGCAATGACCGTGTAACGATCACCATGTTTGGAGATGGGGCGGCTCGTCAAGGTATTTTACATGAGACATTCAATATGGCTATGACTTGGAAGCTCCCTGTCATTTTCATATGCGAAAATAATGGCTATGCTATGGGTACATCGGTAGCGAGAACATCCAATGTGCAAGATATGTCTAAGCTAGGCGATGCCTATGAAATGCCTTCATTCAATGTAGATGGCATGAAGCCTGAAACCGTTCACAATGCCCTGCTAGAAGCAGCAGAACGCGCTAGAAAAGGAGAGGGTCCTACTTATTTAAATATCATGACCTATCGATACAAAGGCCACTCGATGAGTGATCCTCAGAAGTATAGATCAAAAGATGAGGTAGCGAAATATATAGAAATAGATCCTTTAACCACGACCTTGGACACGATTTTGAAAAATAAATTTGCGACTCAGGCATGGGCAGAGGAAATCGAAGATAAAATAAACCGTATAGTTCAAGAAAGTGTTGACTTTTCCGAAAATAGCCCATTACCTGATGATAGCGAATTGTATAAAGATATCTACGTTCAAGAGGATTATCCTTTTATGAAAAATTAAATCACTATACTGCGACTCCCGATAGCTATCGGGACTGAGACTGATAACTTAATAAACTATACACTAAAATAAACTATATACATTTCAAATGGACAACATCAATTTAAACGACTGGTTAAACAAACTAAAACTAAATCAAAAGCCCTTTTTGATCGGCTTAGGAGTCATTGCTGCAATTGTAGCAGGCGCTTTTTATTTGACTCAAATTTTTCTTCCTGAAAGAGAAGCAGAGGCACAAGACGCTCTGTTTATGGCACAAATCAATTTTGAAAAGAAAAATTTCGATTTAGCTTTAAATGGTGATGGAAAGAACAAAGGGTTTAATTATGTAAAAGATAATTTTAGTTTCACCAAGGCATCAGATTTAGCAGGTCTTTACGCAGGTTTGTGTAATTTGAATCTCGGGAAATACGATAAAGCTATTGAGGATTTGAAAGGCTATTCGACCAATGTGGAAGAGATTCAGGCTGTGGCTTACAGTGCATTAGGCGATGCTTATTCCGAGAAAAATAATATGGAGGACGCTGTCACGTATTATGAGAAGGCTGCGAAAGCATCCACGAACACCTCTTTAGCCCCACGATTGATTTTGAAGGCTGGTAAAGCTTTTGAATTGGCAAAAAAGAATGAGAAAGCATTAGAGATGTATAAGTATCTAGAACAAGAGTTCCCAGGTGCAGAAGAAACTCAGTTTACACAGCTTTTGATAGCTAAATTAGAGGCTATATAATCCAATTTTAAGACGAGTGAAATCCAGCTATGATCTCCATAATGAGTTAGCAGATTACGATTTCTCCGAAACGTCTATAGCTATTATTCAAAGCAAATATCATAATGATATTACCGATGAGCTCTACCAAGGGGCATTGGATGTATTGAAATATTATAAGATAGGTCAAATTTATCATAGAACTACTGCTGGTGCATTTGAATTGATTTATGCTACGACGGATTTGGTATACGATGACGAATTAATGCTAGATGGCATCATATGTCTAGGTTGCGTTATCAAAGGAGATACTGACCATGATAAATATATCAATCAAACAGTAACAGATTCCCTAGCCAAGTTAACGATGGATTCGTTCTCTCCTATAAGTTTAGGTTTGCTGACGGTAAATACGATGGAGCAAGCATTAGCAAGAGCAGGGGGTATCTATGGAAATAAAGGTAAAGAAGCTGCTCTAGCTCTTCTTCATTGTTTAGCTGCAGAAACCAATTTAGTCGTTTAAATTTTATTATTGAGTGAATACCTACGAAAATGCTTTAGAATGTGCTCAAAAAATTAAAGCCATTTACTCTGAATCTATCGATTTTGCAGTGGTTTTAGGTTCAGGATTATCTAATTTTGAAAAGGAAATTGAAGTCATTCATAGCTTTGACTACGTGGATCTTCCATATTTCCCTATTTCTACCGTACAGGGTCACAAGGGTAAACTTATCATTGGCAAAGTAAAAGGGAAGACCGTCATCTGCCAAAGTGGACGTTTTCATTATTATGAGGGTTACACTATGGAACAGGTAACATTTCCTATTCGTGTTTTTAAATTGCTCGGCATCGATAAATTGGTAGTAACGAATGCTGCAGGAGGATTAAATCCAAACCAAGAAGTGGGCGACATAGTCATCATAAGGGATCATATTAACCTACAACCTGAGCATCCATTGAGAGGTAAGAACGACGATCGTTTTGGCCCGCGCTTTCCAGATATGATGCATGCTTATTGTCCTGATTTTTTTAATAAAGCAATCGCCTATGCTAAATCAAAAAACTATCGGTGTGAATTAGGCGTATATGTAGGCGTTCAGGGACCAACCTATGAGACCCCGGCGGAGTATCAAATGTTTCACAGGATAGGTGGTGATGCGGTGGGTATGAGCACAGTTCCTGAAGTGATTGTTGCTAGCCATATGTCGATGAAAGTATTCGCTATCTCTATTATAGCCGATTGCGGGTATCCTTTGGATAAATTAAAGGTTATAAGCCATCAAGAGGTATTGGATAAATCGGCTGAAGCTGAACCAAAGGTGACGGATATCGTTACTTACATTATTCAACAATTTTAATAAATTGACCGAACAATCCTTTTTGTTGAATTCTAAAATTTTCGCAAGATATTTTCATGTGAAAATCATTTTGCAACTGACCTTAGCTCTTTTTTTTAATTCAAAGCTACAAGCACAATCTTTCGTAAAAAAAGATTCTTCTGAAATAGTTCCTTTTTTATACAAGGTGTTTTACCAATCAGATTTTGACTCCGCTATCAGACTGCCAGATAGACTATATTTTAATCATAGAACGAATAACTATGGCACCGTACAGAACTATTCAGGACTCACGGCTACCTTGGGTTCAAACCTAGTCCCTATTTTATTCGAACATAATTTTTATTCGAACATAAAACTCGGAAGGCAAATGAATGATGCCTATTTTTATACGCCGAGTACTATTCCTTATTTTGCTTTAAATAAACCGTTGAGCGAATTGGATTTCACCTTTTTTGGCAATGGAAATGAAGAATTCAAGGGATTTTTAGCACAAAACATCAGCAAGAAAATTAATCTTGGAATCGGTATTCGAAGAACAAACAACAAAGGTTATTTTTTGAATCAAGAGAATACCCACAACAATGTATATACCTATTTAGTCTATAATACCGATAGATTGCGCACAAATATTGAGTTTGTATTGAACGACCTCAATTTGAAGGAAAGTGGAGGATACACTCCCGACATATATAGCAGTGGCATAGCTCCTGGTCAATGGCTGGCTGCAAGTCCAACTTTGGCAGTAGCCAAAAATCAAATGAAGAATTATCAACTTTCTTTTCGATATAGATATCTCCTACTTGGATTATCAGAGTCAAAGGATAGCTTACTCTTCATACCAAAACAATCAAGTTTATATATAGACCATCAGTTGCAGCGATTTTCTGATCGACAATTTTACTCGGATACTGTCAATGCAAAATCTCGGGCGGAATATGGAGTTTTAGCTTCAGCCACCACGAACCAATTGAACAGTGTTTATTTACAGTCTGGACTTCAAAGTGATTTTCGTTTGACCTATGTAAATCAAGGATTGAAAATCACTGGATACAATATTTTTTCGGATAATCGAATAGAAGTTGGAAAGCAGTTTGGGCAGTATTTGCGCTCCTATGATTTTCTTAATCTCGGCCTTGGAATCGATGCTAACTATAGCTGGAGAACTAATTTAAGAGTAATTGGTAAAGGGTATAAATCATTTCTTGGATATACAGAAAATGATTTTTATCTGCGTGGGGAGTTACAAGCATATTTAACGGATATAAACCTTCAGCTCTGGACCAACTACAGTCATCAAAAGCCCAATTTTATCTCTAGTATGAACTATACAAGTGGTATAGATCAGTTCTACGACCTCAAGACACAGAAAACCCTTGAGACAGGTTTCGGTTTTCAAATAGATAAATTAAAACTCTCCGCTAAGGTGCAATATTTCGTCATAGAAGATTTTATGAATTACGACTCCATACTGCGCCCCATGCAGATACAAAACAATTTTTTTCAGGTTCATCTAAGACAAGACTGGGGCTATAAATGGCTATATTTTCCTACCGAGGTTTTGTATCAAAATTCCGTATTTCAGCGCGGAATGATAAAACAGATGCTTGCATTTAGGAATAAACTTTTTAGTGAAAAAAATAATGTATTAGTAGGTGCAGAGCTCAGTTTAAATTTCAACTATTCCACGGCTCGCTATAGCAGCTTTTTTATGCAGCCAGTTTGGTCACAGACGATTGCAGAGGCCAATGTATATCCAAAGTTAGATTTGTTTGCGACCTTTAAAATATCCAAGGTTCATTTGTCATTAATTTTCGATAATTTTCTAAGTACATACCTGAAAACGGGGATCAGTTATCTCCAGAATCATCCTATGACGCCTAGTGCCTTTTATTTGCGCATGAATTGGCGGTTTTTGGAATAATTTTGAGGTAATGCAATTAAAACATTGTATGCAAAAAATGTTTAAATGGTTTTTCCTATTAACTGCATTTGGAATTAAGCTTAACGCCCAATATAAAGAGGCATTAGCACCAATAAATTATGCTTGGTATTTTGACTCTGTCCCAAATACCATTTGTCTAGTTCGTCCTTCAACAAATGAAATTTTATGTTGTGGCTACACTGATTTAATGCATTATTCTAAATCATTATTGTCCGAATAAAATGCAATAATTTCCCCAAATCGCTTTATAGATAAAGGATAAGAAAGATTTCAAAGAAGTGGGTTAGTATAGGTTGGGGGGCTCTATCCGCTAAAAAGTTGAGGTGTCTGATAGGTCTT
>JAJTHM010000032.1 GCA_021297855.1 Sphingobacteriales bacterium | reverse complement strand
CATTCACCTAATTATTTTAAAATAGGAACTTGGCTATAAACTTTTCACTTTTCACATTATACTTTTGCCTTTGAACTAAAAAAGTGGAGCTGCAGAGATTCGAACTCTGGTCCTGAGTGAGCTAAACCATACCTTCTACACGTTTAGTTTTATATTGGATTTTCGATACGAAAATGGAATGAAACGAACCTCTTTCGCACTTATTCTATATTGTTTAATAACTAGGTATAGACACCCTAGCTACGAGTCCAAATTTTTCTGATGCCTGCTAGCCTAGTATCGGACAAACTAAAGCAAGGAGACAGTAGGGCTAAGACTTAGTCTTAAGCAGCTACGGCGTAAGTATTTTCGCCAATTAAAAAAGTTCAGCATATGGATTTAAGAGTGCTAATGCCATCACTCTACGTGCCAGTGCAATTTGACATCACCAGTCAATTCCGGTCAGCCCCATTAATTTAAATTAAATATTCAAAGAACAAATTTTATTAAGTTAGATTCGCATTCGAAAATAACCACATAGACCACAAAGGTCTATATTTTTTTTTAGTTTTTGAAATTTATGTTGAATAAGATTGGGATACTTCGTGAGGAGAAACAACCGGTAGATAAGCGAAGTCCGCTCACGCCATCAGATTGTAGTGATTTGATGAAAAAATACAAAGGGTTACAGATTTTTGCGCAGCATTGTAAGGAAAGATGTTTTAAGGATGAGGAGTTTAAAGCGGCAGGTGTCATAATACAAGAAAATTTACTTGATTGTGATTTACTACTAGGTGTCAAGGAAGTACCTTTACATTGTCTCATGCCTTCCAGACGATATATGTTTTTTAGTCATACGATCAAAAGACAATTACATAATCTCAAGTTGTTGCAAACTATCCTAGATCTCAATATAGAATTAATTGATTATGAAGCTTTAGAAAATGCAAAAGGAGAACGTGTCGTCGCTTTTGGCTATTGGGCGGGGATTGTAGGAGCATACAATGCGATTTGGATGACGCAAAAACGTCTATATAAAAATACTATTCAACGATTGTTTGAGTTCGAGACCTACGAACAGGCTAAAGAAAATTTGAAAGGACTTGATTTTGGACAATTAAAATTTGTTATTACTGGTACAGGTCGGGTTGGGTCGGGTGCAGCGCAGGTAATGGAAGATGCCGGAATTAGAAGGGTCACACCAGAAGAATTTCTAACCACATCTTTTGATGAAGCCATATTCACACAATTGGGTTCGTCTGATATGTTCGTGCCCAAGTTTAAACATATTCAGTTTAGCAGAGAAGAATTTCATGATAAGCCGCTCAATTTTAAATCCAATATGGAGGCCTATACTCAGGTGGCAGACGTGCTAATTAATGCCATCTATTGGGACCCCAAAGCCCCTCAGCTGTTTACTATGAAAGATATGAAGAAGTCATCTTTCAAAATAAAATCTATAGCAGATATTACTTGTGATATTGCGCCTGAGTCGTCCATCCCTTCTACCATTAAGGCTACCACAATTCCTCAACCCGTATTTGGTTTTTTACCCCTGCGCGAAAAAATGGTAGAACCATTTACAAAAAGTGCAATCGATGTCATGAGTATCCCTAATTTACCAAGTGAGTTGCCTTTAGATGCTTCTAAGCATTTTAGTGAAAATTTATGCAAAATAGTCATCCCAGAATTTTTTAAAGAAGACAGTGCTATGCTTCGCGGAGCGCGAGTGACAAAAAACAAACAACTGACCCCTGAGTTTCTCTACTTAGAGAGCTATGTATATGATGATATTTATAGAGCTAGTAGGATAAAGTCCTAAGAATTTTTCAGAATAAGATATTAGTAAGAACGTGTATCGTACGAACACACGATAGAAACAAACCTGTAGGAACACGCATCGAGGCACGTTCTTACAAAGAAGAAGCGACAAATAAGCCCCCGCCATGTAAGAACACGCCTAGAGGCGTGTTCCTACGAGGCGTGTTCCTACTAAGATAAATTGCAAATTCTAACCTATATTTGTTCAGAATTAATTTAGTTGTTAGTTTTAATATTATGTACAAACAAAAAAAACAATATCGATTATTTGGGTATGACTATTCGGCTAGTGGTTTTTATTTCGTCACGATATTGACAAAAAATAGATTACCTTATTTTGGCAGCATTGAAAATAATGAAATGAATTACTTGCCTATGGGGAAATATGCTTTGGAAAATATTCAGAAATTTTGTGAAGATAAATCTATGGATAACCCCTTTCATCGTAATCCATACTATGCCAAAGGTTCAGAATACATTATATCCATAAATAATTGGGTTATTATGCCAAACCACATACATCTAATTATAGAAATTTTAAAACAGGATAATCAAGAGATGTCATTTTCACAAGGTCTCCAACCATTGCAGAAAGGTTCTCTCGCTTCATTCATAAATCACTTTAAAGGCAAAATAAAACGATATGCCAATGAAAACCAAATAGAGTTTGAATGGCAAGCAAGATTTCATGATCGGATCATCCGTGATGATAGAGAATATGTAAGTATTTCACAATATATTGATTCGAACATACTGAATTGGAAAACGGATATAGAAAATCATTATTGTCCGAATAAAATGCAATAATTTCCCCAAATCGCTTTATAGATAAAGGATAAGAAAGATTTCAAAGAAGTGGGTTAGTATAGGTTGGGGGGCTCTATCCGCTAAAAAGTTGAGGTGTCTGATAGGTCTT
>JAJTHM010000077.1 GCA_021297855.1 Sphingobacteriales bacterium | reverse complement strand
TACCACTACCTACTAGTAACGTATTGGCGCGAATCTGAACAGAATCATTACCCCAATTATCCGCACCAGAACCAGGACTTTGAGATACCCACGAAGTACCATTCCATGTAAGAACATGTCCTGTAGAAGTACCACTTTGTAAACCTAAAGGTGAAGCGCTGGTTCCGTTTCCTGTGAATGGAGCAGATACAGAAGTTTGAATCTTACCATTTAAAAATGTCTTTAAGGCTGTCGTATCTACTGCAACAGTCATAGCAGTAAATGTCGCCCCTGCTCCATTCGTTACAGTGATAAGTGAACCTCCTGAAGTGTTCTTTCCAGAGAGAGAACCCGACTGCGCAGCATTATTGATAAATATCTTCAAGGCAGCTGTATCCACAGCAACTGACATCGCAGTCAAGGTAGCACCTGCACCGTTTGTAATCGTAGTCAAAGTTCCTCCAGTTGTATTCTGGGCTGTAAGAGCACCCGACACACGCACCCATTTTGTACCATCATTGTAGTAAAAGCCCTCTGTTACATCTACACCTGTAGGGTTCGTATTATAAACTACCATACCACGTACGTGTGCGGTTAGTGGTGTGAATGCAGTCGTAGAGGTCAAAGCTAAGCGAGGCAGTAGCATACCTTTTTTCGTACTTTCCATTTCGAAAATGGCATTCGAATCTTTGATCGTAGGGTTGTTTCCCACTTTTACCTGCGCCCGAGCGGATAGACCTAAAAATAAGCATATCGCCAAGAGCGAAAGTTGTTTGAGAATTAGAGATTTTGTCATTGTTAAAAATTTAGTGATTTAATTATATTATTTATTTTTTTTTTTAATATTTTAATTCCCAGAAGTTTTCCAAGGAAAATCTGTCCTTGGAAAACTTTTAGGTAGTTTTTAAAATCTTATTGTCTCATGAGTTCAATAAATCCAGTTTTAGTGGTTTTGAACTTATCTTCTAGCTCTAATAGATAGTAATAGACGCCATCAGGAACATTGTCTTGACTGCCTTCTAGCTGACCGTACCATAGATTTCTGCCCGAAGTCGATAGTCCATAAGGACCCGTGCTCCTCCACACGATATTACCCCATCTATTGTATATAATTGCACTCGCTTTTGGATACAGGATGAGAAGATTATCGAGATTCCATACATCATTGACACCATCGCCATTCGGTGAGAAGTAGTTTGGTATCTCTGTGTCTAGCGGAGGATTGACGACTATCAGGTAAGTGACTATATCGCAAACACCATCTACACAGCGACTGACACGCACCGTATCGGTACCGAAGAAGTTCATACGAGGGATGTAATTGACCTTGCCATTGGCATCAATCGAAACTGTGCTGCCTGCACTAGAAGTCGTAGAGGTAGTAAACGGTTTGCCACCTGTAGATATAGGAGGTAGATCCGCTAACACTTTACCCGTATTGAAATTAGTAGATTCAGAAACTGGTGTTCTATTAGGTCTTCCCTCTATAAAAATACGTGTCGTATCACAGACAATAACCGAACCTACGAGTACACATCTTATCTTATAAATAGTATCTCTACCTACGAATGCCGGTACCACAGGAGTAAAGCTAACCAGTCCCGTCTTAGGGTCAATACTAGCTGTACCTGAACCGCGGAAAGGTCCCGATAACCTGAAATCAATATTAGGATCCGAAATGGCTGCTGGTCCAATCGTTTTTATATCTGAATTGGATACAATAATCGTAGTGTCCCTTGTCTTTGGTATCGCTCGAGAGCCTAGAGCCAGTACGACAAAATCATTCGGCACTATATTCTCACTAGTAGTGATGCTACCCGAGGTATAATTTGAAGAGCCACCTAAAATAGAACTAACATCCACTGCGGATGGTATCACATGCCATTGGTTGTTTTTCCATCCTACGATTGTCAGATTTTTGAGGTCATTGGCGGTAAAATTGGCCATAGCCGTAGATGGTAGCCATGAGAGTGATATACGGGTGGGTAATGTTCCCTTTATATGCCAATAGCCAGTAGGGTCTATCGTCTGAATACCTACTTGTTTGGACGAAGTGGGAAAAGGTCCGCCAATAGGGAGTACATTTTCAGAACCACCAAATATGCTGGAGGTGATAGCTGCTGATGGGTCTGCGTGAAAGTAGGCCGCATCAATGGGAGTCACTGGACTAGCTACAGAGGATGCCACTGGTCTAAACACCCCATTATCACCGATAGGAAATATAAATGCATTTGTTTTATAACTTCGCACATAGCCATCAACATAGCTAGTAGCGGAGGCACCCTTCCAAGTGGCGGTACTCATAAAGCTCATATAGGACGGCACTTGACGCGCTGTACCTATAACGTAGCCATCGGCTATGGATACCGTTCCTAACTCTAACTCTCCCTGGTCAAAACGAACTTCCCCTTCATGTACAATCAGAGATCCGTGTATAGCGGAAGAATCCTGAGCTATACTAGACCAAGCATACAAAACCATACACAGAAAGGCTGTGTAGTTTTTGGTTTGGCTGAGTAATTTTTTTATCATTTCTATATAATTTATAAAGTTTGTTTAGTTGATATAGTTAGATTAGTTCGTAGATTTCAAAGAAGTTCCTGAACCACCTGTCACGATTAATGCACCTCCAGAAGTGGAAGTCAAGTTTTGACCTGTTACATTGCCGACCGTGATTTGATTATTGACTGTACTAATGATACTGTCTCTGACAGGAACTTGTCCTACCATTTTAGCTATGGCGGAACTGTCAATTCGAAGGCTTGTATTCACCAGTGTGGCACCTGTGCCACCAGTGACGATGATCCCATTACCATTGGTTAGGTTTCCCGAACCAGTAGATGAAGGAGAACCTGCTATTCTCACCCACTTGAGTCCATCATTGTAGTAAAAGCCCTCCGTTACATCTCCTGTATTGGCAGTATTATAAACTACCATACCACGTACGTGCACAGTTAGGGGTGTGAATGCAGTCGTAGAGGTCAAAGCTAAGCGAGGCAGTAGCATACCTTTTGCATTGTGTTCCATCTCAAAAACTGCATTAGAATTGAGACTGATGACGTTCTGCCCTACTTTGGACTGGGCATTTACCACCAATGTCATACCTAACAGCATAACTAAGATTAGGATTTTTTTGGTAAAAGTGTTTTTTGTCATTGTGATTGGTTTTTGAAATTTTTAAAATTTTTGAAATTTTTAAAATATTAATATTATGTTGTGTTATATCTTTTGAAATAATTGCTACAAAGGTCAAGCCAAACTAAGTAAAAAAGAGTCTCTCTCGGTACTTATGAAGTACTTTTTTGGTACTTTTTTAGTACTTTTATTGTCGTTAAAGATTTTTTTCTTAGATTTGCAAACGATACCGCAAGTACTAAATAAAAAATGATAGGCTCTAGGTAGGTAGGTAGAACGATCAAAAGACGTACTTTTAGTGTGAATCATGATTTCTAAACAATTTTTAAACGGATAAGAGCCAGGTATGATGTACTAAAATTAGTTCAAGTTATAAAAAAAAACTTTAAGAAAGTCCCCCTTTTTCACTTCCTCGAAGTATCAGCCTAAGTCAGACGTATTATACTTCCTTGCAGAAAATAAATGTAAATATATAAAAAAATGATAAAATAAATATATAAAAAATGACCGTAAAAAAGATTTTGGATAACATAAAAGAGTGGCGTGAACGCAAAAAACAGTATAGTCAAGCCTATCTAGGTCAGCGCATGGGTATAACACAGAAAGCCTATTCCAAAATCGAAACTGGAGAGACGAAGCTGACGGTGCTGCATTTAATTCAGATTTCTGATGTCCTAGAGGTAGAACTGCGTGAAATCTTAGAGCTAGAAAGTGCCGTGATCTATCATCCCCATGCCCATCATCCGGGTAACAGCAATGCCCTGACTCCAAATATGGACACAGAATCTAAAGTGCTGTACGAAAAACTCATAGCTAGCAAAGACAAGGAAATAGAAATACTGAGAAGATATATAGATCGATTGGAGAAGGGGGATTAGCTAAGACTTCCCGAAAATCTAGGACTTTCGGGAAGTATGTCTCGTCAATTTGGTAAGCTGTTTAGCTCCTATACCCAATCACTTAATAAGCGAACTGGCAGAAAGGGTTCTTTGTTTATGCCCAACTTCAAACGCAAACTGGTAGATGATCCATTTTATTTCACGCAACTTGTAGCCTATATTCACCTCAATCCTGTCAAACATGGATACATAGATGACCCACTAGATTGGACATTTACATCCTATCACGCCTATACAAGTAGATTTAAATCTAGAGTCAAAACCGATATTATCCTAGACTTCTTTATTCATACTATTTTTAATTTTAAACGGCATTCATATTTGCTTCGCAGGAGGCGGAAAAGAAGCTTTAATCGACTTTCAACAAAACTTCAATGAAGCCCTGGTGGAAACTATGGGATTGAATTTGGAGTAAAATTTTAGGAAGATGGGGCTTTCGAGAAGTAGAAAAAGATTTGCTTATTTTTTAAGAAATAATAAGATAAAACCAAACGTAACTGCCATCTGCCCTACCCAGAAAATGAACATCCATTTAATCATTTCTGATTTCATTTCTTTCATTTCTGTTCGCAGATTTGCTATATCTTCTTTTGTAGCCAGTAAATTTTTATTATCATCGAACTTCTGGTCCACTACCTTTTCGATAGAAGCTACTAGCTCCTTGGTTTTAGCCTCGGATTTGATGACTGGGTATAGAATTTCATAAATAGATATTGTATGCTGTGCCGTCATAATTTTCCATTTTTACAAAGATAGATAATATTTAGAAAAACTCTAGGACTTTTGGGAAGACAGTTTTTATTTGATAATAAGAAATACTATCGCTGCCATCTGGGCGACCCACATACCTACCATCCAATTTATAATGTCTAATTTGGCATTAGACAAATCTTCTTTGGTGGCGTAGGTCTTATACATTTCTGTTCTTAGGGTATGAGCGGCGGTCATATTATTTGTTTATACAAAAATAAGTATGCATAGGTAAACGTTGGATTGAAATTTATAGAACAATAAAATCCTGCATCTATGTTATTATACCGTAAGCGTATTAGTAATAGTCCAATGTCGCATGGCTCATTGCACTAAACAAATACAGCTACGGCATTTACCATAGCAAGGTTTTAAAATGGGTTGGACCATTTTAAAACCGCTATTGGTATTATTCGTCTGTTTAACCCACATTACGCATTAAAAAATGCGTGATCGAACAAGAAATTGAATTTCAATCCCGTACGTACACAAGTATAAAATTAGTTTGATCAAATTACTAAACGGAATATATAGCTTTCAGGACTGGCGAGTATTAAACGATCTACAAACCTAACCCCTGATTGATTTTTCCACTGATATTGGGTTCAATACCAGAGACCATTTCGACTATTTTTTTGCGTCGAATGACCGACTCTTTGGCGAAAAGATTGGCCAACTCATCGGCCTTGGTCAAGATGAAGTGCTTGTGTATATAATGTTTTGAGGGGATATCGTAGATTTCCTTAATACTCATTTCTATATTATCCAGCGCCTGTTTTGAATTGCTTTCCAAAAGGTCTATTCCGTCTATGTGGTATTTAAATACCGCATTGCGAAACTTATCATTGGAATTTCCAATCATAGCCAAAATGATGCCCACACGGGTTTGTTGACCTGATATATCCATGGCCTGACTGGCTTGCCAGCCCTTCGCTGGGCTTCCTGCAACATTTAGATTGGCAGGTACCATATTGCAGATATTATTACATTTTTCTAGTAGCGATTGTCCACCCTTTGCAGAGAACGTTTCATTTTCAGAAGCTATGATATAGTAGGCGTAAAAAGCTAAGGTAGCAGAAAGATTGCTTATAAAATTGTTATCAGCATAGTCGATGGGTTGATTTTCAATATACTCAAAAGGAATTCCCGGATCCTTATGGCGCAATAGTGGAGAGGTATAAGTACTATTAAAAACCGGACGCTCTGATTGAATCGTAAACTCAGCGGTGTAGGCATTCTCCTTGCCAGCATCTGTTATGTTTATCGTTAAATAACAGTTGATTTTCTGGTGGGGCGCATAGTTTTCATCTGTCCATTTTCGCAGGTTCATAAACTCCGAAATGCTTTTTTCCATATTGGTAAAAACCGCTTTATTAATCGAAGTGGTATTTGCATTTAAGATGACCTGAACTCTGCAATTTAGCTCTTGGGCTTGGCCTGCTAACAAGGACAATAAAGAAAAAAGAAAGAGTATTATTCGCATCTAACTAAAATATTTTGATTCAATACTATTCACTATATCGATAGCAACTTCTCGTTTCGTCTTTAACTCAAATTTAGTGATTTTATTTTCACTATCTATGAGTGTTATTCGATTGGTATCATATTGGAAGCCCGCTCCTTTGTCGTTGAGAGAATTTAACACAATCATATCAAGGTTTTTCTTAGCTATTTTTTGTTTTGCATTTTCTAGTTCGTTTTGCGTTTCCAAAGCAAAGCCAACCAGTATTTGATCGGCCCCTTTTGACTTACCTATGAATTGAAGAATATCTGAAGTCTTCACGAGCTCTATGGATATTGTATCACCCAATTTCTTAATTTTTTGATTGGCTACTTCTTTGGGCTTATAATCTGCTACAGCTGCTGCAAATACTCCCAACTGACAACCGCTCCATACCTTGACAGCGGCTTGATACATTTCATCTGAAGACTCCACTCGAATAATTTTACCGATACTTTCTGGCACAGAAATAGATGAAGGGCCAAGAATTAAGGTGACTTGAGCGCCTCTATGACTCAGTTCTTCGGCTATCGCTATGCCCATTTTACCGCTCGATCTGTTTCCTATATACCGAACTGGGTCAATGGCTTCATAAGTTGGTCCTGCTGTCACGAGACATTGAACACCTTTTAGTGCGCTCATATCAAACTCTTTTTTCAATCAAATAGTGATTTCTATCTGCGGACGAACGCGAAATCAACTCACCGAGGAAACCGGCTAGAAACATTTGTGAACCTATAACCATCAAAGTCAAGGCAAAATAAAAGAAAGGACTATTGGTCACTAGAGGCGCAATAACTCCATTTGCTAATGCACAGTATTTTTCAAATCCCAAATACCCAGCCATCAAAATTCCAACAAAAAACATAAGTACACCCATGGTTCCGAAGAAATGCATTGGACTTTTAGAAAATCTAGATACAAATGTAATAGACATTAAATCTAAAAAGCCAAAGACAAAACGCTCTAAGCCAAACTTAGTAACTCCGTACTTTCTCGCCTGATGCTGCACGACCTTTTCTTTGATCTTGACATATCCTGCACGCTTAGCCATAATAGGAATATAGCGATGCATCTCTCCGTATACCTCAATAGATTTTATGACCTTACTATTATATGCTTTCAACCCACAATTGAAATCATGAAGATAGACTCCACTCATTTTTCTTGCCGCCCAATTATATAATTTAGTTGGAATTGTTTTGGAAAGTGGATCATGTCTTTTTTGTTTCCAGCCACTCACTAAATCCAAGTTCTCCTCTACAATCATTTGATAGAGATCCGGTATTTCATCTGGGCTATCTTGTAGATCCGCATCCATAGTAATAACTACGTTGCCTTGAGCTGCTTCAAACCCTTCATGCAGTGCCGCGCTTTTTCCATAATTTCTCTGAAATTTAATGCCGCGGACGAAATTGTATTCCCCAGATAATTTTTCAATAACCTCCCACGATTTATCTTTGCTTCCGTCATCTACCAATATGGCTTCGTAGTTTATATTCATTTTATCTACTGCGGACTTTATCCATGAAATTAATTCTGGCAAACTCTCTTCCTCATTATATAGAGGTATTATTATAGATAATTCCATTACTTTTTATTGTGAAATAAACTACTGGTTATAAACCCAAAGATAGCGCTAAAAATGGAAAAGGCGATGATATAGATATTAAAATACAATAAATAATGCTTCCAACTATTGAGTTCAGGGAAAAAGCCCGGTCGAATGAAAAATTGTATCATTAATACTGAAATATAATAAAATATGCCCTGCAGAATCCCACTTTGAATTGCAGCCTTAAATCCTTCTGCCCAAGTTAGAACATATCCGTTTGCTCGTTTGGTGAATAAAACGGAAAACATGGTATTAAAAAATAATAAGCCAGAAATAAGAATAAACCCAGGAGTTTTTTCCGGCAAAGGCAGAACAAGAAGTGCATTGATGCCGAAAGTGACTAGGCCGAATACTAGTCCGACAATGAGGGATGGTTTCAAAGGTGGTAGATTTGAGATGTTAGATTATAGATGTGAGATAGGAGATATTAAATTTTAGAATTGGGTACAAGGTATTATGTATTAGGAAAGGGGTAGTTAGATATTAGATAAGAATTATTAGTTATTAGTTGTAAAATTGTTGTTTGCCATTAGAAATAAGTCCTACCACTTTAGAAGAAAATTTCTTTCCCAAAAATGGGGCATTGATGCTTTTCGATGCGTTAATTTTAGCATTGAATTCGAAACTAGAATTTAAATCTAAGATGGTAAATGACCCGATGGTTCCAACTTCAAACACGGGCATCTCTATACCTAAATATTCAGCAGGCTTGGTGGACATAAGATTAATACAGGACTCTATATTATCTTTGCCCAAGGCTTCAATACAGGCCAAGACACTTGTTTGAAGATTTATCACCCCATGCGATGCTAGATCAAATTCTAGAACTTTTTCTTCCGGAGTGCATGGTGTATGCTGTGAATATACTATGTCTATTTTCCCATCTAAAGCGGCTTTGATCATGGTTTTCTGATCTTTTGCCGAGCGCAAAGGAGGTGTGAGTTTATAGTTCGTATCATATTCATTCAGGACAGCTTCATTGAATGCTAAATGGAGACTACTTATACTGGTATAAAATTGTTTTTTCTCTTTGTTCGCCGCACCTATAAGTTTTAAACTCTCCGGGGTAGTGATATTCAAAAATAGAATCTCTGTATTCGTGTACTGGGCCAGTTGAATAATTTCGGCTACAGCCATAAACTCAGCTTCTTTGGGTATCCCCTTATAACCGAGCATCAGTGACATAATTCCTTGATTGACTTGACCTTTCTTTGAGAGCCCTTTTTTATCTGGGCTAAGCATCAATTTGCCTCCAAATCCCTGACTGTATAGCATAGCATTTTTCAAAACCCCCAGGCTTAGTGTCAACTCATTGCCATCAGAAAATGCAACCGCTCCTGCCTGCTTCATATCCATCATAGCTGAAATGACACTTTCATTATCATTCTTGGTCAGATTTCCTATGGGGAAAACTTGGCAAATACTTGTGTGATTTTTTGATTTCAAAAAGGCGATATCAGACTTGCTCTGGGCATATTTTCCCTGTCCAGGCATATGGCAAACATAGCCAAATCCACCACGACCTGCTGTATCTATGAAACTATCCAATGTCTCTGCCTCTAGTCGAAACGGTTCACCGGAGCTGGCATTTATATCTATGAAGGCTGTAGAAAGTATTAATTCCTTTCCTTCTACTATGCGATGACTCTTGTCTGGAGCTAAATTTTTATCCACTCGGACTATTTTCCCTTTATCGACCTCGATATCTATCTTTTTCTTATAGAAGGGTGAGCGGGTGTCTAGTATTAAGACGTTTTTGATAATACATTTCATCAAAGAGCAAAGTTAGGGTAATCAGGAGAAAAGTGATGAATATTTATCAAAATAAGAGATAAATCAATCTAAACTAGCATTTAACCCAGATGCGCATTAGAAATGCGTAAACGAATAAGATCTTGTAATTCAATCCCGTACGTACGGGATTGAAACAAAATCTAGCTCAAATAATGGAAAATTTAGCCGTTTTCACATGAGAACAGATCATCAAATGTTCACAACAAAGTTGCTTCTAATAGCATAATTTATATAAAAATGAATCCATTGGCTACTCCCAGCATTTGTAAGTATAACCAGCCCTTCTGTATTTGTCCAATTCAAAACCTTTAATGCGTATAGTATCTAATACAAAAGAATCCTGAACGCCAATAAATACAGTGGTTTGATTATTTTTATGTATACTATCGAATTTTATTTTCATCTCTCGCACTATAGCCTTATATCCAGTGTCTTTGTCATAGTCTAGACTAGGGTAGTAGCGCCTCTTTTCTGCAATATAGCTATGCTGATGACTATTTGTAATTATAGCGACTAGCACGCGTGCTCCTTTTTTCTTATAACAATCACAGGTGAGATCGCGCACGCAGGAGGAGAAAAGAAATATTATAAGAAAACTGCAAAACAAGCCTATCCTATTTAAGAACTCATACCTAATCACCAGACAAAATCTTAATAAATTGTTCTCCCATAGTGCCATTTATTTGGACTAAAATGATTCCGCGGTTAAAGCTCTTTGGGCTAAAGATTAACATACCTTTTTGAGGTACTAACTTATTAGAATACAGTAATTTCCCCATAATATCATATACATTTATCCCAACATCTTCCTTAGCATCATCAATCCACCGTAGTGTTCTTCCATCATAATATGTGTATTCAAACCTCTTTAGGACTCCGGCAGCCTTTCTTACATATGCCTCAAAATTAGAACAACCTAAGGATAAAAAATGATCTCCGTAGTTATCATCAGTCTTTACTGTAATCCAAGGCACCGTATTATTCATATTTATAAAACTCTCTACTTTGTTCTTCATCGTTGTATTCCATACTCCACCTTCCCCAGAGTGAAACCATCTAGATACAAAATCATTACAACAATACTCATTTTGACCACTTGATGGTTCATTGGCCTCAATAAAATAGGTATTTAATCCTCGTGTTTCAATTGCTGATTTAGAATGCCATCCATCTTGACCTTTTGCACTTAATTTATAAAAGGTATACAAGTCAGCTCGAATAGGAAAATTCGGTTCAAGCTGATATCGCCATGGCATATCAACCAATATTTCATTTTTCTTTATTGGGCCTGTTGCAAAGGTTCTTTTAAAAGGAGCTATCGACTTCCAAGAGTTATGCAAAGTTTTCATATATTGAGGTGCCATAATATCTTGCATTGCTATAGTAAATGCTGTCACCTGTGTCAAGTCGAGGAATATCTGCAAAGGTGCTCCAAAGTTAAATCTGCTCTTAAATGAGGACTGTGCAGAAGCTAAACTGGAATTCCAAAACAAAACATCCCCAGCTCTTCCTCCTAAAACATTACTAACAGGTTTATAACGTCGGACTAGACCTAGACCCGCAACCTCTGCATCTGCTTGTGAGTAAGTCTCCCAGAAACAATTAGATCTAAAATCTGTATTGGTCATTAAAGTAGCTTCTAAGTACATTTTGCCATTGACATCTAGCGGACAGGCACAACTTATTGGCCAATAATTCTCATCAAATTCGTCCCAACCAATACAGACATAAGTCATAGTGTAGGTCTGAGATAAAGGTTCATCATCAACTGAATAGGGAAGATGAGGCGGGTTAACTAGTCGATTCCCGGCATTGTATTCAGGTCCATAAAACGAAGGGGTACAGCTACCCCAGGATTCATGAACGACCCACATAGTAGGTCCAAAAATATTTCCTTGAAACAAGGATTTGCCATCTGTCCCATCCCAATACTCATGAATAGCATTGCCATTCGCTGCAGATTTTACTATCATCTTTATAGGTGAATGTGGGTGAATTTGATCTTTAAAATATTTCCCACTATACATAAATTGATCATGAACGGATATTCGCTGACAGTCGCATGGCATCTCGCTTCCTCGCGGTTCTAGTTCTATTTTATAACATGAATCTTTCCATGATTTCCATGCCGGGAGTAGTTTTTTGATATATGAATTTAACAAATCTGAGAATCGTTTATTGCTTAAAAGACATTTCTCTATGGTGTAAAAGTCTAGTGAACGAAGTCCTTTAATATCTACAGTATACTCATTTATCCATTTTTTTCAAGAATAAAGAATCGCAAGGGTTTACTGGCTCCGGAGATATACACCAAGGGGGCAATTTTTTTGAAGAGCCCACGATAGCCTCAGGCGGGAATATATTAAACTGATTTTGAGTATAAATTAATCTTTCTAATGCCTGATTTTCATTTCCATAATTCAATATAAATGATTTATACGATTCAGCTTTCGTTTCCACATAATCTGCTGTCTTATCATATAATTCTTCAGACACTTTCAAAAATGAATTTTGCTTGTAGCTTAAATCTATAGTTTCGAAAAGGCTTATTTTGCCATTAATATCAACGTAATCAATTGTATACTTATTTTTCAAGCTAGGGAAATAGGGTAGCTTGATAATAAAATTAAGGCAATCGATTGTATCATAGCTATACGATTTGAGTAATACCTTATCACCCAAATCATTTAACTTAGATAATCTTAAAGTGAATTTGTCAGTTTCTATATTAAAATCATCCTCTTTCTTTAATCGCAAATTATAAATTGCGTAATCTGTTTCTGGATAGAAGATGCCCGAAAATTCAGACTTAACCTTGCAGTGAATAGATTGATAACTTTCTGAAAAACGCTGCATTTCTGCTTTTTTTCCAGCAAATGCCACATCGAACTCGA
Organism: Sphingobacteriales bacterium; assembly: GCA_021297855.1. Taxonomy (GTDB): domain Bacteria; phylum Bacteroidota; class Bacteroidia; order Chitinophagales; family JADJOU01; genus CHPMRC01. Next base: position 26,045 of record JAJTHM010000077.1, on the reverse strand, counting down.
GGATAGCTAAACTATCTTCCACACTACTATAGTACTTATGACCCACACTGTCTAACCGAGTACTATCTGGCAACATCATTCCATGCATATTAATTCCTATAAGAAGGGATAGTAGAACAAAAAAATTCTTTAAATTCATAGCATTATATTTTTTTAGTTAATTTATTCGCAATCAAAACAAAATTTACAATCTGATCTACACTCTGGATGAACCACATACGATCTATTGATTATTTTTACGGTATCTGTCACTTCATACAGCCATCTTGATTTATTTTCAAAAAAATAAATTTTGAAGTCAATCCTTTTGCGATCCGGAGATAATTTTCCAACCCAACTGCTCACCATACTCTTATTCTCATACTTTCTGAATATGTAATGCTCAAAAAATATATCAAAGCTAAAATATTTATTAGATCGAAATATTAAATTCATATCCGTCACTTTATTAGTTGCATCTCGCTTAAAAATTAAATCGTAGGTCTTGATGCGATTATCTTCTCTTACTGTTTTTGTTGAATCAAAAATGAGCGTACGTAACTCAAATCCATCAAATCTATGGGTATTATAAATACTCATTAGAGAGGGGAGGATCCAAGGGGTATCTGCATAAGAATAATTGTAGTAAATGCAATATGGAAATGTCTCGAAAGCAATATTAAAAAATCTTTCATATCGACCCCTAGCAGGATTGTAGAAATCTTCTCTCGTTCTGGGCTGACATATACCCGCATCATCACATATTGCATTTGCTCCACAGCTATTATTACACTTATCTACTTCAGGACCACAGCCTAAGAGTAAAAAAGTCATAAATCCTAAACTTAACAGCTTCATGGTTCTTATTTATTCACATTCAAAACAAAAACGACAATCTGATTTACACTCTGGGTGCACAACATAAGATCTATTGATAACTTTTATCGTATCCGAGTTTTCAAATATCTGAGACGATTTATTCACATAAAAGTAAATCGTAAAATCTATCCGCTTCCTATCTTGTGATACCTTTCCCACCCAGCTACTGACCACATTTTTATTTTGATATTTTTTAAAAAGATTATAATCAAAAAACACTTGATGATCAAAATTATTAAATGAAACATAAACAATATTAAGTTCCGTCACCTTATTGTTGATGTCACGCTTAAATGTTAAATCGTAAGACGTTACATTTTGGTCTTCCCATAACCCACTAATTGTATCCATAGCTAAGGTTGTTAGTCTTACGCCATTAAACCTATTAGTGCTCCCAATATCAATTAACGAAGGAAAAATCCAAGGTGTATCATTTAAAGAATAATTATAAAATAGACAATTCTTAGAAGTCTCATAACCGATATTAAAAAAATACTCATACTTCTTAGTTATTGGATTATAAAAATCTTGATTCGTTTTTGGTTGGCATTGTCCATTCTCATCGCATATAGCCCTGTCTCCACAGCTATTATTGCACTTATCCACTTCGGGAGAGCAGCCATAAGATAATACTAAAAAACTAAGGATTAACACAAGATTAAGTCTCATCATTCATTGTTTAATAGTTTATACATCTCTTCATGCTCGCCATCTTTGACTAAAATCATTAAGAGCCTATTCGGAAAGTTAGTAGAATTAAAAATCGTCAAATCCTTTTGAGGTGACAAGCTATTAGAGTATATTTTCCTTCCCATAATATCGACTATCTCTATCATGACCTTGTTATCCTTACTGATATTCCACTTGACTTCGTTCTTTAATATTTTCAGATAACTATTGTCTATTTTGATTCCATTTCCTTTCAAATTATGTTTGAATTTGAATAAAGAACAGCCTAGTTTGGATTCATAATGTCTATAATTATCATCTGTTTTTATGCTGATCCAAGGTGCACTACTATTAAAATTAATGAAAGACTCCGTCTTGGTTTTCATCGTGGTGTTCCATACTCCACCACCACCGCACTGGTACCATTTGGCTATAAAATCATTACAGCAATATTGATTTTGACTTGGTAAAGGCACATTGCCTTCTATAAAATAAGAATTTATAGCATCAGACTCCAAGGCAGCTTTCGCGTGCCATCCATCTTCGCCCTTTGCAGATATTTTATAGAAACTGTATAGTCTCGCTTCTATCGGTGTATTCGCATTCAATGACATCTGCCAATCCATATCCACGAGTACATTGCTCTTAGAAACTACTCCTGTTGAAAAGACCGATAATATTGGAGAAGTATTTCTCCATGTATTTCTAATAGGATCGGCTAATACAACTCCAGCGATAGGTGCAAAATAAGATGCAGCACCTGCAGCTACTGTTTTAGCTAGGGAAAATAGGAAATCTAAGCTAAATGTGCTTTTATAAATTGATTCACAACTTCCCCCTGCAGCATCACTAAAATAGATTTTAGGACTATTGGTGCCCAATTCAAAATACTTGGATCGAACCAATCCAAGTCCAGCATTCTCAATCACTGCTTGAGCTACAGAGGTTCTCCAGCATGACCACGAGGGCTTAGTACTGGTTGTCATTTTATTTTCCAGATACATTTTCCCTCTCACGTCTAATGGACAAGCACAATCCGCCGGCCATTGTCCAGCATCCTTATTATTTTTTTCGCAGACGTAGTTGAAGCTAAATATGACGTGCAGCGGAGAATTTTTCGCTGTCATTGTTTTAGTCGGATCCTGCCATGCTTCATACCCAGCCCCATAAGTTGGCCCCTGAAACGCTGGCGTGCAGCTACCCCAAGACTCCACGACCGCCCAAAAACTCGGTCCAAAAAAATTGCCTATAAAATGTGATTTCCCATCCGTACCATCCCAATATTCTTTGATTTCATTGCCATTTGAAGAAGAATTTACCCACATTTGATGTGGGGAATGGGGGTGAACTTGCTTAGTAAAATAAGATCCATTATTCATTTCTTCACCCAGTATCCCCAGTCGCTGACAGTCGCAAGGCAGCTCATCACCTCTAGGTTTTAAATCAGGATCTACATAACAACTATCCTTCCATGATTTCCATGTGGGTAGTAGTTTCTTCACATAATTATTGAATAAGTCACTAAATCTTTTGTTAGATAAAAGACATCTTTCTATAGTATAGAAGTTTAATTCTCGAAGCCCCTTCAAGTCTATAATGTACTGAGCTAGCCACTTTTTATAAAATATACTATCACATGGGTTTATCGGTTCGGCTGTAAGACACCAAGGTGGAGATTGTTTAGAGTTACCAATCAAGATTTCAGGTGGGAAAATATTGAACTGATTCTGAGTATAAATGAGCTTCTCTACATAGTTTTCGTCTCCATTATCTCTTAAAATAAAATCTTGGAAAGATTCTTCCTTATAATGGGAGTGTTCCGCAGCCCTATCATACATAGATTTTGAAAGATGTAGAAGACTTCTTTGTTGATAATCAAGGTTGATTTCGTCCATTTTAGCTACTATTCCATTTTTGTCCACGTAGTCTAGAACGTAGGAATTTTTTACGACGGGCAGATACGGTAGTTTTATGACAAAATTTAAGCAATCAATTGTGTCAGAATCGTATGTTTTTATCCAAATTTTTTCATTCAAATCAGATAGCTTATATAGACTAAGTGAAAATTTATCATTTTCCATAATGAAATCATCTTCTTTTTTAAGTCTTAGATTATATAAGGCATAATCTGGCTCTGGATAAAATACGCCAGCGAATTCCAATTTTACCTTTGAATGGACTTTAGGGTATAGATTAGCCATTCTTTCCATATCTTGCTTTTTGGTTGCAATTTCACTATCGAATTGAATGTATTTCATACTATCCTCAAAACTAATAGTCTCCATTTGAAAACTATCCTTAGGTTTTGGGAGCGAATCTGGAATTGGATCTCCTTGTGCGGAAATAGATAAATGCTGAATACAGACTAAGATGATAATTGTTAATAATTTGTTTTTCATGACCCTTTGGTTTTACTGTTGTTAAATAATAATATCAATTATTGCAAATTTACACTAATAATCAAAAAAAATAAAATCATATTTGAATATAATTTTATAGTATATTTGAGAAAATATAATCAAATATGAATACTAAAATAAAAGAAAGTTTGAACCAAAAAGTAGTAGATAGAATTATTCAACTAAGAAATGAGTTGCGATTATCACAGGAAATAATGGCTCAGCGCATGAATATGAGTAAATCGAGTTATATTCGATTGGAGAAAGGAGAGCACCCTTTAACTCTGGATGAAACAATGCAGATAGCATCTGTCTTGAATACCAATTTTAATGAACTAACTAATAGTGGAAATATATTTAACAATCATGGAAATAAATCCGTTTTCAATCATGGAAATATTATCATATATAATGTATCTAAAGATGATATGGATGACCTCATGAATATGGAAAAAGGCGAATGAGAAGAAACGTATTTTCTTTCTTCACATAACATTTCCACGTTTTTTATATCTTTACTTCACGGAATAATTAAGTATGATAAAAATACAAGTAGGCAATCAAGAGTCAAAAGTCTTCACTGAAGAACAGGTAAATCAGTTCACCAAAGAATTAGATGTCATTGATTTAGGCTCGAATATATATAGTGTACTTCACAACCATAAAAGCCATGAGATTTCAATATCAAAAATCGAATTGGAAACTAGGACTATTTCTTTAACGATAGACGGAGTGGCAACCCAAGTGAAGTATAGTACAAAAATAGATTTGCTCTTGGAGCAGATGGGAATCGATACGAGTGCTTCTTCCAAAATCTCCATTCTCAAAGCTCCAATGCCTGGACTGGTGGTGGATTGGTTTGTGAAGGAGGGCGATTCTGTGCAGGCTGGAGATAAACTGCTCATTTTAGAAGCGATGAAAATGGAAAATGTCATAAAGTCAGCAGGGGAAGGTACTATTAAGAAAATACACCCACAAAAAGGGGTGGCCGTGGAGAAAAATCAATTGCTAATCGAATTCAATTAAAAATCTATTGAGTCAACGAAAAATAGCCCTCATAGCGAATCTGACTTCCAACAATTCTCGAAATCAGTTCAAATTTGACCGCTTTGTCTATGATCGATTAGTTAATAGCGGAATCGAGGTCAGTTTATTTCAAACAAGTTCGTTAGAAGATTTAAAAAAGAAAGTAAAAGAATCTTTGGACAATGATGTAAATGAATTTGTCTCTATCGGTGGCGATGGAAGCCTACATCATTTAGTCAATCAGTTATTCAGCCAAGTAAAAGATATTTCTAAACTAAAACTAGCCATCCTCCCAAAGGGAACGGGGAATGATTATGCACGGAATTTTAATTTCAAATCCAAACGAGACATCCTACAAGCTATAATAGCTCAACAATATAAAAAAGTAGATATTGGTCTTTTGAGCTACACTCATGGCGATAAACATTTTATCAATATGCTCGGACTAGGCTTCAGCGCAGCAGTTGTTAAAAAATTAAATCGATACAAATGGCTTGGCGGCATGAGTTACTATCTCGCCTTGATTGATACCTTTTTTAGTTATCAAGCTGAAAAAATCGAGCTAACCATCGATGATCAAGCGCATAGTTGGGATTGTTTTCAGCTATCTATAGGAATAGGAAAATATGCCGGGAATAATATGAAATTATGCCCTCAGGCAATTATTGATGACGGGCTATTCGATATGAATATTATAGAAAAAGTGAGTCTTTGGAAGTTACTGCGCTATCTTCACACGCTAAAGGATGGCAGCTATTTGAATCATATACCATCAAAAAGTTTTAAAGCACGATCTATCCAACTTCTCCACACATCTAATCTCGATTGCGAAGCAGATGGCGAGGAGATGGCCTGTCCTCAAAAGGTTACTATTTTAGAAAAACGTATTTTAATGCCGACGACTTCGAATTAGGCCTTGAGAATTAATAATTAAAAATTAAATTTGTATCAGAACCCTTTCTGTTTATGCTAGAAATAAAAGAAATAGATTTAACGAACACCGCTCAAAAAAAGGCTTTTGTCAATTTTGACTATTCTATATACAAAGATTATCCCAACTGGGTAGCGCCTCTGCGTATGGATGTAAATCAGCGATTGAACACTAAAAATCATCCGTTTTACAAGATAGGGAGTATCAAAGCATTTATGGCTTATGAGGATGGACAAGCTGTGGGTAGAATTGCCGCTATTGACAATTACAAGTACAATGAATTCCATGGAAGCAAGATTGGGTTCTTTGGGTTCTTTGAATGTATTGATAAGCAGGAAGTAGCCTCAGCTCTGTTGGAAAAAGTCAAGAATTATCATATTCAATCCGGCAATAGCTTTCTACATGGACCAGTCAATCCATCGACCAATTATGAATCTGGACTATTGATTGAAGGCTTTGATTCTCCCCCTAAAATCATGATGACTTATAATCCTCCATACTATATAAAATTGCTCGAGGGTTTTGGTATGAAATTAGAGATGCGCATGTTCGCCTATAAATTCGAGGATGAAGATGTATTGAAGAATGAAAAATTTCTACGCGTCAAAGATGTGGCTCTAACCCGCTCTAAATGTACCCTTCGATTTATAGACCCCAAAAAACTCAATCTAGAAATCGATAATATCAAAAAAATATATAATAAGGCCTGGGAGAATAATTGGGGTTTTGTGCCCATGAGCGACCCAGAACTAGAGCTGATGGCAAACGAACTCAAGTTAATCTTAGATCCATCCCTAGCCCCTATGATAGTAAACGAAAAGGGTGAAGTAGTGGCATTTGCATTGGCTATGCGCGATATAAACCAAATCACTAAAAGCTTTAACGGCAATCTTTTTCCGTTTAATTTTCTACAACTAATTTTCAACAAAGGTAAAATGGATTGGCTAAGAGTATTGCTTTTAGGCATACTACCGGAATATAGGGGAAAAGGTCTAGACGCTGTCATGTATTATGAAATCATTAAAAACGGCATTTTGCTCAATATAAAGCATGCAGAAGCCAGTTGGATATTAGAATCCAATGAAGGTATGAATAAAGGAGTGCAGGTAGTCAATGGAGTGAAGTACAAAACTTATGGTATATATCAGTTGCAAATAGGAAGTGAGTGAAGCAATGAATACTATTTTTACTTTAACTTCTTAATATTTTCGTTCGAGACATGATGTATTTGAAAAGAATTCTTCCGCTTGCTATTTTTTGTATCCTGGGTCATGGCTTACTTTCACAAGATACAAGCAGCACAGACGGGCTCTTTGAAGGGAAGGTAACTTATATTTATCAAGTTTTAAATCCAAATAAAGCCTTAATCTCCGATGAAGAGTTTTATAGAGATATCCGAAATTCGGGCAAATCTATTGTCACTTTGTACATAAAAGCTAATCAATATAAGTGGGAATATGAAGATCGGATAGAATTTTATAATCCCAAAACACAACAAATAGCTATCATGTCCAAACGCAAAGAGGATTCGATATATTATACACCCGCGAGTTTTGTAGAAGAAAAAGCCGAAAAAATAATAAAGTCTAATTTAACCAAAACGCTCCTTGGTTATGGACTTATAGCCCAGGAAATACATACCAAATGGGATACGAAAACTTTTTTCTATTCCCCACTTGCTTTGAAGACGAATCCCAGCTTTTGGAAAAATCATAAATACAATCATTTATCAGACATGACGAGTATTGGAAAATCTTTCCCTATGATTATTCACCAGCAGAGTTTACTTGGAAATTGGATTATGGCAGCTACAAAAATAGAGTCTATGAAAATAGAAGAATCTATGCTGAATATTCCTGAGAAAAAGTAAAAACAGCTTTCCTATCGCTCAAATACAAGATAACACCCAAAGAAAGCTACGGATACTCCAACGCTGGTCAAACCATACATCCAGATATCTCTCCATTCTGGAATAATATCTAAAATAGTCAATACGCAGCCTATGAAACCCAATACGCTGCCTAGAGCCATTAGTTTCCAACCATTCGCTACTCTAGACTCAAATTTTTTATCATTTTCATTATGAACATGTTGTTCTTGATTTACATCATCCATAAAATCAATTTTATGTAAAATTAACGTATAATAAGCGGTGGATTCAATTTATTTTTTTGGGAGTAGATATATATAGTAAGGCAGGCTAGAGCGGGTTTCATTGCTAACTACAATTTTAACGATCCGTGATTTGACTTCTGGCTCTAGGATTAAAATATTATTAGACAAAGGAATAGCTTGTTCATCTACCCACACCGAAACTTTATGTTTCTTACAAATTGGCCAAAGATTAAGTTCTTTCTTTTCATTAACCCCCAAAGTATCCATAAAGCCTATTGGCTCTGGAATTCTATAATGGATTCCTTGCTTGTCCATCCATTCCAATTCTAACCCTAATCGTTCATAGAAATCGTACATATTTTTAAAGTCGTCAGGAATCCAAAAAATCTCGCTTAAGGCTTGCATTCTTGGATAAACCATATATTCCACTTTCTTCCAATTTTTCATATACTCCGTCCATACATTGCCTTGTGCACCGAGGATATACTTGTAGTTTGTATCATAATAAGAGAAAGGACTGTACTTATAGTTATATACATCCTCTAAGGTGTTCTTTCCTCCGATGTTTACAGGTTCCTCTTTGGATTTACTATATGCGTGGTCAAAATATAATGGCTTACCAGGAGTCATGATAGCATTATGTTTGGCTTTGGCCGCCGCAATGCCGCCTTCTTCCCCCCGCCAACTCATGACAGTAGCATTAGGAGCTAATCCGCCTTCTAGAATTTCGTCCCAACCAATAATTTTTCTGCCTTTACTATTGACATATTTCTCCACTCGTTTTATAAAATAGCTCTGCAATTCCTCTACATCGCGAATCCTATTTTCTTTCATAAAGCTTGCGCATTGGGTTGAATTTTTCCAAGTAGTCTTAACGACTTCATCTCCCCCAATATGAATATACTCAGAAGGAAATAAAGCAATCACTTCATCCAAAACATCTTCCACAAATTTATAAGTAGATTCCTGACAAGGACATAGAACTTCGTCATAGACGCCCCAGCGCTTGCCTACTTCTACAGGCTTTCCCGTACAACTCAAATGCGGATAAGAAGCGATAGCTGCCAACATGTGCCCCGGCATATCTATCTCAGGCACTACGGTGATAAATCGCTCTTTGGCATAAGCTACTACTTCTTTGATTTGCTCTTGAGTATAATATCCACTGACAGGAATATTGTCATAATTTCCATCGCCCTCTGGACTCGTCTGACGACCTATCAAGGTACCACTTCGCTTGCTACCTATCTCCGTCAGTTTTGGATATTTTTTTATTTCTATTCGCCATCCTTGATCTTCGGTCAAATGCCAATGAAAATAATTGAATTGATAGCGTGCCATCATATCAATGTACTTTTTTACCTCTTCTACCGGGAAGAAATGCCGACAAACATCCAAATGCATACCACGGTATTTTGCTCTAGTTCCTGCCATGATTTCTCCCTCCGCCAAGGTACCATTTTCATCCATTTTTTTTAACGCTTGAAGGGCATAGAATGCTCCAACTTTTCCCGCCTTAATGGTAATATCATTTTTGAAAATCCGCATCTTAAAGTTATCTTTTGGAGCTTCCGACGTGTCCACTTCTAAATCTATTCGTGTAAACTTCGTAGCCGTATCATTGGACTTCATAAACTTCTTGACATACTGGATATTGAAAAAACTATCTGGACAATAGCCTACAAATTGAGTCCCCTTCATGGTAAACTTCGGACCTGTAACCTTCGTAGAAAAAGGTTTGGGTATGAGGCCGTATTGTTGGGATTGGAGACTAATATAGCCTATAAATAATAATAGTATGGTTAAATTTCTTCTCACGGGTTGCGAATATTTGCATAAGCAAATTTAGAGAAAAATCTTATTATTCAGGGGTTTACTTGGATAAAAGTTACATTTTTCAATTGAATAATTTTTTTTATCTAAATTTGTGTGTACTGATTACTAATATTAATGGAAGAAAAAAAATCAAAATTCGCAGGGTTAAAAAAAATTTTTTTTACCGACGAGTATATTGAAGAATCAGCGGTAAGCAATAAAATTCAATCCAAAGAACTACCCACTGAGCAAGAAAATAAAACTATTGTAAATCAATTTTCAATATCTGACCCAGCCTTATTGGAAAAGGAGTCAAAAAATATAATTGACAAAATATATAAGTATCTCGATTCTATTAATTCAACTGAAATTGATTTCATAGAAGTATGGGATGCAATGGAAGAAATGGGTGGTGTAAACGAAACGAATCTGAAGGCGACTTTTGCAGCAATGAAAGTAGCTTCCAAAGGGAATCTAAGCAAAGACATTATTGTGAATTCTGGACAAGGATATCTTAATAAAATTTTAACTCAATTAAATGAAGATGTAAAATCTAAAAAAAATGAAATACAAACTATAGATGCTAAAAAGAAAGATGAATCTGCATTTCTAGTATCAAAAAAGAAAGAAATAGAAGATAACATAAAAAAATTGCAATCTGAATTTGCCCAGACAGGTAGTTTTATTAAAGATTTAGAATTTAAATACGAACCAAAGATAAAAGAAGTCCAAACCAAAATAGCCGCTGGCACAAATGCTATTGAAAAAATATCTGCCGAAATCAATCACATAATAGCTTTAGTTAATAAAACACTTTAATTTATAATATGTCTACAGAATTAGCAACCCGACCAATAACTATTCCCGCAGAACTAAAGTCTCTTCCAATTTTTCAAGTCATTGGCAATCAGGTTAAACAACAAACTCAAAAACTATCCAATCCAAATAGCCTTGTTGCAAAAATTGTATTCTGGGGAGGATTAGTTGGAGTTGCCCTTTTGTTTTTTAAGTATTTGCCCAGCTTAATTATGTTTGCAAGTCAGACCCTTTTGCTTATAGCTATGTCTATACTGATTATCGTTTTGCTTTTATTATATCCAAAGATAATTTCATTAATATATAATGCCGGTTCTATGATATTATTTAAGGGAGAGAAATCAATCATTAGAAATAATCCCATTGAAACATTACAAATATTGCAAGAAGATGCTAATCAGACGCTCAGAAAAGTAAAATCAAAGATAGCGTCTGTAGATGGGGTAAAATTAGATATGATTAGTAGTTCTGAAAATTCTAAACGAGAAGCAGAAGTAAAGTATAATCAAGTCAAATCATTAACTGAAATAGCTGCGAAAATGGACGAAGAAGCTAAATCCCTAGCGAAAGATGGAAACAAAGAAAAAGCGCGCAGCAAGGAGAGAGAAGCCAATGAAACAAGGCTTTCTGCAAATTTAAGAATGCAAGAAGGTAAAGCTTCCGAAGAAAATGCCAAAGTTTATGCTCAATACGCCAATCAATTTGCAAAGGTGTTTGAAATATTAAAAGACAATGAATCAGCGGCCAAAATTTATGTCAATGCATTATCAAGCAGTATTTCTATAATCTCTAAAAAGCTAGAGGCTACAGATAAGATGAAATCCGCAACGGAAGGACTCTCCGATGTATTCAATATAAAAGAAAGCTGGAGATTCAAGGAAGCAATGGACGCTGCGTCTTCTGCCATCAGCAATAATATTGCAAATATTCGTTCAAATATTGACTTTTTAGATGGGAATAAAGGAGCTGTACTTGGTATTAAAGCCAGCCAATCTGAGCTCGAAGAATTTGTAAAACAAATCGATAGTGGTAGACTAAAATCCCTCAATGTGAGTGAGGTGAGTGATGCTAGTTATGATCTAAAGCCTGAAGAAATGGCTGACCCTAGCTTCAAATTAATAGACTAAAAAATTAAACCAATTATTAAACTAAACAATAAATTTTAAATGGAAAATTCTAACAATACCTCCATCTGGGCTGGACTTAGATGGCCTATCAAAGCAATTATTCTTGCATTGCCTATCATTACACTCATTTGGGCAGCATCTCATTTTGGTTGGATACCTGGTCTTAAAAGCGACACTTCAAAGGATATAGCAAAATTCTCAGCAGGAAATGATGGGATTAACTCCAATATGACAGCTACCGAATTACCTACGTTGGATGTCAATGATATTGAGTTTTCTGACAAAGTCAGTTCACAACCTGAGATTAGACTCATGGAATGGATTTGGTTTGGCAATGCAGGTATATTCTCGGCAAATGGCGGATTAAAAACAGCGAAAAACTCATTGATGGAAGTCAATAATGTTAATCTAAAAATTCTTGTAAATAATTCTGTTGCAGATATGAAAACGCAGCAATTAGCATTTATAAAAGAATTTTCCGAAGGAAATAAAAATCCTTCGACTGGCGTTCATTTTGTAACCATTATGGGCGATGGAGCTCCTGCTTATATTTCTGCTATGAATGAGCAAATAGAAAAAGCTGTGGGCAAAGAATATAATTTAAAAATCATTGGTAATGTTGGATTCTCCATGGGCGAGGATTGCTTATTCGGTCCTGAAAGATGGAAAACAAATCCACAATCACTCAAAGGATCTGTGATATCTGCAGTAATTGGGGATGGAGATTGGGCATTGACAGTGCGATATGCTGCAGATAATGGTATTAAAGTCAATCCAGACCCGAGTGCTTATGACCCTGATGCTATCAACTTTACAGCGGCACCAGATGATGACTTTTTGAAAGCCGCCGAAGATGCTATTGCTCACAAGAAAGTAGATTTAAAAGAAAAGGATGCCAAAGGAAACTATACTGGCAAAATGATTACCAAGGAAATTGAGGGTGCTGCTACATGGTTCCCAGGTGATCTTCAAATGGCTAAAAAAATGAATATGGTTCGTGTCATTTCTACGGCACAATACCCGAATCAAATGCCGACAGTTATCGTAGGATGTGATAAATGGATGAAGGAAAACAGCGATTTAGTCAAGAAATTTTTAGAAGCATCTTTGACAGCTAGTAATCAAATCAAGCAATACGATAATTGGTTTAAATTTGCTACACAGTTGGCCCCAAAAGTATTCTGTGCTTCAACAGGTGACTGTAGTGAAACGGCTGATGATTGGTATCGATATGCTAAACCAAACGGAGCCAGTTTTACTAATGTAAATGGAGTTCAAACTCTAATAGGAGGAACGCAGATGGCTAACCTAGCAGATAATCAAAAATATTATGGCATCAAAGGCGGTAATAATTATTATAAATCAGTATATGATTATTTTTCTAATGTAATTGAAACATTGAATCCCGCAGGGTTTATGGATAATGTACAGAAATTGACTACCTACGAAGAAGCTGTAGACCTTTCTTATCTTAATAATTTAAATACTTTCGAAGGAAAAACAGAAGCAGTCAACTATTCCAATAATAGTGGCGAAGTATTTGCCAAAAAATCATTTCAAATTCAATTCAAAACTGGTTCAGATGAGATTCTCCCAGAAGGTAAAAAGCTTTTAGAAGAGTTGTTTACGTCACTAAATATAGCGGAAAAAGCGAGAGTAAATATAACAGGACATACGGACAATGTAGGAGATGCAGATAAAAACTTAGCTTTGAGTCTTCGTAGATCTAAGGCTGTCAAGTCTTGGCTTATTCAACGATCTAAAAACACTTTCCCTTCAGAACGATTTAGTGTAGATGGATTAGGTGATACAAGTCCAGTAGGTGACAATGCTACATCAGAAGGAAAAGCTAAAAATAGAAGAGTAGAGATATCCTTATTACAATAATAAGATATACATGAATTTTCTAAGAAAAATTTTTACCCCATTCGAGTATGTGGATAATACTGTACTGTACACTATTGCTCTTTTTCAGCTAGGGTTTTTACTTTTGTTTTGGCAGTTTGGTGTTAGTGAATCAAGTTTTTTTCCTAAGTTATCTGATGTACTTATAGCACTAAACGAATTATGGTACAATGGGTTATTTTATCAAATACTAAGCAGTTTAGCTCTATGTGGTAAAGCTATTTTTATAGGAATAATTATATCTAGTTTATTGGCCTATTTTTCTACAATACCTTTCTTTAAGCCGATTGTAAAATTTTTGTCGCAATTAAGAAATAATCCAATTCAAGGATTTACCTTATTTTTAACTACGGCTACTGGAGGTGGTCGTTCGCTGCAAATAGCCATGTTGGTTATTTTTATGTCATTTTATTTCATCACTGCTTTGGCTAGTATTATCCATGATATTCCCGAAGAAGATATCAATAGAAGAAAAGCTATGAAAATGGGGCGATGGAGAATCTTATGGGAAGTAGCAGTAAAGGATAGAGCTGATTATTTGTTAGAAATTATTCGACAAAATATAAGTATTATGCTAATGATGCTCGTATCAGTAGAGGCTATGTATAAATCATTTGGTGGCATAGGTGCATTGATTACCGATAGCAATCGTGGATTAAATTTTCCCAAAATTTTTGCTTTACAGATAGTCATTTTTGTCATTGGGATTTCTATTGATATGTTTCTAAGATTTGTTATCAATCAATTCCCAGTCAATAACAAAAGAAAATAAACATGGAATATTCAATCGCAGAAAAACTTATCAGTATAGAAAATCTTGAGTATTCTATTCAGAATAAAAAAATATTGCGAAATGTAGGGAATGATAAGCTTCCTTTTGAAATACATAATTTGACAAGTACTAAAATGGATCCATTGGGTCAGATAGTTGCGGTACTGGGTCGATCTGGTTCAGGCAAGTCTACCTTATTTAAAATCCTAACAGGTTTAGTAGCTCCAACTAACGGATTAGTAACCATACCGAATATTGCTAACCCTGGAGAATATAAGACTGTAAGTGAAGGAGAAGTTGGCTATGTACAACAAAATTATCCACTGTCGCGTAATCAATCTGTCAAAGATATGTTGTTCTCTGCATGTAACATGGGAGGACATACTAAGTCAGCATCCGAAGATTTAATAGAAGATTATCTGAAGAATTGGGGATTAGCAGATCAACGGAATCTATATACAAATCAATTATCTGGCGGTCAAAAACAAAGAGTAGCTATAATCGAACAGCTCTTATGCTCCCATCATTTTATGGTTTTTGATGAGCCATTTTCAGGATTAGATGTGGTCAATATCATAGAAGTCAAAGATTGTTTTAGAAAAATAGCAGACCAAAATGATATGAATACTGTCATTTTCTCTACCCATGATATAGACTTAGCCGTTGAGATAGCGGATTTAATTTACATTATAGGATTTGAGAAAGATGGGAGGTCTATTATACCTGGAGGGACTATTGTAGATATTATTGACATGAAAAAGAATGGTCTTGCTTGGAAAGAATATTCCTCTGCTCATAGAGAAGTGGTCAGGGATATTTGCAAAACTATGATAGAATATTCTTGAATATTTCAATACAAACTAGGCTTTAAAATGATGTTGATTTAAATTGATTAACTACATTAGAGCAAATTTGATTCTTCTTTTACGCATAAATTAATTTTCCCTTAGGCACAGGGATTGGTCGTTCGAGTTTTCTGGCAGTTTCTAGCCATTCATTTGCTACTATCTCTGCATTTTTTAGTGCTTCCTGATATGTTTCGCCATCTGCCATAAACCCAGACAGCTCTAGTATTTCAGCTATAAAACTATTGTCTTCTGCACTCCAGTAAATAACTATCGCATATTTTACACCCATACTATATGATTATACCGAACCGATTAATTCTAAGTTTCTCGAAAATAAATCGGGACAGGCTGTTCCTCAATAAGAATAATTATGGGCAGTATATATTTTTGTAATATTTTAGAATTCGGTTTAATATAATTTGCTTTTCTGCTATTACTCATAATGCCCTTTCAATGATAAAATAGTGCAACAATTATCTTCCACTTTATAGATTAATCTATGCTCTTTAGAAATTCTGCGACTCCAGCAACCTGAATATTTATATTTCAATGGCTCTGGTTTACCTATTCCTATAAAAGGTGATTTAGTAATCGATTCAATTATTTCTCTAACCTTTTTTAAAATAATAGTCTGATTCTGTGATTGAAAATATTGTAGATGTTCGTAAGCAATGTCCGTAAATACTATTTCCATATCTCATCAAGATGCACCTTTCGTACTTCTCCTTCATCAGCTTGTTTAAGACTTTGGTCAAGCAATTTTTGAAACTCCTTACTATATATTGAATCTTCAACATTTGTAATTGTTTCAAAACTAATTTTTAAGGATTTCAAAAACTCAATAAGTTTTTCCTTATTCTTTTTTTCTGCGGGTATTATAATTGCATCCATACATTTTATTATGATATACAAATATAACAATTATTCAAAAAAAATTGAAGTTTTAGTTCGCATTCTTTTTTGTACTAAACAAATTTAGTATCCTCACTTCAAAACCCCCGCACTCCATTTAACTTCATAGATAGATTTGAAGTATTTGGTTTTGAGTTCTATCATTTTCTCTAAGGCTTCGAGGGCTTTGATTTCACGGGCGTTGATAGTGAAGAGGTTGCTTTCTCCATTTTTAAATCTGGTTTCCTCTGCGCGTACCATAGTCGAATAGTTTTCATAGTTTTCGTATTGGAGGCGATTCAGTTTTTCGAAATTGAGATAGCTATTGAAATAGGTTTTGATTTTGAGCGAAACGCTCTGGGCTTTTTGTTGAAGAGCTAATTCACCGTAGTTGATTTTCAGTTTTGCAGACTTGTAGTTCGCCCGCCCCTCGGACAATCGCAAGGGTATATCGAGCTTGAGACTGTATTGATAATTCTCTGTAAAAGGCCTCACCTCATTGACAGAAAAATTTTGAGGTCCAGTGTTGCTCAGCATTCTATAATTTAAATCCAATTTTGGCAAGAGGTCTTGAAAATACATCCTGCGTTGGACGCGGTAAAAATTCAACTGTTCTTCGTACATTCTTATTTCAGGATGATTCGCAGTTCCTTCATTCATCAAAGCTTCATAGTTTAAGTTCGGCTGCGCTGATCGAAATTTCTGATCCCAATTTTCATTGGGAATCACGGAAGGAGGAAGACTATAATGCGTTTGATTTTCTTTCCACAAAAAGATGGAGAGCTCATTTCCTGCGTTTAAAAAGTCAGTCCATCGATTTTCTTTTTCGATTTGAAAACTGAGCAACTGTGTTTTTGCTTCTACCGAATCTATGGCAGGTCGCTCGCCATAGCCTATGCTTTGATTGACAAATTTCAATCGAGCGATATTGTTATCGACAAGATCATCTAATATTTTATAAGTCTCATAAGCCTTGACCCAATCCCAATAGGCTTTCATAGCATCGAGCATCACATCGTTGACTATTTTTCGCTGTTCGTGATTAGATAATCTATTCATGATTTTTGCTTGCTCTAGATACCCTCTGCGCTTATCGTACACTAAATTTTTCAATAAGGGAATATTCACCCCTACAAAGGAAGTATTCCCAGTGGTAACTGCATTATCAAGCCGCTGTCCAGTCATATTGGCTATACCCGCTTCAAAATCGATTCCGTACCATGTAGGTATTTCTAATCCTAACTCTTTAGTTTGATAATAGTCTTCTTGTTTTAGATTTTTCGCGCCCATTTTTCCAGTAAGAAACGGATCAAAACTTCCCCGACTATTGAGAATATCATTCTCGGAAATTTCTACTTGAATATTCGCTTGACGTATGACGGGATGAAATTTCCGCATAATCGTCAATACCTGATCTGGTGAAAGTCTATTGAATGCCGAGACCTTGTCTTGGCTATACAAGCTAGGGCTCGTATTGACTACTAGACTGAAAACAATCACTATGTACTTTATCCTTTTCAATACTTTTTCTTTCAACATAGATGATTAGAAATGAATAACTATTTATCTAAACTATAGCTATCCTTTTTCACTCCTTTTGAATTTACTTTGTAATAATCTGGAGGGAAACCATTAATATTTCGCCATATCTCATACCAAATCGCCACATTTTTTAGCAATACAATACTCTTAGCCCCAGAACCTACTTTAATCTGCTTAGGCCAAGGATCCTCTTTTTTATCTTCGACGACTAGCACTCGAAACATCCCATTTTCATTGATCGTATTTTCAAAAGCGACTACTTCTCCCCCGAAAGTACCATAACTGCCTTTGGGCCAGCCAGTAAAAACAATGGTGGGGAATCCATCGAAAATCAAGCGCACTTTCTGTCCCTTATCAATCAAAGGTAAGTCCACGGGGCGCACAAATACTTCTACCGCATAGGCATTATTTCTATCTGGAACTACTAGGCCTATCACTTCTCCTTCTTTCAATATTTCTCCTATTCCAGAGCGCGCTACCTGCACTACTTGTCCATCTTGCGGAGCTTTAATTACATATTGCTCACTACGCATTTCATAATTCGCTGCTTGATTTTCCAACTTAGAGGCGTCGGCGAGAGAGGTATTCGCATCACTTAGAGAGGAAAGTCTATCCCCCTCCGCTTTCTGTCTTTTCTCCATATAATCCTGAATAGCGCTATTCTGCTCCACTTGGTTATTAGCTATTTCTTGTTGGGTTTGAGCTATTTTATTTTCTACGATTATTTTCTTCGCCATCGCATTTTGATAGGACACTTCGCGCTGCTGTAGCTGGGTTTGGGAGACCAAGCCGTCTTGAAACATCTTTCTCTGTCGGTCGCGTTGATCCAGAGCCAGATTGTAATCATTATTTGCTGCTACGAGCTCGGCTTGCTCTGCTTTCAATTTACTTTTTAACTGATTTAAATAGTTTTTCAATTGTTGTATTTTCAAGGCTCTTCCTTTCTCTATGGCGTCTATTTGAAATTGGGTCGCATTGGCTTTTCCTCTATAATAGTCTATGCTCGCTCGCTTGGCTTTGGCCTGATCTTTGGTTCTTTCTACCAGTCTTGGATCTAAATAATCATCTTTGACCTCTGTCAGTATAATGAGGGTATCCCCTTTCTTGACCGCATCGCCTTCCTTGACATTCCATTTTACTATTCTGCCCGCTATTTGTGTTTGAATATTTTGCGGTCTATTCTCTTGAAGTCTTGTAGTGACAAGGCCATTGCTTTGAATATTTTGAGTCCAAGGGAGAAATAGGAAAAGAATAAATGCAATAATGAGTCCCTTGAACCAATAGTCAAAATGCATAACACGGCGCTCACTGTATATATGCCCGAATGATTTTACTTTATAGTCTCTCATCTTTATTTTAAGCTTGCTTGACCATTTTCAATATGAATTACTAGATCGCTCATTTCTTCGACTTCTTTATCATTGGCTACTAGCACTATGGTCGTACGTGTTTTTATTTCTTTTAAGTAGTTTAAAAGAGATTTTTTCTCTGCCTCAAACAAACCTATAAATGGCTCATCCATAAAGACCATTTTAGGCTGATGAATCAAGGTTCTGAGTATTAAAATTTTCTTGACAACATTCGTGGAAAGTCTTGAACCCATGGGCTCTATAATTGCATTCAGCCCATTTGGATTTCCATGAACTATTGAGTGAAAATTCAATTTCTTAATCAGAGAAATTACGTCCTCTACTGTGATTCCATCTTTACCTAATGTTATATTCTCTAAAATACTCGCCGTTATTATTTCTTGATTTCTAAAATAAAACCCTGACCACCTTCTCAGAGAATCCGAATTGTAGCCCGATAGTTCGAAATCATCTATTAGCAAATTCCCCTCGTATCTTTTGTATAACGAAGACAATACTTTTAGTAGTGTAGTTTTACCTTCGCCTTCATTTCCCGTAATAGTCGTTATGGAATTCGCGTTGATCGTTAGATTCAGATTTTTTAAGGTAGGTTGATTCGTATCGTCAAATTTAAAATTGAAATTGACTAACTGGAAATTCGGTCCAGAATGCTCATTAGGCATCCAAAGCTGGCTGCAATCCCTCTCTTTAGGCTGTTCAAAAATGCTCTCTAGTTTTGACAACCCTGTAGCCACATCATATAGACTATCTAAATGGTAAATCAATTTTTCCGTAGCACCAATAACCATCAATATAACTATTTCTGCAGCTATAAATTCGCCAATATTTATTTTTTGTTCTATTAATAGGTAGGTTCCTACCCCAAGCATAGCCGCAGTTATCATCACTTTAAATCCAATCAAAGCTTTGTATTGTATCATTAAAACTTGAAAATGATCATTTCTATCTGTAAGGTATTTTGTAGCGAATTCATCGGTCTTTCTGATATGCAAATCTGAATTTTGTGAAAACTTAAATGTGCGAACCGTTCTAGCCAGGTCCTCGATCCAGGAAGCTAAAACATATTTATCGTTGCTCTCCTTCATAGAAGTTTCAAGTCCCAGATTAGAAGTGTATTTTAATATCAGCCAA
Source organism: Sphingobacteriales bacterium (assembly GCA_021297855.1). GTDB lineage: Bacteria > Bacteroidota > Bacteroidia > Chitinophagales > JADJOU01 > CHPMRC01. The sequence goes on along the minus strand of JAJTHM010000077.1, from coordinate 5,830 downwards.
AGCAGGGCGATAAGAAATAGTCCAAAAATGATAAAACTGCTATCATAAAATGCTAAAACGATGAGGCCAATGATAATCTGAATAGAGGCTAGAGGAATATCCAATAGCAGCTTAGATAAGCCTTTTTGAATGCTAAATATTTCAAAGTATCGATTGACCTTTTCTGGCAGATAATACTTATTATTATCTTGTAAATCTATTCCCAGAAGTGTTTCTGTGATTTCTATAGAACTCTTGGTAAATATTTTTTGCTGAAGAATTTCTATGAGCTTGATCAAATTCAAGTTCAAAACGCCCACTACAAATACACCTAGTATAACCAGTATAATCAGAACATAAATAGAGACGACCAACTGTGCTCCGAAACTAAAGCCAATAATAGCCTGAATGCCCAAGGGCAAAGTGAGCTGCACCAAACCACTCAATATGGCAAATGAGTAGATAGCTGTGATTTCTTTTTTATACTCGCGAACGAGATTTAAAACACGGCTCCAAGTTTCTATTGTCTTGATAATTCTATGAATTTTTAGTTTACATTAATAGCTTTACTATCACAATTAACAGCAAATATATATTTTTTGGTTCCAACTATAACATTTTTTATACATTTGCTTTTATATCAATTATGGTCGCTAATTTCAGTTTTCATATCAATCCTCACTTATTCAAGAAAAATCCTGAGGAATCCGCTATTGGAAGAGAAATTGTATCTAATAGTATTGATCTTATAAATAACCTAGGCATAGAAAATTTTACCTTCAAAAAATTAGCCACGAAGATACAACATACAGAAGCAACTATTTATAGATATTTTGAAAATAAACAAATGCTTTTACTATACATTGTTAGCTGGTACTGGCATTATCTAGATTTCTTGATAGACTATAAAATCCAAAACCTCGCTGAGCCCAAGCAGAAAATACAAGAAATTATTTCTATTCTCAGCCAAAATCTGAGTGAAACGAAGCTCACGTCCTATTACAATATGGCTGCGATATTTGAAATAGTCATACGTGAAGGGAACAAAGTTTACCTCCACACGGAAGTAAAAGAAATCAATAAAATACAGTTGTATAAGCCCTACAAAGATCTATGTGAGAAAATATCCTTACTTTTTCAAACCTACAATTCATCCTACAAATTCTCGCACTCTCTGGCGAGCACACTAGTAGAAACTTCCCATTTACATATCTTTTTTACAGAAAATCTACCCCGCCTTACAGACGTCAATGAAGAAAATAAAAATTCATATACCCATCATTTTCTCTCCGATCTTATTTTTAAATCACTAAACTAATTTTATGGAATTTTTAGTCCCGCTAATCACACTTATCATTCTTGAAGTCATACTCGGAATAGATAATGTAATCTTCATCTCGATACTCGCAGATAAGCTACCACCTGAGCAGAGAGATAAACTGCGCTATTGGGGCTTAGGACTGGCTATGGCTATGCGTCTAGTCCTTTTATTTTTCATATCATGGATTCTCAAATTAGATAATACTTTATTTACTTTTCTAGAAATTGATTTTTCAGGCAAGTCTCTCATTTTGATTTTAGGAGGATTATTCTTACTCTTCAAGGCTACGAAAGAAATCTATCATCAAACAGAAATTAAGGATGAAGATTCCCCCGTGCATACGAAGGCAAAAACGTTTAATAAACTATTAGTAGAAGTGATTCTTTTGGACATAGTATTCTCTGTAGATTCTATCATCACCGCGGTAGGGATGGTAGAGGAACTTTGGATAATGTACACAGCTGTCATTGTGACAGTCATCATTATGCTCTTAGCTTCCAAACCAATTAGCGATTTCATCAAGCAACACGCTTCATTTAAAATTCTGGCACTTTGCTTCTTGATGATGATTGGTGTTTCCCTTCTCGGCGAAGGATTGCAATTCCACATCCCTAAAGGCTATATTTACTTCGCTATGTTCTTCTCCTTCTTGGTAGATGTGATTCAGATGAGAGCAGATAAGAAAAAGGCAGCTCATTAAAAAGCTGCCTTTAATTACTAGGTCATCCAATTTTAAAACTACTTCTTCAAATCAAATCGATCATTGGTCATCACTTTCGTCCATGCTGTTATAAAATCTTTGACAAATTTTTCTTTCGCATCATTACTAGCATAGACTTCTGCCAGATTTCTCAGCTCAGAGTTAGAGCCCAATATTAAGTCCGCTCTGGTTGCAGTCCATTTTACTGCGCCCGTCTTTCTATCGTATCCTTCGAAAATTTCTTTTTCATCATTGACTGATCGCCATGCAGTAGACATATCGAGTAGATTGACAAAGAAATCGTTGGTCAACGTTTCTTCTTTGTTTGTCAATACCCCATGTTTCGCATTGTTATAATTTGCTCCTAAGCTGCGAAGTCCGCCAATTAATGCAGTCATTTCTGGTGCTGTTAAGTTTAAAAGTTGTGCCTTATCGATCAACAATTCTTCGGTGCTCGCAGTATATTTCTTTTTCAAATAATTTCTAAATCCATCTGCCATTGGCTCCAAAACAGCCATAGATAAAACATCAGTTTGCTCTTGGGTCGCATCCATCCTACCTGCTACAAATGGCAATTTAAAACCTAACCCCGCCTTTTGAATAGATTTCTCAATTCCAGCATTTCCCGCTAGAACTATTAAATCAGCCATGGAGATTTTAGCGGTTTTTGATTTTTGATTAAAGTCATTCTTTATTTTTTCATAAATCTTCAGTACCATTTCCAATTGCTTAGGGTTATTCGCTTCCCAATTTCTCTGCGGCAACAATTGAATTCGAGCGCCATTGGCACCACCTCTGTTATCTGAATTCCGAAATGTAGATGCTGAAGACCAGGCGGTAGAAACCATTTGTCCTATCGTTAAACCAGAATTCAATATCTGCGTTTTTAACTGCGCTATTTCATTTTCACTGACTACTGGATGATTCAATTTTGGAATTGGGTCTTGCCAAATTAAGTTTTCCTTTGGAATTTCAGGACCTAAATAGACTGTCGATGGCCCCATATCTCTATGAGTTAATTTAAACCATGCCCTAGCAAAAGCATCATCAAATGCTTTAGGATTATCATAAAAATTTCTCGATATTTTTTTGTAAACAGGATCTTCGATCAAGGATAAATCCGTCGTCAACATAGTAGGAAGATGTTTTTTATTCGAATCAAATGCATCTGGAATAGTTTTAGCTTTTGACTTAGATACCCATTGATTAGCTCCTGCTGGACTCTTAGTGAGCTCCCACTCGTTCTCGAAAAGTAATTGAAAATACTCATGACCCCATTTAGTAGGAGTAGACGTCCAAGTTACCTCTAGTCCAGATGTAATGGCATCTGTTCCTTTTCCAGACTTATAACTGCTTTTCCAGCCAAAACCTTGTTCTTCTATACTGGCTGCTTCAGGTTCTGCACCCACATGACTCGCAGGACCCGCGCCATGAGCTTTGCCGAAGGTATGGCCGCCAGCTATCAATGCTACGGTCTCTTCATCATTCATGCCCATTCGACCAAAAGTTTCGCGAATATCGATGGCTGCTGCTTTTGGATCAGGATTTCCATTAGGCCCTTCAGGATTTACATAAATGAGACCCATTTGCACCGCTGCTAATGGATTTTCTAGTTTTCTACCATCACTGTATCGCTTATCATCAAGCCATTTCGTCTCTGCACCCCAGTAAATATGATCTTCCGGCTCCCATACATCCTCTCGACCTCCTGCAAAACCAAATGTCTTGAATCCCATCGACTCTAGCGCCACGTTTCCTGTCAAAATCATCAAATCTGCCCAAGAAATTTTAGCCCCATATTTCTGCTTGATCGGCCATAAAAGTCTTCTCGCTTTATCTAAGTTCCCATTGTCCGGCCAGCTATTCTGTGGAGCAAAGCGCTGTAATCCTGAACGCGTGCCGCCTCTTCCATCGCCCGTGCGATAGGTTCCAGCGCTATGCCATGCCATGCGTATAAATAGGGGACCATAGTTTCCGAAATCTGCTGGCCACCACTCTTGTGATTGAGTCATTAGATCCGTCAAATCCTTCTTGAGTGCTAAATAATCCAGCTTTTTAAACTCTTCACTATAATTGAAACTAGAACTATAAGGCGTGGAAAGATTGGAATGTTGACGAAGAATGCCAAGTTTGAGACTATTTGGCCACCATTCACTATTTGATGTGCCACCGCCACTTATAGTCTTTTTTTCCTTCTTTGCATGGAAAGGACAATCTGCCATCGACTCTTTCTTTTCCTGTGCTGACAAGACACTAGCTGCCATTAATAAGGTTAAAAATATTGGTTTTTTCATGAGGTTAAATTTTATAAGTTTAAAGTGCAAACATAAGCTATATATTTTATTGATAAAAACGATAGTTTAGATATAGTTATTGATAGAATAGATGAATCTAAGAAAAATAGACTACATACTTGCCGTGGCGGAATACCGACATTTTGAATTGGCTGCCGAGAAATGTTATATTACTCAATCAACTCTGAGCACTATGATAGCAAAATTTGAAGATGAAATAGGCTTGAAAATTTTTGATCGAAAGAAAAAGCCTTTAGATATTACCCAAGAAGGTCATACCATACTCGGTCAACTTCGAACTATTCGCACCAACTTCAATCAGCTTGAAGAAATGGCTCACGAAATTCGCGGTGAAATTAAGGGAAAACTGAGTATATCAGTGATACCCACCATAGCGCCTTATTTATTGCCACTTTTTTTGCCCAATTTTGTCACAAAATACCCTCAATTGCAAATAGAAATTCGGGAACAAACGACAGATGAAATCATTCGTCAATTGCGGAGCAGAGCCATAAATATTGGCATACTTTCGACCCCTTTGTATGAAAAAGATATCATCGAGTATCCAATCTACGATGAACCTTTTCTGCTCTTCGATACCCAACTCAAAACTAAAAATGATATCGAATTAAAGAAGCTGGCTTTTAATCAACTCTGTCTGCTCGAAGAGGGGCATTGTATGCGAACGCAAGTGCTCAATCTATGTGAACTGCACAAGAAAAAAATAAACAATAAACTTCATTTTGACTATAAAGCGGGTTCGATCGATAGTCTGCTGAGATTTGTCAAAGCGAGTGAAGCCTCCACGCTGCTGCCGTTCCTTGCTGCTAAAGATCTCCCTAAAAAAGATACCAAATATCTGCATAAGTTTTCCGCTCCCATTCCTATGCGCACGATAGGCCTGGTCGTCCATCAGCATTTTGTCAAAAAGAATCTCCTCTTGCAGATAGAAAAAGAAATTAAAGCAAAGGTTTTGCCTTTGCTACCCGAAGCTAAGGAAAAGGTCAAGATACTGGAGCCGAGGTAGTTAGGAGACCGTGTATTTCTTGAGTAATTTCAAAGTGACGAGCAAGTTAGCTAAAAAACAGTTGCAATCAAAAAATAGAATCAATTTCTCAACCATGAAATTTATCCTTATTCCAGTTTCGCGGATTATTCGCTATATAATTTTGAATGTTTTCAAAGGATGTAGAATTGCGAATAATGTGGTCGTGAAATCTGGATTGCCAACCGAAATCTGAATGGGTTTTTCGTATTTCAAATGAACACCGCCCCTTGTACCATCGTATGATGCGTGAAATGTTTTCGTGAAACATAGGATTTTTATCCCCAGTGATTCCGCCGGTTTTGGTTGTTGGAGGGGAATCGTTTTCTGTTGGCGTTAAGGGTGTGGTTGATTCCGATTCCGATAGAGACGCGATTAATCGCGTCTTTTCTATCGAAGGATCATCTGTTTCGATTTGTGGATTGATTTGTGGATTGATTTGTGGAGACGCGATAAATCGCGTCTGTACGCCTGCGGGATTATCAATTATC
>JAJTHM010000064.1 GCA_021297855.1 Sphingobacteriales bacterium | reverse complement strand
GGAAATGTAACCCTCTATCCTATGAATGAAACCAAGATGACCAATGTATTCGAAGGGGTGAACTCTATCTCAGCCAATGCCAGTCAAATTAAAAATACGAATATACAAGCTAGTCATAGAGGTATTTATTTCTTGCCAGGAGTATCTACAAATCTAGCTTTCGCTCCAGGCTTCTGCTATGAAAACAACCTAATCAATGTAACAGGCAATACGAACTTATCGACAGGGATAGAACTATGGTATAGCGGGGGCAAGGTGCCCTTATTCGCTGTAGGCAACTTTAATAGAACGAAAATAGCAAACAGTACAATACTTATGAATGGTAGAATGGGCTATGGTATGCTTCTCAACAATGTGAAGAGAACTATTTTAAGAACTGGCTTATTTACCAATCAGCCTATAGTCAATGCGAATACGATCAACCTCAATGCTCCTTCTGTCAGTCTAGGCGGTATCAACCTAACCAATAGTGAAAATACGGATGCTACGAATAACCTGATAGCATCTACCTCTAATGCGCGCTCCATAGTCAATACTTCGGCGAGCCCTGTAGGGCTCTTCCCAGTAGGTATCTATATGAATATGTCTCAGGACACCCTGCGATGCAATAGTATGATGAACCTCCGCACGGGTATGCGCTTCACAGGTACCTGCGCCAATACCAATATGCAGCGCAATAAATTCTACAACCATACCAATGGACTCAAACTCGACAACCGCTCTACACTCAAGCCACAACTCAATACTGGTAATACTTGGCTAGGAAGCTATTCGGGAGGACTGGCTGCGGAAAACTCACAGATTCCCAGTATTTCAAGACTTAGGATTGGATTAGGAATCGCTAATAAATTTATACCGCCATCTAGTAGTGCAAACTTCATTATTAGATTAGGTAGTGGAGACAACGATGCCTGTACAGGTGCTATAGGTAATGGCAGTGGCAGCAGTGGCTCGGGTAGCGGAGTGTCAAACTGGACAGGCAGTGGTCTAGACGGCATTATTCTACAGGGTGGGTTAGCTTTTGAGAGTTACGAAACCCCGCTGATCTATCAGAACGAAGCTGAACTCTACGAAGAACTCAAACCCATTGAAGACATATTGCCTGATACCAGTGATGAACTCGCCTTTATCCATCAGCTCGATACTGGCAGTATCGGTGCTTTCTACCAGATAGAGCAGAAAGAACTTGGCTATGGGACGCTCAGCTCGGCCGATTCTAGCCTTCTAGCTGCGGCTGGTTATCTGCGAGATAGCCTAGAGCGGCTACTCAGCTACTACGATTCTATTCGTGCCAGCTATGAAGATACCCTTATAGATAATATGCCCGATACGCTGCGTAGCACTATCGACAGCAGCATGGCTCTGCTTCTAGACCAGATAGGCCCTATCCGCACGCAACTAGATGAATATCATGCCCTAGCCTTTACGAGGCTTCAGCTCCAGTGCGATACACTCCTTCAGATGCTTAGCGAATTGGAAGCCATAGACACCTCTTCTAGGCTTAAGAAACGCTTTCTCAACCTCTACTACCGCACCATAGGCAGAGGCCAGCGGCAGCTAGACTCATTGCAGATAGACAGCTTCCGACTGCTTGCTCAGCTATGCCCTCTACTAGAACCTGATGCAGTTTATCGAAGCCGTGCTATTATGAGACTCTACGAAGATACCATCTTCTATGACGATGCTATAATTTGTAACGCCTCTGGCATGGAATATAAATCGACCAAACAGCCGAAAACCAAGCCTCAGATTACTTGTACCCTTGCACCGAATCCAACTAAAGATATAACTTGTTTAGAGTTCTCTAGTATGCCTTTAGAACCCTTGACTATTATGGTTTCAGATATACAAGGACGACAAGTATTTTCAGAAACTCTTACATTAGATTCCAAGAGATATGAATTAAAATCAAGCAATTGGATAAATGGCATCTACTTAGTTAAGGTGATTCATAATAATTTAGGTATATTTGATGGTAAACTTCAAGTTGTAAAGTAATATATGATTTGTCAATTTTCAATTAGACAAAAAGCAATTTCACGGAAATTTATTTCCGTGAAATTGCTTTTTTTATGTCTTAACATATTATATTCACAAAACGAAAACCACACATGGATTGTAGGGGTGCAAGATGTGGGAATGACTGCAAGTAAACCTGATACTGGTTCAAATAAATTTTTTGGGGCAAACCTAATTAAATTTACAAACCCATTAACAATCAATAGATATTCTAAAAGTTTAGGATTAACATGGAATGTCGTTAATACTTGCGATTTAAATGGAAATTTATTGTTTTATTCTAATGGCTCTAAGGTCTTTAATAGTCAGCATCTTTTGGTCGAGAATGGAGATAGTTTAAATTATAGCTCCTACTGGACTACCGTTGATAATGGGTACTACGAAGACTATCTTATTGGTTCTTATGCAGGTAGCCTAATTTCAATTCCAAATCCTTCAAATAAAAATCAATATTATCTCATTTCTTCAATTATGAATTATGATAATCTAGCTCAAACGAAATGGTTAAGATTTCATAAAGTAGTATATTCTCTTATAGATATGAGTTTGAATAATGGCAAAGGAAAAATGATAGTTAAAGAACAAAATCTTCTAAGCGGAGATTTTTCTCACGTTATTTCTGCATGTAAACATGCCAATGGAAGAGACTGGTGGATCACTGCACGTGGTTACCAAGATACGAACTGTTACTTATTCTTTAAACTAGATAATCAGGGAATAAAATTCAGTCATAAACAATGCATAGGCTGGATATCAGATATGAGAGATATAGATAATAAAGACTTATGCTATGGACATAGATATAGCAGTGATGGCAAGCAATATGCTAGAATCAGCTATAAAGGAATAGAAGTATTTAACTTTGATAGATGCAAGGGTTTATTTTCAAATCCGCGTCAAGTAGAATATCCTTTTGGTGATGCACCTTTGCAGAATAAATATCAACCTTTAGATATTATTTTTTCACCCAACAATCAATTTATCTATACGAATTATAGTGGAGAAAGAGTTTATCAATTTGATTTAAATGGAACTAATCTAAAGAATGATTGGGTAAGGGTTGCAACGTATGATGGCTTTAGAGATACCTTTGGTTCACCTACTACTTTTTCTACTGCTCAATTAGCACCAAATGGCAAGATTTATTTGGGTAATAGTATAACAGCTATGGCATTACATGAGATTGAATTTCCTGATAGAAAAGGATTAGCTTGTAATTTCAAACAACATGCTGTTACATTAAGAGTATTTGTAGGTGGAGTACCATACTATCCAAACTATAATCTCGGTGCAGATACCTGTGCTGGTAGTGCTATAACGGAGACTGAGACGCTAGATTTAAAAGTCTATCCAAATCCCGCTATCGACTACGTCGAAGTGAGCAGTCAAAAGTGGGCAGTAGGAAGTTTAGTGGAGCTGTATAATCTGCTAGGGCAGCAGGTTTTTCCTAGTATAGAGGTGTCAAAGGATGGTCTTAGGCTAGATATGAGAGATTTGTCCGAAGGCATTTATTTATTTCAGTTGAGAGATAAAATGGGAAGTGTAATAAAGACTGAGAAGGTGATGATTTCCAGATAAAAGTAGCCCCTTATGGTCATTGCATTGCAGTTTCTAGTATTAGCTCTAAGTAGCTAGGTAGGGGTTTTATTACATTAAGAGTTAAACAAGTTCCGCATATTGAATATTGGTTAGAACGGTCAATCTACAAATCTGAAAATATCTATAAAATATTATCAAGTCTACGGATGCTTACAACAATATCCTTAACACTAGCTTATACGCATTATCGTAATCCTTATAGGTTCTCTTAAGTATATCTTCTAATGCTTTGAGGTCGGTTTTATCCCCTTTTTTGGGAGCGGGAATCGTAACAAGTGGATTGGTTTCATGAGATACCACGGAGGTAGCTAACCAAGTAGTTTCAAACATAGGAATGACCATACCTAGAATAGTGCCGGGCAAACCGGTGACGGATTCAGGACCTATGGGAGCATAGAGTTGCTCCGTGAAATAAGCCACAATGACTACACTATCTTTAAACTTAGCCATCGCTTTTCGGCAGGAATAGCCTGCTATCATTCGCACTTCATCGTGGATATGCCATTGTAGTTTTGGAATAGAATCCTGCACGAGAAATGTTTTTTCACTCACCTCTTTCTGACTAGTTTGCTTGCCATTGGCGATATCCATAAACGTTTGACTATAGGATACATGTCCCCACACCCAGTTGGATTCTTCGGTGATATCTTTTTCTACGCGCTCGTAGCTCGAATAGATAGAATTCGTTTTTAAGGTGAAGTTGTCTTTCCAAAATTTACCCTCTTTGTCGCTACTGCGCCACCATTTGGATAACTTAGCCATATTGATTTTTTTCTCGTAGGTCACCGTATAGTTCTTGATAAACTGAGCCTGACCATATAGTCCAGTTAAAAGAAATAGCCCTAGTAATACGGATTTAAAAATCTGATTCATTGCTTGTTTGTTTTCGCTTATTTCTAAATTTATATACCGCAGTCAGCATAAAATAGCGCGTGAGTGCTTGGTTAATCGTTTCACTTCTCGTATTTTGATAAAAATTTCGCCATACCGATCGATTCTGTCCAAGGATATCATAGGCAGAAAATCGAAGTGTCAAAGCATTTTCATTTAAGAAGCTCTTCTCTAGACTGGCATTGAATAGAGTGAAGGTTTGATTCTCAGCAAAAGCAGCATTGCTCGGCAAGATTTGAAAATCTAACTCTCCTATAATCTTAAACTGTAAGGGTAGGGTCAATTCTTGTTTTGTACCGATGGAATAGGTAATATTGTTGGTATTTTGAAAATTTGGATTATCGGAACGCGCTTGATTCCAATCTAAATTAAATGATAAACTAGATTGTAATAAACTATCAATACTCTTACTCATTTCCAAATAGAAACCTGAATTAATCGTATTCGTTCTTATCAGTCGTGAATTAAAATAATTATTTCGATTGTTAAAACTCATCCAAAATCCTGGATCTATCTGTATTTTAAGGGGTTTAAAAAAGAACCCATACCAAACATTGAAATTAATATTGTTATTTCCTCCCACTTGGGTGAAAAAATTCTGAACAGATCCATTTTCAGAGATAATGGTCGAATCAACGATATCATTGGCGGTATGTTTAAATGTAACATTTGCCCAAAGATTCGTTTGGGAAATCGGATACCAAAAGTTGTTTTTTAAACTAAATGAGTAATTCTCCACAGGGGATAAATTCGGATTCCCTGTAATAACATACTGTGGGTTGGAATTGTCTGTAAATGGCTGCAGTTGACTAATTCTTGGCGCCACTACGCTTTTGCGAAATCCTATCGACAAACTACTATTTCGCTTGTACTTCCAGGCAATATTGGCAGATGGCAATATATAATTGAAATCTCTAGCCAATGAAATCTCTCCCGAATCTAAATGCTCTTGACTCATAGAAACCTGATGAAACTTGGCCCCTACATACCAGTCAAATTTTTTGCTTTTATAATTTAATTTTATTTGCTCACTCCATGCATTCACATTGTAGAAATAGTTGTTGCTAAGATTTGGGATTGCTTGACTATATTCATTTGTCAAGGCATTTTTACTAAATGTATTGAAGAAGGAGGTATTTCGACCTAGAACATAATTCAAGCCGAATTCGGCATAAAATCCTTTGATAAATAAGGGCTCTACATAACTAGCAGATAGCTTAAGGTTATTATTCTTATTTAATAGTTGGGTCTGCTGATCTTGACTCTGCTGAGTGGAGTCTTTAGAATTTTTATAAGTCCAGCCATTCATAATACTAAATCTATCTCCATTATTGAGCTTGGTAGAGTAGTCTATTTGCAGTCCAAATAATCTTCCTTTTTTTGAGAATTTTCTTTCATATTCCCCTACCACACTATAAGACTCTGTTCGATTGTCAAAAGGATTTTCTCGTATAGACTTATTGACCAATGCCGAATCGAAGTAAATCGTATTATTCGTTCTATTGAATCCATTGTACTGAGAGACATTCGCAGAAAATCCAACATGAATTTTCTGCAAAGTATCTATTGTCTTATCTATAGATACCAAAGCGGAGTTTTTTATATTCTTAGCATTGATATAATTTATATTTTCTACATCTTGGTAGGCTTCGTTGAAAAATGAGGAACTCTTGTTCGATTGATCGCCATTAAAATTACTTTGATTGTGATTGAATCTAGCCTTTAGCACTCCACTACCATCGCTAAACTTTTGATTGAGGTTTCCTCCTGCTTTAATATTCTGCGGGATTACCTGAAGGGTATTTCCTGTTCCTCCATCACCCCCTTTATCTATCCATGCATCTAAATCTTCGTCATAGACCCAACTTTGATTATCTATGCCCATATCGCGCATATCTTGCCAGTTCATTCGTGCACGCATATTATCTGCACCAAAGAACCCCGCTAGTTTCGTATTTTGTCTAAATACATTCGCCATAGCCGCACTGTTATAGCGATTCGTATTGCTATACCCCTGTTCCACTTTACCAAAATATCCTTTTTTGGCATCATCCTTTAGTTTTAGATTAATAATTTTCACTTTATCTTCATCGGATCCTGTTGCGTCTGACTTTCGTGTAGCTGCATCTATGACCTCTACTTTATCTACCATAGCTGCATCAATATTTTTAGTAGCTACTGATGCATCCTCACCAAAAAAGTCATCGCCATCCACCAAAACGCGCTCTACTTTCTTCCCCTGAGCCTTGATAGTTCCATCTTTGGATATTTGAATTCCTGGCAATCTCTTCAATAAATCTTCCGTACTTGCTCCAGCAGGCAGTTTGAAGCTATCCGCTATATAGGTCACGGTATCTCCATTCATGGTAATGGCCTTATTCGCTGTAATCAAAACCGTCTGTAACACTTTACTTAATGGAATCAACGCAGCAGAATCTCTATATCGTGCCGCTTTGTTGTACACTATCTCCGAACTATAATCCACATATTTTTTATGGAAAATTCTTACAATTAAGGTGTCCTTCATGCTATCCGCTTCTATCTTCAATTCCCCTAGACCATTCGTTCTTGCATAGCCCAGCATTTTTCTGTTTGACTTATTAAATAGTATGCATGTAGCCCCTTGAATAGGTTTATTCGTCAAATTGTCATATACATAAGTCTGATAAGTAAACTGACTGAAAATCTCCCCCCCAAGAAGCATCAGTATAAAAAATGTAAATTTTGTTTTAGTCATGTCTTTAATTGTATTCTTTTCGGTTTTACTTATTTACTTTCACGAGATACATAACGAGTTAAGTTCATCTATATTTCAGAAAAGCAATACGAAGGTAAAATAAATAACTAAGAATCCACGCCAGAACTATGTCAAATACTGCCAAATTATATTAAAATATGTTTCGAGATAGGGTTATTACCAATCTAAATAAATGATTATGCTCGGCAAGCCAAAGCAAGTTCAAATGCGAAATTTTCAAATTGATTCATCGCCAAATTATAAAATGCATTACTTCACTCCTGCGCCATTCGGCACATCGCCTACTGGAGAGACAAATGCCAGTCCTTCTCCGTGATCAGCGAAGAGAATCATACCCTTGCTTTCGATACCTTTTATTTTTCGTGGGGCCAAATTAGCCAACACTTGCACTCGTTTATTTACCACCTCGTCGACACTAAACACATGAGCGATTCCAGATACAATAGTTCGCACTTCGCTTCCTAAATCGACGGAGAGTTTCATCAGTTTATCAGTACCCTCGACTCTTTCGGCTGCAAGAATAGTTCCAATTTTTATTTCCATTTTTGAAAAATCATCAAAACTAATTAGGTTTTCTTTGACTTCCACCTGCGCTTCCTCTGGCATATCCTTGTGTGTTTTTTGATATAAATAATCTATTTGTTTTTGTATCACCTCATCTTCCATTTTTGAAAATAAGTAAAAGGATTCCTGAACCTCTTGACCTGCTGGTACTAGATTCGTTTCTCCAATTCTCTCCCAACTCATTTCTCCTGTCATATTCAACTTATCCCAGAGTATTCTGGCCGTTTTGGGTAGAAACGGTTCTATTAAGATGGCGAAATTTGCGATGATTTGAAAACAATCATACAAGACGATTCCAGCCTCTTTGGGGTCATTTTTTACAACTTTCCATGGTTCCTTCTCCGTGAGTATTTTATTTCCATGGCGCGCCAATAAAAAAACCTCTACAAGCGCTTCACGAAAAGAGTAGTTTTCAATCGCCGAAGCGACCTTATCCTTTCTTTCCAGTATAAACTCTTTAAGTTCACTGCAATCTGATGCCTGAGGAACTTTCCCATCATAAAATTTATGCGTGAGAACAAAAATTCGATTCACCAAATTACCGATGATAGCAACTAATTCGGAGTTTACTTTAAGTTGATAATCTTTCCATGAGAAGTCTGCATCCTTATTTTCTGGCAAATTTGAAATCAACGCATAGCGCAGTTCATCTACTTTATCTGGGAGGGCTTCCAGATATTCAAACATCTCCAAACTCCATCGTCGGCTCGTACTCATTTTCTGACCCTCAAGGTTTAGAAACTCATTGGCTGGAACATCTTCAGGCAAAATATAATCGCCAGAAGCCTTGAGCATGATTGGGAAAATAATACAATGAAAAACAATGTTATCTTTACCCACAAAGTGAACTAACTTGGTATCCTGACTTTTCCAATAAGGCTCCCAATTTTTTTTATTATCCAATGCCCATTGCTTGGTCGCTGAAATATAACCTATCGGTGCATCAAACCATACATACAATATTTTTCCCTTCGCATTGTCAAGAGGTACTGGGACCCCCCAATCGCCATCTCGAGTCATAGACCGAGCCTGGAGCCCTGCATCTATCCAGCTTTTTGCTTGTCCATAGGTATTGGCTTTCCATTGTCCTTTCTTCCCATCTACAAGCCATTCTTTGAGCCAATTTTCATAATCGCCTAATTTGAAATACCAATTTTTTGTTTCTCTAAATACGGGTTTATTTCCTGTCACAACGGAAATTGGATTAATTAAATCTGTTGGGTCTAGCGATTTACCACAACTTTCACATTGATCTCCAAAAGCTCTTTCACTACTACAGTTGGGACAAGTTCCTTGGATATATCTGTCCGCTAAAAAGTTTTTCGTTTCTTCGTCGTAATACTGTTCGGAAATCCGCTCTTCAAAGAGTCCCTTTTTATAAAAATCTAAGAAGAAATTCTGTGCAGTTTCAAAATGCAATTTCTCTGTCGTTCTGTAATAAATATCAAAAGAAATACCTAGTTTAGAAAAACATTCTTTTGATAGGACATGGTACTTGTCTACCAATTCTCTTGGGGTGACTTTTTCCTTCAGAGCCTGCATAGTTATAGCTGTTCCCAATTCGTCGCTCCCACAGATAAACACCACATCTCTTTTTTGTAATCTGAGATAACGTGCATAGATATCTGCTGGCAGATAGGCTCCAGCTAAATGACCAATATGCTTTGGACCATTAACATAGGGCAAAGCAGCTGTAACGGTATATCTTTTTATTTCCTTCATTCATTAGCAAAAATAGGGTGAATAAAAAAAATAGCTCCGAATTGTTCGGAGCTATTTAAAAATTATAATTAAAAGCTATTAATTACTTCTTACCAGCTTTCAAACCTGGATGTGGTGAAGGTGGGTTACTAGCACCTGACTCTCCTTCCTGAGCATTTCTGAACATAACTGCTCTATCAGCATCTTGATCTCCTGTTCCTTCCAAATTATATCGAACGATAAATCTATCTCTAGAGACACCAAAACGCTCTTCCAAATAACTTGTAACTTCCATAGCTCTGTTATAAGATAATTGCTCATTGTACTTTCCATTTTTATTATTTTTATCATTGATGCCATTGACTACCAATTTCATATCTGGACATTTCTGCATTCTCTCGCCTATACTTTGAAGAGCAACAGCATTATTTGAACTCATACCATACTTATCTTTTTCAAAAGTAATAGATGGCAATGTGGTCTCAACACAGTCACCTGCTGGTTTTGCCGCTGGCTTGACAGGCTGCACTGCTTTCTTTTCTAGCTCAGCACAACATGCTGGAGGTGGAACTTTAGCCACACCTTGGTTATCTACCGGATACCCAGCTGGAGAATAAGGCTCTTTATCATCACAATCTACTAATCCATCCTTGTCACTATCTAGCATGACTCCTTTTGTATCTACAGGACATCCTTCTCTAGAAGCAGGCTCTTGATCTAATATATTAGGAACGCCATCTCCGTCATCATCCGCAAAAGCTGCGTTGATTTCTTTTCTCGGATTCATTTCAGCTAGCTTTTTCTGAAGCTCTTCATTCGGATTTCTCCAATACAATGGAGCTTGAGTTCCTTTGCCTATGTTGTAGTTCAACTTCAATGTCGTCTGATGAACGATATCATTCATTTGACTGTACGAAGCATTCGTAGAAAAGTTAGCAAAACGCTCCCCATCTAGATAATCATCAAATACGTAAAACATTCTATGCTCTAAGGAAGCGCTAAATCTGTTTGTTAGTTTTCTATTAATGCTACCTCCAAATGCTGCAGCAGGTACAATAACAAAGCCACCCATATTTGCTTTATCACCATTGTTATTCCCGACAGTTTCATATTTGCCATCCATGGTATTATCCATAGCCTCGCTCACCAATCTTTTGGCTCTTTGGTCACCAGTCACAGAACTAGACGAAATATTGGCATTATAAATATTTTCTAAGGCAGCCCAGTTATATTCATTATTGTTGTTATCTCTTCGATCTAGCTTCGTTCTATATGCAAAAATTGCAGGACCTACAAAAAGATCTACCGTCCATTTTGGATTCATTTTTTTCATTCCGCCATTACCTATAGTCAAAACCTGATCCCAAGACAAGGAGTGAGAGTACATTTGAGACGAAACGAACCAAGTATTCACGTTAGGATTGGTGGACCAACCATTAGGAACAGCTGTAAAGTGTGGTCTAAAGCTAGCCATGGTAGCTGTACCATAGTTATACTGCCATCTCCATGAAAAACTATTAGAAAGCGCTTTTCTAATGTGAAGTCCGAAAGTAGAATTATTAAGATCTAATTTTACTCGAGAGCTTACATCGCCCCATACATAATTCAAACCACCAGAAATACCCACTTCCCATGGATTTGAATTGGAATTAGAGGATGCCATCTTCTTCTTTGGCGCTGGAGCTGCTTCTACCGGTGCAGTAGTTTCTGTTTTTTTCTCTTGTGCGCTTATGGATAAGCCTATGAAAACAAGAACTAAAAGCAATACATTTTTATTCATATAAATATAGATTTTTTTCGACGAGCACAAAGTTATAGTTTTTTTAAAAATAGCTAGTTTTTTTTTACATTTCTTTGATTTTCCCTTGATTTATGAGCCGTTCTAAGGTGGAATTATAGTCAGAATACTTCTTTTCAGCCTTATTCTGAGACTTGCGGTATATAACTCCCATAGCTACAGGCATATCAAAATAGGCTCCATGTCCCAGTTGACTCAAGAAATGAGCCTTTGATTTTGACAATTCATCATGAATCCACCATTGAGATTCTGGAATACTAGAAGCTAGCGCTTTTTTTACTTCAAAATCCTCGACTATTAGGGTCCATTCCTTGTTTTCACCAAATAGAATAGGCTCTCCGTGCTGTAAACGGATGATTTTTTCTGCCTGATTCTTTTTTTCAATCACGGCATCGAATACTCCATCATTGAATATGGGGCAATTTTGCAAAATTTCTATTAAAGCTGCACCTCTATGGGCCTGGGCTTCGACCATATATGACTGAATGAAAGCGGCATCGCGGTCAAACGTTCTACAGACGAATCCCGCACCCGTATTCAAAGCTAGATTCAGTGCATTTAAAGCCACTTCCTCATTGCCAGAAGGAGAGGATTTAGAAAACTGTCCTAACTCTGAAGTTGGAGAATACTGCCCTTTGGTCAACCCGTAGATATGATTATTGAATAATAATATACTCAAATCAATATCTCGACGGAACAGGTGAAGATAATGGTTTCCCCCAATAGACAAGGCATCTCCATCACCGGTTATTACCCAGACATTCGCAGCTGGCTTGGCGAGTTTGATTCCTGTGGCTATAGGCATAGCCCGCCCGTGAATGGTATGAAAACCATACGTATTCATATAATATGGAAGTCGAGAAGCACAGCCAATTCCGGATACGACCACGGTTTCTTCTGGCGTAATCCCTGACTTGGCTAGAGCAGATTGAAAATGCTTCAGAATGGCGTGATCCCCACATCCGGGGCACCATTTTACTTCATTCTGATTGCTAAAATCACGCGCGGTAAGTGATGTCATATCGACTGGGCTTGTCATTTTCTTGATGAAAAGAGGTTTTAGCTTTCGGGCAATTGCAACCTTTTTTAAATACGCTGCACCCTGCTAAAGACATTAGTGCTAGAGTAAGAATACACACAATTAATTTAATTTTTATCATAGGGATTATAAATCATCTTTTGATCTAGGCCTTATGGCAGATTTCCACACAAAACTACCTAAAAATCGGTTAGATTCAGTAATTTCTTTTACCGGATAAAAAACAGCTTTTGGATTGTCATAAAAAATTACTTCTTTAGGCTTACTGGTGTCATAAATCATTTTTAGGCTATAGCTCTCACTATTATTGAGTCCTAGATAGCCCTTCCCATCCTCTTTTCCGTAATAAATGGATTTAGTATTCCCAAAGGCATATAAATAATCCATCTTTCCGTCTTTGAAGAAAAAATGGCTTGAATCACTACTCACTTGGTTGAAATGCCCTATTGCCTGCTCTTGTTGAGCCATAAAGGAGTTGCCATATACATTGATGCGTTTTGGCTTCTTATTATTTAAATAAATGTATAGCTTAAGTCCCGATAACTGACTTTCCTCTTGCCATACATAAGCACTATCCTTCATAAAAATGGAAGAATCCACTGTTTTATATATCATAGTATCGGCGACTGCTTGAAAATCTGAATTATAAAGACGCACATTTCTCAAGAACTTCATCATTTTCTGATTTTTATCAAGCGTCTGATTAATTAAAATATCGCCCCGAATAAACGTAGGCTTGTTATCAGTAGATTCTAATATCAATACCGGTCTATTATAGGCTATTATATCCTTGTTGTCATTATACATGTAGGCCGAATCCCCAAATAGGTGGGTCTTGGCAGCTGTATCATGGTACTCAAACGTTTTGTAGATATAACTTTTTCCTTGTTTTTTGTCATAGAAAATGGAATCCGTCAGTAACCAGCTCGGTGGATTGTAGATGTAAGTTCCTCTGCCAAAGCTAGATTGATTCTTTTCTTCATCATGCCAACCAGAATTACACCATATATACCCACTATCATTGACTATTTTGGTGCTTGTTTTGAAAATACTTCGTTTCAATTTGGTATTGTACATGAGTGAATCAGACTCCAGCTTGTATTTTGGGTGGTTTACCCGAACATTCTGTCTAAATAGGACTAAGTCGTCCTTGGTATAGAACGTGCCTGTCTGCGAAGTTATCTCGGATTCTCCGTTGATCATTTTTCCCCCAGTTAAATATTGACCTACATCGTTATTTAAATCATAGGTAATATCTTCCGCATAGAGTTTAGACTTTTTATCAAGCAGGATGACATTGCCTCTTAGAATAGCTAGTTTTTGTAAACTGAGATAATTTAGCATATCGCCATAGGCATGAGCTCCATTCTTTTTTCGAATGAATACATGTCCAAAAGCATCGATATTATTATTCGGATAAATCACCGCAGAGTCACAATCGATAAAGTTCAACTTATGCCGCAGTTTGACATTCCCTACAAGTATTTTTATAGTCTCCCCATTTATGGTCTCCATAACTCCTTGGGCAGTAGGAGGAAGGATTTCAACCTCATACTTCTCTTGAGAAACACATTCCCAGGATAGCGATATTAGCCAACAAAATATTAGATAATTAAGACACTTGGTCTTCATAATATTTACTTCTTACCTCCAAATATGGAGAAACCAACATATCGTTTAGGATTTGCTTTGAAGTCTATCAGCAACTCATTAGCATTATTGACCGTAGTATTAAGATTATTATACAGTACTGGGTCTTTCATTAATTTACCTAGACTTCCTTGGCCTTGATTTAAATCTGTTAAAATGGTATTCAACTCATTGACTGACTTGCTCAGGTTTTGCATCATACTGGCAATATCCGCTTGATTCGCTTTGCTCGATATATCTCGAATATTATTAATAGTCGCGTTTATATCATCTTGTTTTTTAGCTAGATTGAGCGAAATACGCTCGAAGTTTACCATAGTTTGGTTGATAGGTTTTTGATTGCTCTCGATCAATTTACTCATATTGGCGATGGTGGTATTGAGTGTCACCAGCGTATTGTTTATATGATTTACTGTCAAATAAATATTCTCGCTTTTATTTCTATCAAACAAAGTATTTACATTGACCAATAATGAATCAGCGGATTTGGCCAAAGGGCCTACTGAATTCAATAACCCATTCTCAGGCAATCCTTCAATGGCTTCCATTTCTTTTAAAACGTCTTTCGAATTTCCCATACGCAAAATCAAACCCATATTTCCCATAATACTGGTGCTGGTGATTTGAATTTTAGAATCTTTTGGTATTTTCAAACTCTTGTCTGCGGTAAATATTACTCGAACCTCTTCTGGTCTAGCCAAATCGACAAACTCTATCTTATCTACCGTTCCGATATTAACTCCACTTAAATATACCCGATCTGATTTTTTTACTTTATCTACATTGCTAAAAATGGCTACATACTTGGGGTCACCACTAGTCAGCAATGTCCCTTTCATAAACAAGTAGGCTACGATAAAAGCTGTAATCGATACTATGGTAAGCAGTGCGACTTTGATATCCTTATTTAATGCCACGATATTTAAATTAATTTGAGATAATTGATGCTCTCCAGTACAATGTAATTGAGTACAAAACTAATACTAATTGTCTTGTGCGTTTAAAATAAACGCAGGTAAAGTCATAACTATTCTGAACTAAAGATAAAAAACTACTCAATACCAAAAGGTACATTGACTCTATAGTCTATATCATATTTTGGATCTCTACCACTTGGAGTCAAAAGTTTAAACTCAACACGTCTATTTTTTGCTCTACCAGCAGGATCATCCTCCCCAGAAGGGGTAGTATTTGGAGCTATCGGAACCAATTCGCTGTAGCCTCTCATGATAATTCGCTCCGGCTCGAGTCCCTTTTCAAGCAAATACTCTGCAGCGGCTTTACATCTTCTTTCAGAGAGTGCTTGGTTATATACTTCTGTACCTCTAGCATCCGTATGACCATCTATCTTTAAAAATACATTTGGGAAAATTTTCATCAGCGAAATTACACTATCCAAAATAGAATAATATTCTGGTCTCACTACAGACTTGTCAAATGCATAATATACATTTTCCACAACGTATCTTTTTTTCTCAATTGGATCTAGATAGAAAGTTTTGTATATCGTATCATTTTTGAATAAAACTTTTGGTGTGGAGAAAGAATCTATACCGGGGTAAAATCCTTCTTTCACTCCATTAATTCTATACGTTTGTCCTGCATTGAGTTTCACCGTAAAATGACTATCCTTTTCCGTCACAGTGCGGATGACTAGTTTGCCATCTTTATCAATCATTAACGCATCGACTCCATTTAATGGTTTTTTCGTGTCAATATCTGCCGATGATACATAGATGCCCTTAACCCAAATATTATATTCCGCTTTTCTTAAACTCCAGATATCATCGCAGCATGTATAACCTCTTGGGGACTTGGAGCCACTTCTATTAGATACAAAATAACCCTCGTCATTATCGTCTAATTTGAAGTATAAATCATCCACGGAAGAGTTTATTGGGAACTTTAGGTTGATCACTTTGTCCCATTTGCCTACTGTGCCACTTACTTTAAAGATATCGTGCCCTCCTACGCTTGGGTATCCGTTAGAAGAAAAATATAATGTTTTATCCTTCTTGTGATAATAAGGGGTAACCTCGTCTCCAAAGGTATTAACTTGAGTTAAGTTTACTGGGTCCGAAAATCTTCCAGACCCACCTTTAGCTGATTTTGAAGTAGTTTTTGTTGACGTTTTTTCTCCTATTGCGGCTCCATCATTTATCTTAGATGCCCAAATATCCATGCCCCCTTTTCCATTGGGTCTATCACTGACAAATAGTAAGTACTTCGTTCCTGATCCATCATCATAAATTACAGGTTGAGTATTTGTGGTTCCTTTCTCGTTTAGCCTTGTTAATTCAGTTGGAACCCAGATGCCGTCTTTCTTTTCAGCCATCCACAGTTTACACTTCATGTTGAGTTTTCTATCTTCAGAACATTGGGTGTAATAAATATTTTTTCCCGCTTCGTCAATGTATCCATTGCCGATATGAACCTCGGGCTTATTAATTTCTTGAGGAAGTAATTCTGGTCTAGCAAAAATATTTTTATCCTTATCGAGTTTTGTAAACACAATTTTTGAAGTATAGTCTTTGCCTTCGTACTTTAGCCTTGTTACATTCAAGGCTGTGTCAGAAATCAGAGAGGAATAAATCAAGTTGTCATTCTTAAGTGGCTGTGGAGCGTACTCTTGAAGATAGCCGTTGATTTGCTTCACATTATCTACTGTAATTTTTGGATCCTTAAGATTCCTAGTTTCTATGGCCAGTTCCGCACCCTTAATTTCATTTTCCACTATATTCATAGATAAGGTGGACTTCTTATTCGCACGCACGTAATTCAGTTCGTCCAATGCTTCTTTGTATTTCATATTAGCCTTCATACAAAGTGCTAGACGGATATCAGCATCCTTATCATACTTTTTATCTAAGTCTAAAAGTTTTCTCGTGTATTCTTCTGCTGCTACATAATCTCTCAACTTAAAATTAAGTTCAGAAAGCTTTTGCAATACGCATTTATTTGTAGGCTTTTTCGCATGAGCCATCTTATAATATTCGACAGCGTTTACGTAGCTTCCATCATTCTCTAACATGGTTGCATATCGAAGCATTTTCCCATAAGATAAATTTTTATATTTGACCAAATCCTGATTTAATTGATTTGGCTTTGACTTATCGGGATTCTTGGCAGCAGGACTGGTCCTATTTTGCGCCGAGCCTTGAAATACAATACTGAATAGAGCTATAAATAAGACTATTCTTTGGATAAGATGCATAATTCAGTTATAGTTAATATATAGGTTTAATATCTAGGGTTCAGAATAAAGTCATCCTCCAGCAAAGGAGGAGCAACTTTTGGTTTGCCTGTAAATATAATACTTATTTCTAAACTGTTAGTAATTCCATCTAAATACTTAGAATTACCCCCTTTAGAAATGGAAACATGCGCATCATAAGACATCATGACCTGTAATTTATTCATTTTCATACCGAATGTCGGGATAACGGATTCTAAATTACCATCATTGGTTCTAAGCCATAAACCTAAAATTAAACTATTGCCATAGGTACCTCCTTTGAGGATTTTATAAGAAAAATTACTCCCCATGACAAAATTTGTTGAAACTGCTTGAAATGACCCATAAAATCCTGGAAGAAGCTTCATTCGTTCTGTCATATCAAAATCTAGGAGTGCGTAGGTTTTATATGATCTTGGCACTTGAAGTCCTAGAGCGCCTGTCTTGGTAAACCTTTGAGGCGCTTCCAACAAATTATTGGCTGCAAGACCTAAATTCGCGGTGAGAAAATATAAATCCCATTTAAAATTGGCCCCGAAATTACAGTCCATATAGGATCTACTTGACTCTAAAAACTGCCCCCCCATACTACCCCAACGTGGATCAGATGGGTCTAATTGGGTAGTATTATACAGCCCTTGAGCACCAAAGCTAAGCGTGTTATCCCCCATTATGAAAGAATAGGACAGAGCAAGATTTCCTTGAATTGTGGAAAATATTCCACCACCTGCTACATCTTGAAGAATATAAATTCCTACGCCAAATCTCTTTTTAAATAGTGAAAGATCCACTCCCCCAGATCTTGTTTCATACAGAAACTTACCATCAGCACCTGACAGACCAGACCACTGATTTCTCGCATGGGCATTCAATCTAAATAAATCCTCGCCGATTTGACCTGTCAAAGCAGGATTTAAAAACATAGGTGCATTATAGAATTGGCTATAATGTAAATTATTTTGGGAATGAAGCATTGATATGCTCCATCCCCAAATTATAATTAAACTCCAATAAAATTTCTTACTCATCACCTGACCAGTGTCACTATAATTTTATCGTATTTTGTTTGTTTATCTTTTCTGGCTTCATATAAATCATAAGAGATGAAGGCGACATAGACTCCCACAGGCTGGTAGGACCCATTGAATTTTCCATCCCATGGATTTTTCGGATCATCATGCAGCAATTGTCCATATCTATTATAAATTTTAACTTCATTAAATTCTACGACTCCTTGAATTCGCGGGTAAAAATAATCATTTATTCCATCTCCATCCGGAGTAAATATATTGACCGTATCCATTTGGTTCTTCAAAGTCTTAAATCGGACAACTTCATTCTCTACACATGGCTCTTTTGGAGGCATATAATTCGTATCGGTCACTGTCATAACCAATATATATTCGATATCACCTGTGTCACGCGCTATTGCTATTGGACTCAGACTATCTTTAAACCTCATTTTATTTATGGTATCAGAACTAGGTATCCATTTATACTGAATACTCGTCGCATTGATAGCGATGTGTTCTCCAAAGATTTTATTCTCTTGACCAATGTGAATGACCTCTTTTTCCGGTTTAGCTCGCACCTGACCACACTTAGAGTCTATAAAAATAGATCCAGTGTCTTTGCAGCCATTGGGTTTAATAGCCTCTATCACGTATAGCCCAGATACATTTGGTTTGGTATATATAACCTGACTGCGTTCACCCGTGCTCCAAACATAGCCTTTGTATTGGCGTCCTTCTGGATTGGCATCGAGAGTTATAACCTCATCACAACAGATTGCCTGATTTTTACCTAAAGCTATTCTACCTGCAGTATCACTAACCACAAATGCGGTTGCTTCCTTCTTACAGCCATTAATCTCACGAACCACTCTATATAATCCTGGGGTATAAACATTCAGAGAGGTAAGTTTTCTACCATCTGGGTACCAAGTGTATGTCGCCTTCGGATCAAAAGGTATTGGCTGGAGAGTAATCATCTGATTATTGCTCATACATATCGTATCGTCTATAAGTTTGAAATCAGGATTGTCTATAACCAATACGGTAGCCGTATCTCTCATATGCATTAGACAACCATATTGATCTCTTGGATTTACTAAGAAATAAATTCCCCCCTGATTTACCTTTATGTAGGGAGTTGTAGAGCCTGTATTCCAAATCGGATTAGCTACACCATCACTTTGAGAATACATAATCAATGCGGAGTCTCCTTCACAAATCGTAGCCAGCTTATTTTCTAGGGTAGCCGTGTCCTTCTTACGAAGAATAATTAACTTATCCAAAGAGGTATTGGTACATGCTCCAGAATCTATCACCATACTGTAGGCGCCAGGATTAGCTACTTTGAGGCTATAGCCAGTATCAATAATCTGACCTCCAAATCGCCAGCGAGGTTTTTTATACCCCACATTATTTGGAATCGACAATAAAACCGAATCTCCCGGACAGATAAGTGCCGCAGCACCTAAGTCAGGCATTGTTTTCAGTTTTTGTATATCTACCCAAAGACTATCGCTATTATAGCAATTTGGGTTATTGGCACTGCGCACTTTTACATAGTGATAACCTGGATTAGGAGGGGTTATAATTTGTATAGGACTCGTGTAGTCTGCCTTCACTTTGCCATATTCAGTGGTATCCCATTCATAGGTATATAGATTTTGATTCATTCCTACGACACCCGCAGATACTGTTATCGATTTGCCTTGACAGGCTACAGCTACAGGAGGATCAAAACTCACAGACGGTCTATCTACCTTTGAGTTCATGGTATCACGTACTCTGCACACCACCTTATTTTGTCCATAGGTCGTATCTACATAGTCTAGAATAGTATAGTACTTGGTGGAAAACCTATTGTATATGATAGGATTCGTTATTTGGGTATTACTAATAAATTCTTTAGGTGCCCATAGAATTTCTCTTGGTATCGGCGGAGGAGTTCTCGTTGGCTTACACATGACAAACTCTACATTAGGTCTTATGAAATCTAGGGTACCTGTTAAGTAAGTACAGCCGAACTGTTCCGGAGAAGTCCCAAATGTTCTTGCTGATTGATAAAGACAGCGTCTCTTCGTCTGGGTAGTAGCTCTTACCCTTTCTGAACGATAATCATAGCCATTGAAGTTGTCAAAACAAATATCGATTATCAAACTTGATTTCCCATCCCAAGCATAGGGTTTTTGAAGAACAAAACTATTTCTACCAAAGACGGTGGATAATTCATCTTTGTAATATACTTCTTCAAAGGTTGCTAAAGATTCAAAATTTGCATTTGTGAAAGAATCTTGAGAATTGGGCGCACACTTCATACGAATAGCAAAGTTTAACAACTTGTTCGTATTGACAAACGCTTCTACTATTTCAAAAGCGACTTCTCTAATATACCCCGCCCTCATATTGTTATTGAATCGCAATTCTGAATAAGGAATCAAAATCTGTAATCGCTTATCCGTTACCAAAGTTCCAATTCCTGCCCCTGCCCCTCCGAATGGAGAATGTAAAACAGAGCCAACCGTAGAGGTAACATTTCCAATTGTTGGATAGAACAAAGAATCTCTCACTCTGCAGGAGTCTCTTATATCATTTCCCGCTAAACTATGACCATTATTATTTCCACACTCTGCACCAGTTCGAATTGGACCACAATTGAGCACTAATGGGATTGGTTGAATCGGGCGACGCTCTGTAGTAATATGCACTGTATCTCCAGGGCATTTTGTAGCCAATTTCGGGGTAACATTCACTTTATAGTTGGTATCTATGTGAGCGAAAACAGTCGTAGAATCTTTACATTTATCATTGGTCATACGGATAGTATAGGTCAGAGGAACCTGGGTGACAATTTTTGGCTCTTCTTCTGTATTTCCTTGACCACCCGTTCTTGAAATCAAAGTAGCTGGATTCTGGTTCCAGTTCAAGCTAATATTTTCTAATAATTCAGAATAGAAGAAACGTATATTATGTCTTGAGTTGGATGTGACTGTAGGCGCTGCCTCAAAAGTTCCTTGGCTAATTCCATACTTGCCGATAATTGAAACATAGTTGGTCAAGTTATCCATAAAAGCTGGTGAGGTTGCCACTGGATTGTTACAGGGCTTATTACATGTCGTCCATACTTCAAAATACAAATTAGACGAACCATCCCATACAAAATCGGCTATATCGAATTGATTCCAACCAACGGAAAGAAGCTTACTGGAGGTCGAAAACATTTTTCGCATGGTGAGTGTGTCTTCAAATATACCATTTTGTAAATCGAATCGATCTGTACACTTCATCCATATTTCCACATTGTTGTATATATTCGGGTCGTTTACCCCATCGATATAAAATGCAATCTCTTTAACAATTCCTGGCTTCATCCCTTTGACACATAATTCTGAACCTTTGTATAGAATAGCAGTTCTACCCCTGTCGATACTAGCTGTAGCTGTAAATATTTTTGGCGTTGGGTTGGTATTGGACTGAGTACCTGGATAGTCAAAATTCTTACTAGTACCTGGTTTTTCTTTGGAAAAATCGACCCTAGGACTACATATAGAAGTAGTGAGCAAAACTTTAAATATACCAATTGTGTCTAAAGGACAGACATACTGTCTATCCGTCACAAAGAAGCCTCTTGGTTTGATACCATTCATAGGTACCTCAACACTTATAGGATAAATACACGTATCCTGCGAAATTACATAGCATATATAGGTATTATCTTTTTTGGCAAGTTTTATATCTGCCGTATTGGATAGAAAACTAGGGGTCAGGTCATATTCTGCATCTAAGGATTGCCAATCAAAAAGGCTCGTGAGCATGGCGCTTCCCGAAAGACCTGTCACCTCCAACTTTCCTTTGGTTCCAAAACAACTGTCTGGAATATTTAAGGTCAAGGCTGGACTGATAGGTGGTTTGCTTATCAATTGCAGCGTATCTCTATTGTTACAGTATTGGTTGGAAACCATTTCCACAACATAACCAGCTGTCGGATCACTTGGTATCGGTCCCCAGCTAGCATCTGGTGTATAAGAATCTTCTAATGTCCCTGTAGTTGTTGAATTTCCTTTAAAAAGGCGCCAATTGACTACGACATTAGGTTCAAGATTCACAGCGTTGACAACCAAAGGCAAGGGGGAGCCACAATGATAGGCTCTCTTTGACGTCGAATTCAATGAGAAGACGGGTCGACTCGTTTTAGGTACAAAATTTAAATAAGACCAATCGATTCGATTCTTCTTATTGACCCGAATTCTATATACCACCGACCTACTAAGAATATATCCATTCACACAGTCCCGTATCTGAAAAATAACAGGATAGGTGCCTGGATGCGTATTCGCAGGAATATTCCAGTTGAGTGTTCCTACTGCGGTATCAAACAACGGAAAAGTGTTGTTTTTATAAGTAGAACTGATGAATGCTCCGGAAGCTAACATAGTCGGATTTAATTCACCGGTTATAACCAGTGCCGCATTGTTTAGATCGGATACGGAAAATGCCTTTACAGAAAACCGCATATTCGTGCCCGCACAGGCTTCAATGAGTGTGGACTGACCAGGCACAACTGCACTATTTAAAAAATTATGAGCAGAATTAGGTATAAAATAGGATGCTTCGGTAATCGAGTTATTGGCATCACACTCCTCATCTGCTATCACGGTGATGGTATAATCGCGATAGACTCTGCCAGCAAAGACAGGAGGCGATGTACCAGGAACAGTCTCGGTTATTTTGACTGCTGCCTTATATCTACCGACGCCCGTTTTCGGAGCACCGGGTGGATTCATAGTAATATCGATGACCCCGGTAGTAGGATCCATGTCATAAGTAGATGCTGAACCGAGCGGATTAGCCTCATTGTATACACCTGCAAAGGTTATATATTCAATAGTTCGATCGGGCTGACCACAAACAGGGTCTCCAAAACAAGCCGCCTTCATCGGGGTGGATTTCTCGAAGGCTAAATCATGTGCATCATCATCGTAGTATCCGAGATCGAATAATCTCTGTCTTCCCTCACAGATAAATATAAAAGGGGTACCAGCCGAGTTAGGTGTTGTATTCGCGCAGTACTTGGGTATTGGAGGAATTGTTCCTTCAAATGTACCACAGGGCAGGGCATTACTATATTCCGCTTCGATATAAAAATAAGATTCAGTGGGATCATTGCCAAATGCCGTGGTATTCAAACCAGCTACCCTCACCGAAAACGGGCTGGGTGGCATCATTCCTCTGGGTACATTAAAACCTAAAGGAGGTGGTTGAATCTGTACCAGTGCGCATTGTCTAGAGTTAGGGCCACCATACTTCCTCGTATACCAGTCCATTAAGTTAACATTGGCATCATTACTATACATCATTCCTATTACCCAGTCATCTGCATTGACTGGTAAGACGACTGTATCGGTAAATACCTCGGTACGGTAACCAATTCGAGCAGAACTGGGACTTTCACACTTCGTATCAAAATTGTTATATGGACAAATTGGCGTAGAGTATTTATCGGACAAATCAGCCCTAAACCAGCAAGCAAACTTCAGATATTCGCACTTCGATTTGCTATACAACATGCCTACCATGGTATCTGTCACGGTTGGGAAGGTATAGCTAGTCCCTGGATTCGCTTCACAGTCTCGATAGTAAATCAGAAGTATCTCCACCGTATCGCGGATGGATGGATTCAATTTGGGCGCTACATTGAGCGGGCGAATTTTCAACTCAGCTCCTGCCAAAAATAAAGAAGTTTTACGTGGTCCTGGAACCCATCCATTACCACCGCCACCCATAGCAGCAGCTTCAGAAAGCGAGCCAAGGCAGAAGAGCCAGATAAGAAGTTTAAAATTGATTTTTTTCATCGGTCATAGTTTTTAAGGTTAACGGAATGCGTTTTAGTGTTGCGAGAAGGGCTCGCTAGTTTTAGTATAGAATTTTGTTGCAATTTCATAAAATTACATGACATATTTGATGCGTAAAGATACAAAAAAAAACGTTTTCTCTTAAAAAAAATTAAAGAGTTGATGTCTAAATCATGTTAATTTGGTCTAATTCTGATATTTACATGCTTTGTAGGGCTAATTTATATAATTAAATGGCTTCAAATAAATTAACAAACCTTTGATTGACCCTTTGGTTTTAGATAAAAATTTTCCTGTACATTTGCTTTATTGTTAAATCATTAAATCTTTATATTCAACCGTATGAAATTTGCACAACGTCACATAGGTATTTCTCCGAAAGAATTGAATGAACTTCTTGAAGAAATAAAAGTAACTAGCCTCAATGAACTGATTTCAGAGACCGTTCCAGCCAAACTCATCAATCCAAAACTTCTGCAGATAGGAGAGGCCATGACGGAACAAGAATACTTGGGACATATCAAAGAAATTGGCAAGAAAAATAAGCCATTCAAATCCTATATAGGCATGGGGTATAATGATACGGTGACCCCTTCTGTCATTTTGAGAAATATCTTTGAGAATCCAGGGTGGTATACTCAATATACACCCTATCAAGCTGAAATTTCACAAGGTCGTTTGGAGTCTCTTCTGAACTATCAAACTATGATTATTGATTTGACAGGACTGCCCATAGCGAATGCTTCTCTTCTAGATGAATCTACTGCAGGCGGGGAAGTCATGACGATGTTTCATGCAGGTAAGAATAAATCTGGCAATGATTCTAATATATTTTTTATCGATGATTCCGTGTTTCCGCAGACCAAGGCTGTCATAAAATCGAAAGCAGAATTATTAGGAATAGAAATCGAAGAAGGAGATGTATTTAAGCATGCATTCAATGAAAATCATTTTGGAGTTTTAGTTCAGAATCCAAGACTCAATGGTGACTTAGTAGATTATACCCATAAGATTAGCGAATTAAAAACGAAAGGTATATACACGGCCGTCGCAGCTGATATCATGTCATTGACCTTGGTGAAATCTCCGGGCGAAATGGGTGCAGACTGTGCTATTGGTAGTTCACAGCGTTTTGGTGTACCAATTGGTTTTGGAGGTCCATATGCAGCATTTTTTGCTACCACCGACGAATTTAAACGCAGTATTCCAGGAAGAATCATAGGTGTTTCCAAAGACAGAAGAGGCAAGAATGCCATGCGAATGGCTCTTCAAACTAGAGAACAACATATTCGAAGAGAAAAAGCGACGTCCAATATTTGTACAGCTCAAGCCTTGTTAGCCAACATGGCCGCTATGTATGCCATCTATCACGGTCCAAATAATTTACGTGAAATAGCTACTAAAATACATTCACTGGCTAGTTGGTTAAAGCACTCCTTAACCGATTTGGGATTGGAAAGCTTGAATGCATCTGCTATTTTCGACACGCTTTCAATCAAGGTAAATGATAGTAAAAAGCTAAGATCTCTTGCAGAAAAAAATGAAATGAATTTTTATTTTGAAGGAGATACCGTTCGTATTTCCATTAATGAAAATACTTCTATTCAAAATTTACAGCAAATCATCCATGTATTTGAAGAATTTACTGGTAAAAAATCTACAAAAGGATACACCGAAGTAAAAATTGATAGCCTTTTCGCCAGAGAGTCCGCTATTCTAACCCACCCCATATTCAATACGCATCATAGCGAAACGAAAATGATGCGCTACATTAAGGGACTTGAGGATAAAGATTTATCGCTTACAAAATCTATGATTCCATTGGGTAGTTGCACTATGAAGCTCAATGCGGCTACAGAACTCATGCCGTTGAGTTGGGAATACTTCAGCTCTATACACCCATTTGCTCCGCGAGAGCAAGCCGAGGGTTATTATGAAATGCTCCATACCTTAGAAAAAGATCTAGCCCATATCACGGGCTTTGCAGCTACTTCCCTACAGCCAAATTCTGGTGCTCAGGGCGAGTATGCAGGATTGATGGTTATTCGTGATTATCAAAAATCGATAGGACAAGGTCATAGAAATATTTGTATCATACCGAGTTCGGCACATGGTACAAACCCAGCTAGTGCAGTACTCGCAGGGCTTCAAGTAATCGTGTCTCCTTCGGATGAAAATGGAAATATCAACCTCGACGACTTGAAAGCCAAGGCGGAAGAACACAAAGATAATTTGTGCGCTTTGATGGTTACTTACCCATCTACCCATGGTATTTTCGAAGAAAGTATTATGGAAGTCTGTAAAATCATTCATGATAATGGTGGTCAAGTTTATATGGATGGCGCCAATATGAATGCGCAAGTAGGTATCACCAGTCCAGGATTTATTGGAGCGGATGTATGTCATTTAAATTTACATAAAACCTTTGCTATCCCGCATGGCGGTGGTGGTCCAGGCGTAGGTCCTATTTGTGTGGCAAGTCATTTGGCTCCTTATCTTCCTACCCACCCTATCGTGAAAACTGGTGGTGACAAAGCGACACAGACTATTTCAGGTGCACCATATGGTTCTGCAAGTATTTGCTTGATATCCTATGCCTATATCAAAATGCTGGGTTCTGAGGGACTGAGACAAGCTACGGAATATGCCATACTAAATGCCAACTACATTAAAACTAAATTGGAAAAGCATTATGAGATACTATATACTGGGGAAAACGGACGTGTAGCCCATGAATTAATTATAGATTTCAGGCCATTTAAGCATACCCTAGGTGTAGAAGTAGAAGATGTAGCTAAGCGATTGATGGATTATGGATTGCACGCGCCAACGGTCTCCTTCCCTGTAGCAGGCACCCTGATGATAGAACCAACAGAGAGTGAAGATAAAAAAGAAATAGATAGATTAATAGATGCTTTAATAGCTATCAGAGGAGAAATCGCTGAAATAGAAAAAGGAACCTATCCAAAAGACAATAACCCGTTGAAAAATGCTCCCCATACCGCTGAGGAAGCCTTGTGCGGGGAATGGAATTTCCCCTACAGTCGTGAAAAAGCGCTCTATCCTCTGGAAAGTATAAAGAATAGTAAATTCTGGATAAGCGTCAGCAGAGTGGACAATAGTTACGGTGATAGAAATTTAGTGTGTAGCTGTCTTCCAATGGAGAATTATATGTAACTGACTCTAATAAAATAGTTAGGTCTATTTAGATTTTTAAAATGAAACGCTATCCAAAAACACTATCAGCTGGCAACAACAATACCGTGATTGCTCTTTCTGAAACGGAGGCAGGGAAAATGTTTCTAGGTCACACAAGATCGGATATAGGTTCAGAAGCAGAAAAAATGAAATTTGCAAATTCTGTCAATAATCTCGTCTGCAAGTTTATTCGACTAGAATTAATGTCAGACGATACCGAGCTCTTAGTCATGGAAAGGCTTTATCCGATGGATTATCGTTCGCTTGAATTTGAAAAACGAGAATTGTATTTTGATTTATTTGAATCTGAACTGAGAGCTCTTCATAAGGCGGGATTCGCTCATCGCGATTTAAAAAGACCTTCCCATATTTCTGGATTTGCCTTTGACAATGTTTTTTTAACGGAAAAAGGGATAAGACTAATAGATGTGGGCATTTCAGCTATAAAAACTCAGGTAGGAGACCAACTTTTTAATAAATTTGTGGAATTAGAATTAAATGAGCTAAGAGAATTTGAAGAGTATTTTTTAAATCGGTAAATGTCAACACAAGTATTAAAATACTTAAAGGTACTAAAACATGCTAACTAAACCATAAAACTAATGCAACATGCCAAAAATAAGTAAGAAAGGTGAGCTCATGCCACCCAGCCCAATCAGAAAATTAGTTCCATTCGCTACCGAAGCGAAAAAGCGTGGAGTGAAAGTTATTCATCTCAACATAGGGCAACCTGATATAGAAACTCCGCTGGTAGTGAGAGATGCCATCAAAAACTTTGATTATAAAGTCCTATCTTATCTCAATAGTGAGGGAAGTGAAAAGTATAGACTCAAATTGGTCGATTATTACAAATCTGTAGGTGCAAATATCGCAGCGGATGAAATTATAGAAACTACAGGAGGCAGCGAGGCACTGCTATTCGGCTTTATGGCTACGATGGATCCAGGGGATGAAATTATCATTCCAGAACCTTTCTATGCCAATTACAATGGATTCGCCACAGCAGGAAATATCAAAGTCGTTCCTATTACTTCTTCTATCCACAATGGATTTGCTCTACCGAGTATCGATGAATTTGAAAAGAATATTACCTCCAAAACCAAAGCCATACTCATCTGCAATCCTAACAATCCCACTGGTTATTTGTATTCAATAGAAGAGTTAGAACAATTGAAGGCCATCGTATTAAAGCATGATTTATTCTTGTTTGCCGATGAAGTGTATAGAGAGTTTGTTTATGATGGGAAAAAGCATACATCCATTCTATCTATGCCTGAGCTGGCTCAGCATGCTATCGTCGTAGATAGTATATCCAAGCGCTACTCCGCCTGTGGCGCGCGATTAGGTGCATTGATTACCAAAAATAAAGATGTTTTAGCGACTGTTTTAAAATTTGCGCAAGCTAGATTGAGCAGTCCTACCTATAGTGAAGTGGCTGCAGAGGCTGCGCTGGAAACCCCAGCTTCCTATTTTGAAGGGGTGAATAAGGAGTATATTTCGAGGAGAAATTTATTGGTCGAATTGCTAAACAAAATAGATGGTGTAAAATGCCCTATGCCAGGAGGTGCTTTCTACGCCATGGCACAATTGCCAGTCAAAGATACGGACCATTTCTGCCAGTGGATGCTGGAGAAATTTTCGCATAATGGCTCTACCGTCATGATGGCGCCAGCAGGGGGATTCTATGCTACAAAGGATTTAGGAAAATCGGAAGTCAGAATAGCCTATGTGTTAGAATCGGCTGAAATCAAAGAGGCTGCTGAGTGCCTAGAGAAGGGATTGGAACAGTATGCTAGTGAACAATTGACAACTAACAATTAAGAGACTTTCTTATTTGTGATATATTCTACCATTTGATTCTATGTATAAAAAACTATTATTTTTATCTTTATTTCTAACCTGTCAATTAGCTATGTATAGCCAGTGCGCTATGTGCAAAGCTGGCGCAGAACAATCTCTAGAACGAGGCTCTACAGCTGCTAACTGGATAAACTATGCCATTATATTTCTTATGATAATTCCTCTGGTTTTAATATTCAGCCTATATATGCTTCACAAGCATAATCAAAATAAAAACCAAAATGAGATATCCTCATAGGCTGTTTGAATATAGAGATTTAGTAAACACATATTTGCATCATCTATAAGGAATCCTATCTAAATGCCGTACATGAATATTATTAAAGAAACCGAGTAATTTAAATTCTATTCTATTGCTAAAAACCTTTTCTATACTCCTAGTGTCTTTAGTTTTTTACTCCC
Organism: Sphingobacteriales bacterium; assembly: GCA_021297855.1. Lineage (GTDB taxonomy): Bacteria > Bacteroidota > Bacteroidia > Chitinophagales > JADJOU01 > CHPMRC01. Next base: position 7,769 of record JAJTHM010000064.1, on the reverse strand, counting down.
CAGAAAACAAAAAATCCAATGAATGGGAGACGAAAATAAATGAACTTGATTATCAAGTCTTAGTTAGAGAGTCCGATATTTCTGACATTAAGGAGATCAAAATTGTTCATAAATTTAAAGGCAATTTTAAAAAATTGGTGCTAGCACTGAATAATATAGAAACGAATAAAAAGTTATTTAATAGCTGCACAGAAGCAAGACTATTGAAACAATTGGATGCACACTCTAGCTATCAATATTTTTACTTCAAAATGCCCCTAACTATTTCTGATAGAGATATTATTTCCAAAGTCACTATACATTCTACCGATACCACTTACTCACTTGTAAGCAGCGCAGCTGATAGTAAAATAGCTTCATTTAAATCAAAAGTTATACGAATTACGCAAGCTAATACTTCTTGGCAGTTTAAAAAAACACGCTCTGGCGATATCCATATGGAGTATTATGCGTCGGCTGATCCGAAAGGTAAAATTCCAAAATGGCTTGTCAATGCATTTGCAATTCGTGAAGCAAGAATCAGTATAGATAAATTGAAAAAAATGATTCAATAGTTGGAGGATCCTATTTAAAGAATTTCTGATCTTTCTCAAACTTTTGATTATTGGGGTATATAGGTCAGGAGTTATTAAATTCTCTTAATAAAAATTCTGCTAATGCGCATATTTACCACTAATAAAATAGATTCCTGAATTCCCCTGCCTAGTCGACAGACAGGCTTGTCTGTTGACAAACAGGGCTGCGCTTCATCCACCAGAGGCGGACGCTAATGGTCAGAGACCTCGTCATTCCAACGAACCTGTGCTGACCTAAGCGTCAGAATGCAGGAATCTGCACATAGTTTTGTGGTAAGGAAGCGTACTAGCATAATAAAAATTTCCCTTATACAAAAAAAGCCCTCAAAAAGAGGGCTTTAGTACACCGTAGGAGAGTCCCTGTCTGCATGACGCAGTCAGGCAGGGAACTCCTCTTAATTTGAATAAATAAATCACAAAAATCCATTTTTTCTCAACCAATTTTTGCCAAGAGTAGATTTAAAATATTAGAATTTATGAGATTATTCGCAAAACTAGATATAGTAAAGATCCTAGTCTTCTTTACTTTTTTGGCTTGACCCAAAAAAGTAACAAAAAAAGTCAAGAGCTCCCAAACAAACTCTAAAATTATCTTCCTCAAAGCGGAAAATTTTAATTGTCTCGTACCTCGACTAAAATTTTCTGCGCTTTTCAGTCGTAATTTTAACGAGTTCTTATTGGAGGCTCATTGAGGAAAGCTAATATTCATAGGGGTTTGCGAATTAAATAAGATATCCTATAAAATATTTTTCTCGAACCCTTGCTTCTGTCCAATTTGGAAATATTTCTGTATAAATAATTTTCCATGGAATATGACCCTTGGTGTATCGATTTTTTCCTTGATTATGTTCGCGTAGTCTATTTTCTATATCCTTTACCATTCCTACATAAATAGCACCATCCATCAAACTAATTAAGACATAGACTGTAATCATAAATATATAAAAAAAGCCCTCAAAAAGAGGGCTTTGGTACACCGTAGGAGAGTCGAACTCCTCTTGCCAGGATGAAAACCTGAAGTCCTAACCGATAGACGAACGGTGCTTTTGCGAAAATTGCGAGTGCAAAGATAATAAAATTATTTTAATGCCAATATTATTCTTGGATTTTTTTCCAAAGCAGGATAGCTAATATCAAATAGAGAAAGTTGGGTAGCCAGGCAGCAGAATGCGCTCCAAGACTTGCCTTGATAGCGAAGGAATCTGAAAATTTAACAATAACTTCGTACACAGAACCTAAAGCTAAACCAAGCATCAGGTGCATTCCGATACCCCCTCGGACTTTTTTGGATGCTAAAATGACGCCCACAATGGTTAATAAAATTACCCCGAAACACTTAGATGTTCGCTTATGATACTCTATTTCATAGGCTTTAGAGTCGGAACCTTGTAGCTTCAGCTGATCTATTAATTGCTTCAATTCTGTACGGTTTAGTTCCTGAATATGCGTCCAACGCTTAATGAGCAGAGTTGGGTCCAGTTTTATTGGGTATTTCTTTGATTCGATTATTTCAATTTTTTCATTTCCATCCTGAAAACTCCGGACAAAAAGCTTGTCAAAAGTCCAAGATTTCGTCAAGGTATCATATACCGCTTTATCTGCCATCACTTTTTCCTTTAATTGACTATTTATAATTTTTTCTAAAGTAACATTGTAGGCGGTTTTGGCTAGATTATCATATACTCTCAAATAAAAATAGGTCGAATCATCCAGCCGCTTATGAATATGTACCTGCGAAGATTGAGGTTCACGGACGATATACTTATTTTCAAATGCTAGTCTTTTTACATCAGAATGTGGAATCACGTAATTAATAGCCACCCAAAATCCAATAGCCAAAAGTGCGCTAGTTATAATATAAGGGTATAAAAGCCTCTTAAAACTCATACCACTATTCAACATGGCTATAATTTCAGATCTGCTGGACAGTCTAGAGGTAAAATAAATAACCGTGATAAAGACAAAATAAGGACCGAGAAGCCCAACCAAATAAGGAATGAAATATAAATAATACCCTATGAAAACTTGGTAGAATGTGAGATTAGATTGTACAAAATTACTCATTTTCTCACCGAGATCTATGGTCATAGCGACAGATACAATGAGTATCAGGGCGAAAATGAATCCCCCGAAAAATTGTTTAATTATATATCGATCAATGACTTTTATCATAGAAGTAATAGAAGTGCAAAGATATGTGATAAACATATAGAATTTGTAGAATATTCAAGGATATGTATATTTGTGGAAATATCAAATTAATGCAAATACATTCAATAGATGCTGGGTTGTTTAAACTAGATGGCGGTGCAATGTTTGGCGTTGTTCCCAAGACTATGTGGTCTAAACTGAATCCTCCTGACACCAACAACCTCTGCACATGGGCCATGAGATGCATGCTCATAGAAAGTGGGAATAAACTCATTCTTATTGACACTGGAATGGGGAATAAGCAAGATGAAAAGTTTCGCTCGCATTTTCACCCACATGGAGAAGGGAATTTGATATCCTCAATTCAGTCTAAAGGCTACTCAATCGCAGATATAACAGATGTAATACTCACACATCTGCACTTTGATCACTGCGGTGGTGCTATATATAGAAATGAAGACAAACTCATCCCTCAATTTAACAATGCACGCTATTGGACCCATAAAGACCACTTAGACTGGGCGCTAACACCAAATGATCGAGAAAAAGCCTCTTTTTTAAAAGAAAATATCCTGCCTATTCAGGAAAGTGGCCAGCTCTCTTTTCTTCAAGAAGATAGCTTTAAAAACTGGAGAATTGAGTTCGATTTTGTCTATGGACACACAGAAGCGATGGCCATTCCGTATATTGATTACAACGGAAAGACGATAATTTTTGCTGCCGATCTCATGCCCTCCTCGTATCATATTCCCATGCCTTTTGTCATGGCATATGATATTAGACCATTGGAAACCCTCTGTGAGAGAGAAAAATTGTATCAAAAAGTGCTATCGAAAAATGGTTTTATTTTCTTTGAACATGATCCTTTGCATGAATTAGGAAGTTTGAAGAAAAATGAACATGGTAGAGTCGTTTTAGATCAGTTGGTAAAAATCTCAGACCTTTAATCTATTAATTTTATGAAGTCACTGCAAAATTGGCTAGAGGAATACGGCGAAAGTCATCAGAATAAAACCAATATTTTGATTCATAAACTATGTGTTCCGCTTATCTTCATAAGTATTTATTTTATTCTGTTTAGTTTGCATTTCCCCCTAGCGAAGTCTATGTATCTCAATTGGGCAAATGTTGTTTATCTTCTTGCCTTAATTTTCTACTTTAGATTGAGCTTTAGGGTAGGAATTGGGTTTCTCCTATTTGGATTCCTTTTAGCATTATTTGCTTTTATCGCATGGATGATGTGGTTTTATTTTTCCGATAATGCCATGCTTCGCTATTCATCTATCATCTTTGTTCTGGCATGGATAGGACAGTTTATTGGGCATAAAATCGAAGGTAAAAAACCCTCGTTTTTAAAAGATTTACAGTTTTTATTGATAGGACCAATTTGGGTGGTCTATCCAAGGAGGAAACCAAAATTGATTCCATAAATCAGAATATACTTGACATATCTGACTCTACTAATTTTCTATCCTCTTCTTCTTTGATTTGTGTGAGTGACTCTTTCAGTAGTTGAAGATATTTTTGAAAATTTTCTGTATCATTCATCTTTTTATACACTCTTGCTAGACATTCATAACCATAGCTCAAATCAAAGTCTGTCAGATTATGCTCTATAGTTAACTCATAACAAAGTTTAGCATGGTACAAAGATTCTTCTAAATGATTAAAATGAACATAAACACGGCTGCATATCCACTCCCCGCGCTGAAAATTAACTGGCTGTCCGCATTGATACCAGTGCCATGTAGAAGTATGTGCTAAACGGATAGCTTCTAATTCTTCTTCTTTTGTTGGATTAGTTTTATCTAGGATTTTCCATATTGCATTGAAACATTGAATGGCTATTTTCTTATGTTCTTCTGTTTTTATCATTTCATCTAAATTTAAACATTTAATGCCGTTAAAGCAAAATTCATATGGTCTCTATGCCACTGAATTTTAAAAATATCTGCTTTTTTAATCCACCTAATGTCAGAAGTTTCTATAGATTCTTTAAACTCCCCTTCCAGAATTTGTCCTTGATATAATATATGATAAGAAGTGATCGATTCGCCAGTTTCTTTTGGCGTTCGACAAAACACATCGAGAACCTTTATAGCAGATACTCTTAGATTCAATTCTTCCAGAATTTCTCTCTGAATGCACTCCACCACTGTTTCTCCGACTTCAGCCCAGCCACCAAGCAATTCCCAAAGTCCATCATCTTTTCGTTTGGCTATCAACAAATTATCTTCTTCTACAATCGCTAAATTAACTCCCACTTTCGGAGTGATAAAGTCCAGCTTTTTAAACTGTTTTGAAGCAATTTCTTGGATATCTCCTATTTGAAAATAGGCTTGTTCTACTAAATCAAGTATTTTTTGAAAACGTTCTTTATCATAAGAATCTTTCGTATAAAACAAACCGTTTCTACCAATGGCAGAAAGATTTTCTAATAGCGCTTGGAAATCATTTGATTTCAAAATTTAGTATTTTAAGAGGCTAATCGATCATGAATCGAATTCAAATGAATTGTTTTATACCCTTCTACAGTGCCGAAATCAATACCATCGATGACTACATTGGAGCCTTTGACTTCTCCTAGTTTTGAGAAAGATAAATTCATAGAAGTACAGAATGATTCTAATTCACTTGAATGATCTGGAATAATGGAAACAATAGCTCTTCCCTGCGCTTCTCCAAATAAAAAGGAATCTTTTCTTATGCTTCTATCCGTAGAAATTTCAAAACCTATATTGGAAACATAAGCAGATTCTAACAAAGAAGTAACTAATCCACCATCCGCTACATCATGACAGGAAGCCAAGATTCCTTTGCGAATGAGCTGATAGATGGCCTTAAGCAGTAATTTTTCTTCGTCCATATTGAAATAAGGTGCGGGGCTGGCTTTTATGCCTACAACATTCGCTAAATACTCGCTCGCCGCCAAATCATTTTGTGATTTTCCTAGAAGATAAACCACATGTCCACTTTCCTTAAATCCTAATCCCGTTTTCAAACCTAAATCCTCCATACGGCCTACCATACCTATCGTTGGAGTAGGAAAAACAGGGCCTTTTTCATTTTGATTGTAAAAACTCACATTTCCTCCTGTGACAGGCGTATTGTGCTGTCTGCAGGCTTCTCCCATTCCTTTTATGGCTTCTACAAACTGCCAATAAACTTCAGGTTTTTGTGGATTGCCAAAATTTAAACAATTGGTAATTGCCAAGGGCTCTCCCCCACTGCATATGATGTTTCTCGCTGCCTCCGATACGGCTATCATAGCCCCTTGATAAGGATCATTATTTACGTACCGTGCATTACAATCTACTGTAGAAACGATAGCCTTATTCGTACCAACGATTCTTGTGACTGCGGCATCCGAAGGTTGATTGGTATTGGTATTATTTACTCCAACCATACTATCATATTGATTATAAACCCATCGCTTAGAAGCAATATTCGGCTGAGCGGTTAGATTTTTTAGCGTTTGTATATAATCCAATGGTTCGGCAACTTGGGTGATATTGAATTTTTTGTATTCTGAATAATAGGTTGGCTCTTTGAATTCTCTATCGTATTGAGGAGCTCCGCCGCCAAGCACTAATTCATATGCAGGCAATTGGGCTACAAGCTCATTTCCCATGTAGTAATTTAAAATACCATCACCAGTGACTTCACCTATCTGCACACAATTTAAATCCCATTTTTCAAATATATCTAGAGCGGCTTTTTCTTTGCCTTTCTCTAATACCACAAGCATGCGCTCTTGACTTTCTGAAAGTAAAATTTCAAATGGTTGCATATTTTTCTGTCTTGTTGGGACTTTATCCAGCCATATATTCATACCTACCTCGCCTTTGGCACTCATCTCGGAGGTCGAACACGTAATACCAGCCGCTCCCATATCTTGCATTCCCACGATAGTTCCTGTCATGGCAAGCTCCAAACTGGCTTCCAATAATAATTTCTCTTGAAATGGATCCCCAACCTGCACTGCTGGCAAATCTTCTGCACTATCTTCTGATATATCTTTTGATGCAAAGGATGCGCCTCCTATTCCATCTTTTCCAGTATCAGAACCTACGATGAATACTGGATTGCCTATTCCTGCTGCTGTGGCGGATATAATATGATTTACATCTATAACGCCTACAGACATCGCATTGACCAGTGGATTGCCTTCATATGCTGAATCAAAAAAAGTCTCTCCTGCCACCGTAGGCACACCAAAACAATTGCCATAATCACCAATACCCTTGACCACTCCTGATAAGAGCCACTTCGTCTTCGCATCATTTAAATCCCCGAATCTTAGCGAATTCAGCGCAGCGATAGGACGTGCTCCCATAGTAAATATGTCTCTATGGATACCTCCTACTCCTGTCGCAGCGCCTTGATAGGGCTCTATAGCTGATGGATGATTATGGCTTTCTATTTTAAATACGCAACCAATTCCACCGCCAATATCGACGACTCCAGCGTTTTCTTCACCTGCTTTTACAAGCATGTTTTCCCCATCGCGCGGCAATGTTTTTAGCCACTTTATTGAGTTTTTATAACTGCAATGCTCACTCCACATGACGGAGAATATACATAATTCCGTAAAATTTGGCTCTCTGTTTAATTTATCCGTTATCAGTTGTATTTCGTCTATGGTCAAACCGAGTTTGGTTCCCGCATCTATGGTTTCTGGAGCTAAAGACATTATTTTAGTTATAAATTATGAGTGTTAAGTATTGAGTTATAAAGCATCTTACTAAGATTGGCATAGGACAAATCAATTACAGAGCAAAATTAAGAAGAAATCAGAAACTTTGGATCAGAATAATAAAAAAAGAGGTGATTGTTGAAAACTACAATCACCTCTAATATTTTAAAGTAAAAATTGGGTTAATTCAATTTACGACCTATTGTGCTATCATCTTGGCTTGTCTACTCACGGACTCTGTCTGGAAGTCAAGATAGTAGGTGCCCTTGGCTAGTTGCAGATTGGCAAGGTCGATCAAATTCTCACCCGGTAGCAGTCTATGCGTATAGTGATAGACTTCTCTACCT
>JAJTHM010000085.1 GCA_021297855.1 Sphingobacteriales bacterium | reverse complement strand
CTCTTTACAGCTTTGTTCTGTCGGAAACTCCTTCATAAATGATAATAGGTTCATATAAAATTCTTTAATTTTACACAAACATACTCCTACAACATGACATAAAATGTCGCTCTTTGTGGTATTTTTGCGGAGTCTCATATTATCTTTTACCATTTCTCAATAATGTGCGTTAAAAATTGTATTTATGCCCATATTTCATCCTTAGTCATAGCTTCTAAATGAAATTTTTAATGTACATTTGCCATTCTCAAAATTAACTTTCACATGATAAAATCGAATCTTGTTGCTGGCTTATTGATCTTTAGTATGGTGGCCCAGGCTCAGACTAGCCCTACGCCTTCTGCAGCGCAGCCTAACACTACAAATACTGCTATCAAAGCCCCTGAATCCAAAAAAATCAAGCTTTCAGACGAAGGACATGATCATTTTATGTTTAACATTACCTTTGACAATGTCATCAACAATAGTCCAGATTCTTTTTATAAATCCAATGTGTTTAATCCCAATTTCGGATTTTACTTTCTTTATGATCTCCCTCTAGGGAAAACAGGCATGAGCATAGCACCTGGTATAGGATTTACTTTTAGCAAAGTCAGTCTGGATGGGTCTATTCTAACCCAAAATGCACAAGGAACCTCTTTCATTAGCTCACAAAACGACCCTCGGTTCGCAGCAGGATCTAACTTTAATTATGATGGGTCTAGTTTTTATTCGTCTTGGTTAGAAGTGCCTTTCGAGATTAGATATCGCTCAAAACCTATCAATGGAAGAAGTAGAATAAAATTAGCATTAGGTATGCGAGCTGGTTTAAATTTGACCACAAACTCAAAGGTGAGTTATTATGATAAAATCATACAAAGAGAGCAGACTATGAAAGTGGGACCTTTCGACGAATTAGCGTCTTTTCGCTACGGAGCGACCTTCAGAATAGGCTATGGGGCTATCAATCTTTTCGGCTACTATGGTCTCAATCAGATGATAAAAGAAAATAGAAATTATAACAAGTTAGACTTACGACAGTATTCTATTGGGGTTTCCCTTACCGGTCTATAATTTTCCTTTATGCGCCAGTCCACTTCCAACATACTTATGGTGCGACCCGCATCATTTCAGTTTAACCACGAGACAGCCCAATCGAATGAATTTCAAAATAATATAGAGGGCTATACAAAGGAAGAAATCCTTCGCACAGCTCAGTCTGAGTTTGATACGATGGTCACGGAACTCTCAGTGGAAAAAATTAATGTGATGGTAGTAGAAGACACCTTGAAACCAGAAAAACCCGATGCCATTTTTCCAAACAACTGGATAAGCATGAATCAGGATGGCACGATTACTATTTTTCCTATGAAAAACCTAAATAGGCAATTGGAAAAAAGAGATGATATCGTGAAACTTATTCAGGCTAAATACAATGTGACGAAAATTCTAGACCTCAGTGAGTATGAAAAAAGAGATGAGGCACTCGAAGGCACGGGAAGTATAGTTTTCGATCACCTAAATCGTATAGCATACGCCTGTTTATCTCCTCGAACAGATCTAAATTTATTCAATAATTATTGTACACAAATCGGATACGAGCCTGTCAGTTTTCATGCCTATGACAATAATAACAGCCTTATCTACCATACTAATGTGGTCATGTGTATAGGAAGCGGTTATGTTTTAATCGGTCTTGATACTGTCAAAGATCCAGCAGAAAGAGAGATTCTTAAAGCAAAATTTAAGGCGACCAATCTAGAAATTATATACCTGACAAATGAACAGTTGTTGAAGAATTTCGCAGGAAACATGCTTCAGTTAGAAAATATGGACAACGAATTATTTCTGGTGATGAGTCGCAGAGCCTTTAATGCTTTGTCTGATTCACAAAAAATACAGATTGAAAAATATGCAGCTTTGCTGCCTGTATCCATCGATCTCATAGAGACTATAGGTGGGGGAAGCGCACGTTGCATGATAGCAGAGATTTTTTTAGAAAAAAAATAAATTATATGACTTCGGTATTTTGTAAAAGTGAAGTAGATTCACTAAAAAAAGTAATTGTTCATTATCCCGACGATGGAATAGAGGTAGTGACTCCAAGCAATGCTTTGGAGTATCTTTATGATGATATTGTACATCTTCAAACGATGCGTGAGGAACACCAAAAATTCATTGATATTCTCTCAGCTTTTATAGGTGAAGAAAATGTTCTAGATACTGAAGATTTGCTATTAGAGGTATTTGAAACCATTGATGAAAAGAATCGCGAAAAATTTTTCAAATACCTGTTTGCACAAGAGCGATTGACCGACGAAGTCAGAGAAAAAATAAAATCATTATCCAATAAAGATTTAGTCTATACCTTATTTACAGGCTTATTAGAAGAGACGGATACCTCTATTCTGACCCCACTTCCCAATTACGTGTTTACAAGAGATATAGCGGTGATGATAAAAGATCATCTATTGATATGTAATCCATCCAAGAAAGCACGCAACCGAGAAGGAGTGCTCACCAGAGTCATATGTTATTTTCACCCTTTGTTTAAATCATGTCAAGAGAATAATGATGAGAAAATCATAGACATGACGGAAGCCGGCGAAGACTGTACCATAGAAGGTGGTGATGTCATGATATTTCATGATAATTATTTATTGATAGGGTGCAGTGAACGCACTACTCCCGAAGCTATAGAAAGTCTAAAAAATAAACTTTTTGAGAAAGGAGTGATAGATAATGTAGTGCGCATCGTAATACCAAAAGATAGATCTTGCATGCACATTGATACTTTATTTACCCAAATAAGTAAAGATGAATTTGTCATCTATGAAAACACCTTAAAATCAAATCTTATTAAGGTTACACAATTCAATAAAGACGGAACTAGTAAAGAGTTTTCTACCTTAGAGTCCTTCTTCCTATCTGCTAATCCTGCAATGAAATTCATTCTGTGTGGCCATGGAATTTATCCATACGATGAAAGAGAACAGTGGACAGATGGGTGCAATTTAGTGGCGCTGAGGGATGGAGTGGCGATAGCCTATGATAGAAATGCAAAAACAGCCGAAGCCCTCTATGAACAAGGCTATGAAATTGTCAGTGGTAGGGATATAGCCAAACAATGGAATTTTGGAGATTTCAATCCAGATAAATATGAAAAAACAATCATCACGATTCCATCGACTGAACTCTCGAGAGCGCGAGGTGGCCCTCATTGTATGACTTTCCCAATTTTGAGAGTCTAAAAACTATCTAACATTGTTGAAGTGATTGTATTACACATCCTTTTAGGCATTCTTTACATCGGGATACCGCTTTTCTTCGTTATGTATTATAGGACATATCGAATTTCAAATCAAGATGACAAATACTTTTTTAGTATCGGATTTTTGCTAAAGATTCTTGGGGCCACTGCTGCCGTATTGATTTACGTTTTCTATTATGGAGGCGGCGATACTAATGAGTATGGACAATCTGGAAAGCTACTGCTAGAATATTTAAGCTACAATCCCGATCAATTGCTGAATATACTTCTTTTACCCGATTTAAAAGAGTATAATGAAATTAGTTTTTTGAATTATAATGTTCGATTCGATTACTGGTACTCAAAACCTACCTATACCTTGTCCAAAATCGCCTTGATTCTAAATGCATTTACTTTAAATTCATTCTATCTAACGTCCGTACTTTGTAGTTATTTTTCATTTTTCTGTTCATGGAAATTTTATCGTTTTTTCCATGATCATTCTCCTATTAATAGAAAAAGTATAGGCTATGCTATATTCTTCATGCCATCTGTTGTTTTCTGGGGTTCTGGTTTATTCAAGGATACTTTTACACTTGGGGGGCTCTATCTTCTTATTGTTGGTTTTGTCAATTTTTTTGGATATAACAAATTCAAACTAAGTAATATTTTATATATGATAGTTGGAGTATATTTTTTGTATTCTATACGCAGTTTTTTTCTCATGGCATCCTTACCTTTTTTATTATTATGGGTTATCAGTTTAAAATATAACTCTATCCCTTCGCTTACTTTTCGCATCCTTCTTATGCCTATTTTCATTTTGATGACAGGGATTTCTTTATTCTTGATTCAAAGAACCTTACTTCAAACCTTTCAGGAATTATCATTTGAAAAACTTGTGGACACATCTAAAGGCTTCCAAAGCTGGCATACAACGTTAAAAGGCAGCGCCTATTCTCTAGGAGAAATCGACTATACGACCAAAGCACTGCTTGGTAAAATACCCGCATCAATTGTCGTTACCTTTTATCGACCTTTTATTTGGGAAGCAGGCAAACCTATCATATTCTTGAGTGCACTCCAGAGCTTATTTTTTTTATGTATAACTATTTACATGATCTTTAAAATGCGATTCATTTATTTTTTAAGTGCATTCTTTAGTTCGCCACAAGCTATAGCCCTTATGGGTTTTAGTTTATTTTATGGTATGGTTGTTGGGTTTACAAGTTACAATTTTGGCGCATTGGATAGATATAAAATTCCTTGTTTAAGTACTTATATTCTGGCTTTAATATTTACACTGGAGAAGTATAAAATGAATCACTCAAATAAATATTCTACTAATGGCTAAGGAGAAGGTGGTGGTCGGATTATCAGGAGGTGTGGATAGTAGCGTGGCTGCTGCAATACTTGTAGAACAAGGATATGAAGTTATCGGCGTTTTTATGAGAAACTGGAATGATAGTTCCGTTGTAATCAACAATGAGTGTCCATGGATAGATGATAGCAATGATGCACTTCTTGTAGCAAATAAACTTGGAATCCCTTTTCAAGTATTGGATTTATCTGAAATCTACAAGACTAGAATCGTGGACTATATGCATGCCGAATATGAAAGAGGAAGAACGCCAAACCCAGATGTGCTATGCAATAGAGAAATAAAGTTTGATGTATTTTTAGAAGCTGCCCTAAAACTAGGAGCTCAATATGTAGCGACAGGGCACTATTGCAGAAAAGAAACAATCCTAGTCCACGACAAACCAGTTTATAGACTTCTGGCTGGGGTAGATTCAAATAAAGACCAGAGCTATTTTCTATGTCAGGTAAACCAGAGACAACTGTCAAAAGCACTTTTTCCAATAGGTCATCTACAAAAGTCAGAAGTAAGAGAACTAGCGAAAAAATATGACTTAATCACAGCAGAGAAAAAGGATTCCCAAGGATTATGTTTTATAGGAAAGGTAAAATTACCTATCTTTTTACAAGAACAACTGAAGCCAAAAACTGGCGATATAATTGAGATTGCTACGAATCATGCATGTTTTCAATATCCAGATCAAGATATCGAAACGCTATGTCGCCCATTCTATTTGAAACCTGAATTTGGAAAAAAAATAGGTCAGCATCAAGGAATCCAATTCTATACAATAGGTCAGAGAAAAGGGCTCGGCGTTGGTGGCACTGAGGTGCCATTATTTATTATTGAAAAAGATGCCAAAAATAATATAATCTATGTCGGCAAAGGACATACCCATGCAGGTTTGAATAGAAGAGGATTATTCATACCTAATAATGACATTCACTGGATTCGCGAAGATTTAAAACTATCCATTGGTGAAATGAAGGAGTTTTTAGTTCGAATTCGATATAGACAAGAACTGAGTAAGGCTAAATTATTCATGAAAGATAGGGGACTATTTATTATATTTGAGCAATCGATGTCAGGTATAGCTAGTGGTCAATTTGCTGCTTGGTATCAAGGAGAAGAACTTATTGGAAGTGGCGTGATAGGTGAAGAGTAAAATCTATATTTTGTATTAAAAATTTAACTGTATGCTCTTGCTGTATGCAAGAGATTGAACACCTTTAAATGGAACGGATAAATTTCGAACTTTACGATTTAGAAAATGAGAAAAAACTCATCTCCAAGGAGTACCGCAAACTCCTTCGCACCCTAAAAAATAGATTAAACCCTAGTTCAAAAAAGAGTCTAAGACATGCCTTTGATATGGCTGTTGAAGCACATAGTAAAACAAGACGCAAATCAGGTGAGTTATATATATTTCACCCAATAGCAGTAGCGCAGATAGTTACTGAAGAGATAGGCTTGGGAGTTACATCAGCCATTTGCGCTTTACTGCATGATACTGTCGAGGATACAGACCTCGCAATAGAAGAAATTCAAATTTCCCTAGGCAACGAGGTGGCTAAAATTGTAGAAGGCCTCACAAAAATTTCTCACATGATAGATACCACCTCATCTATGCAAATTGAGAACTATAAAAAGCTCATCATAACACTCGCAGAAGATGTACGAGTCATACTAATAAAAATAGCCGATAGACTGCATAATATGCGCACGATGGACGCTATGGCTCCAGATAAACAGAAAAAAATAGCCTCTGAAACTTTATTTCTCTACGCTCCCTTAGCCAATCGAATAGGACTACATGCTATCAAAACAGAGTTAGAAGATTTGTCCCTTAAATACCTTGAACCGAAGGAATATAGAGAAATAGCACTCAAGCTAAAAGAAACCAAAAGACAACGAACTAAGCAAATAAATGAGTTTATACAGCCGATAGAGGAGAAATTAAACAAACTAGGTTATAAATTTAAAATTTATGGCAGACCTAAATCTATCTATTCTATTTGGAATAAAATCCATAAGAAAGACGTCCCTTTTGAAGAGGTATTTGATTTATTAGCGGTCAGAATAATACTGGAAGTTCCATTGGATAAGGAGAAACAAGAATGCTGGAATGTCTATTCGATCATCACAGAAAGCTATATCCCTTCTTCCGAACGATTGCGCGACTGGATATCTAAACCCAAATCGAATGGCTACGAGGCACTGCATACTACAGTGATGGGACCTAGCGGTAAGTTTATTGAAGTTCAGATTAGGACTTCACGAATGGATGAGCTAGCAGAGCGCGGAGTGGCTGCCCACTTGTTTTATAAGGAAGGGAAAACAGGCAATGAAAAAAATCCCGTAGATGAATGGTTGAAAAAAATGTCTGAAAAACTAAAGGCCTCCAATGACAATGCCTTAGATTTAGTAGATGATTTTAAGCTGGATTTGTATAACGAAGAGATTTATGTATTTACTCCAAAGGGCGATTTAAAAATGATGCCTCAAGGAAGTACTATACTTGATTTTGCCTTTGAGATTCATTCGGGAGTTGGTAGAAAATGTATTGGAGCCAAGGTCAATCACAAACTCGTGCCCATATCACATAAGATAGAAAATGGAACTCAAATTGAAATTTTGACCAGTGGCAAACAAAAACCAAATGAAGATTGGCTGAACATAGTCACTACATCTAAGGCAAAATCAGCAATTAAAAATTCCTTAAAGTCTGAAATCCGCGCTGAAGCGGCCTTAGGAAAAGAAATTTTAGTTCGCAAATTATCTGCCATTCATGCTATTTATAACCAAGAGAATCTTCAAATTTTAGTCAATCATTATAAGTACACCAATCATTTAAGCTTGCTTTGTGATATAAAAAATGAAAAAATCAATCTCCAAGAAATAAAAAAATTCAAGGTCGTAGCAGGCATTATAAAACTGGATAAGCCAAAACGAATTAAAGAAAATAATACTGAGATATCAGACAAGGACGTTATTCAAAAAGTCAAAGAAACCCTCAAAAAAAATTCAGATCTCCTTATTATGGGAGAAGATAGCTCTAAAATAAAGTATAGTTATGCCTCGTGTTGCAATCCAATTCCTGGGGATGATGTGTTTGGATTCATCACCATAAATGAAGGCGTTAAAATTCATCGCATCAACTGCCCTAATGCCGTCCAATTGATGAGTAAATACAATTATCGTATTGTCAAGACGAAATGGAGTCAATCCAAAGAAATTGCCTTCTTGACAGGCTTCAAACTGAATGGTATAGACGGATTGGGGCTAATCAACAAAATGACCAAAATTATATCTGAAGATCACAATGTCAATATCAGATCCATATCCATAGAAAGTGAAGAGGGGATATTCGAGGGCACTGTAAAACTCTATGTCAATGATATAGAGCAATTAGAGACCCTTATCTCCAATCTGAAAACGCTCGACGGAGTAATAGATATCAAAAGAATAGAAGAATAGAAAAAGGCACAAACAAAAAGTCTGTGCCAAAAAAGTACCTCGGGCGGGACTTGAACCCGCACGGACATTACTGCCCACAGGATTTTAAGTCCTGCGTGTCTACCAATTCCACCACCAAGGTATTTCCCAAAAATGGAAAGAGAGCGAAAGACGAGACTCGAACTCGCGACCCCAACCTTGGCAAGGTTGTGCTCTACCAACTGAGCTACTTTCGCATTTTATCATCATTTGATAAAAAATGGAATGCAAATATAGAAGATTTTTTCAATTTTGCAATACCTTAATTATAGAGGTCGAGAGCGGATTCGAACCGCTGTACGAGGTTTTGCAGACCTCTGCCTAGCCGCTCGGCCACCCGACCATTACCTAAAAGAACACTACCGTTAAAAATACGGGACTGCAAATATAAAACTTTTCAATAATTCAGATTTGTTTTTTTACTTTTGCTGTTCTTTCACAACTCCAAACAGCCCATTAACTAGTTTATGCAAGATATTTTTCCTCAGCGAATTAAAATGATTCAAGGAGTGATAATATTCTTTTCATTTCTCTTTCTTATCAATTTATTTTATATTCAAATCATTGATAATAAGTATAAACTAAAAGCAAAAGACAATGCCATCAAAGAACTCATTGATTATCCATCTAGAGGTTTAATTTACGATAGGAATAATAAACTCATAGTGCACAACACAAATCAATTTGAGATTATGGTCACCTATGCTGAAGTGGACGCGCTATTAGATACAAATTTACTTTGTCGAGACCTCAATCTGACTAAAGAATATTTCATCGAAACGATGAAAAAAGCGAAAAAGACCTCCCAATATAGGCCTTATGTTTTCTTGAAATACGTAGATGACTCCAATTATCAACGTTTTCAGGAGCATACTTTTAAATACAAAGGTTTTTTTGGACAGACCAGATTTGTCAGACAATATCCTTATGCCAATGGGGCTCTGCTATTCGGAGATGTGGGAGAAATTGATTCTTCGCAGATAAAAGAGCATGCTGACCAATACGTCTATCTCAGTGGAGACTGCATCGGAAAAAATGGGATAGAAGTTTACTATGAATATCTTCTAAGAGGGCAAAGAGGTATTCGAACAGTCGTTGTGGATGCCTTAAATCGAGTTAAGGGAAGCTATGCAGAGGGAGCCAATGATAATGACCCTGTGGCTGGCACCAATTTACAAGCTTCTATAGATATAGAATTACAGAGATTTGGTGAAGAATTACTGACTAACAAAAAAGGGAGTATAGTGGCTATTGAGCCTAGCACAGGAGAAATCTTAGCCCTATGCAACGGACCAACCTATGATCCAAATCTATTGACAGGGGGCAGCAGAAATAAATTTTATCCTAAACTGCTTCTCAATAAACACAAACCTTTATATAACAGGGCTATTCAAGGTTTATATCCTCCAGGATCGACCTTTAAAGCCCCTTCAGCTCTGGTATCTCTGCAGATGGGGGCCATCAATCCCAATTTTGCTTATTACTGTCCAGGATATTATCCCATTGGTAAGAAAAGTCTTAAATGTTCGCACCGACATGCCCCTTGTAGAAATATCGAAGAAGGCCTCACACAGTCATGTAATCCATATTTTTGTCAAGTCTTTAGGGAAGCCATAGAAATACCCAATTCAAAGGATTTTCAAAATGATTATGATCGATGGTATAAGAATATTTGCCGATTTGGCTTCAGAAGAAAACTGGGCATAGATTTAAAGAATGAAAAAAGAGGCAATGTGCCTGATACAGGCTATTACAATAGAATGTATCGAAATCAATGGCGCGCTACGACGGTCATCTCCCTTGGGATTGGTCAAGGTGAAATTTTAGCTACACCCCTGCAAATGGCCAATTCTTATTGCGTCATAGCCAATAAAGGCTATTATATATCTCCACATGTCATCAAGGGAATAGAAGTCAAAGGAAAATTTGAACCAAATAAAGATAAAAAAATAAAAGTCCTAGTCCCAATTGATAAAATCTATTTTGATAGAGTCACCGATGGTTTGGAAATGGTAGTAGAAAAAGGGACGGCCAGATCTTCAAAGATTAATGGCATAGCCCTTTGCGGTAAAACAGGGACTGCGCAGAATCCACATGGAGAGGATCATTCCATATTCGTTGGTTTTGCACCTAAGGTGAATCCAAAAATCGTCATCGCTTGTATAGTAGAAAATGGCGGAGGTGGCGGAGGATTGGCGGCGCCTATCGTTTCGCTTATGGTTGAGCGTTATATCAAAGATAGTCTGCCACCAGCTAGTCAAAATAGATTTAATAGTATAAAAAGTAGACATCTAATCAATTTCCAATTAGACGAATAATTATGGCAAAAAGTCCTTCCATTTTTAATAAACTCGATTGGCCCTTGGTCATTACCTATTTGGTTTTGATGTTCATTGGACTTATCACTGTTTACGCCGCAGGTTTTAACCCCGAACATCCAAAAATATATGATATTTCTCAGACCTATGGTAAACAGCTTGTATGGATTGCAGCTTGTTTGCTTCTCGGTTTTATCATCATCAATATGAGTTCAAAGGTATTCAGTGTATTTGCCTATGCCTATTATGTATTGATTCTTCTCTTGCTCATTTTGGTTTTATTTATAGCTAAGGAAGTGGGGGGCGCCAAGGCCTGGATTGATTTGGGGTTCTTCCGCTTACAACCTTCAGAGTTTGCCAAATTCACAACCTGCCTTGCATTGGCCTATTATATCAGTGAATTAGAAACCAATCTAGCCTATACAAAAAAATTACTGATTGCTTTAGCTATTATTGTTGTTCCATTCGCACTTATATTAGCTCAGCATGATATGGGTTCCGCTTTGGTATTTCTCTCCTTTGCTTTTTTACTCAATCGATTTGGCATGTCAGATTATATCATTTTTACTGGTTTTTTTGTCATTATTATTTCCATCCTATCCCTTCTTCTATCTCCTATTTACCTAATATTGAGCATGATAGTCTTAGTAATAATAATTGCCTTTTTCAATCGGAAAAGTAAAGACCTAAATAAATATATTATAGCTGGGATTACTATTACTTCCTTTGTAGCTATTTATAGTATTTCGATAGACCTAGTCATGGATAAGCTCGACAAACATCAGAAAGACAGGATCTATGTTTTGGTAGGGAAAGGGGGTAATGATTGGAATGTGAGACAAAGTAAAATAGCCTTAGGGGCTGGTCAGTTTTCTGGAAAGGGCTTTCTCAAAGGCACCCAATCCAAAATGAATTTCTTACCTGCTAAGGAAACGGACTTTATATTTTGTACTATAGGTGAGGAATGGGGGTTTCTTGGTTGTAGTTTGGTTATAGGACTATATATTTTTCTAATGCTAAGAATACTTCATCTTTCAGAAAAACACAGTTCCAAATTTTCAAAAGTGTATGGCTATGCCATTGTTTGCGTATTTATGATGCACTTTATTATTAATATTGGAATGACATTAGGTCTAGTTCCTGTCATCGGAATCCCTTTGCCTGCCTTGAGCTACGGGGGCTCTTCCCTGCTTTCCTTTTCAGTTATGATTTTTGCATTTATTCGAATGGACAGTGAACGATGGATATATACTGGATAATTTTATAATTTACAATGTTTAAAGCCAAATAATAAGCTACTAAGAACTTTTTAACCATAAAATATCAATCAAACAATATGTTATTTATTAAAGACGTAAAAGGAAAAGGAAGAGGGGTATTCACAGACGAACTTATAAAAAAAGGAAGTCTGATAGAAGTCTGTCCTATGATAGTCCTACCAGCCAAAGATAGAAAATACATTGATCAAACCAAGATTTTCAATTATTACTTTTTATGGGGAGATAAGCATAAACAGAGTGCTATCGCTCTAGGTTATGGTTCGTTGTATAATCACAGCCGCACTGCCAATGCGGACTATGAGAGCTACTATGAAGAAGAAGAAATTCATATCATAGCTTATAAGGATATCAAACCTGGAGAAGAGGTAACAATTAATTATAACAATGATCCAAACAGTCAAGTACCTATGTGGTTTGAACCTGATTTTAATAAATAATTTTATATGCTAGTACGCTTGCTTACCACAAAACTATGTAAAGATTCCTGCATTCTGACGCTTAGGTCAGCACAGGTTCGCAGGATGACGAGGTCTCTGGCCATTAGCGTCCGCCTCTGGCGGATGAAGCGCAGCCCTGTTTGTCAACAGACAAGCCTGTCTGCCGACTAGGCAGGGG
>JAJTHM010000088.1 GCA_021297855.1 Sphingobacteriales bacterium | reverse complement strand
TTTACCATGTGGTGAAAGAGCGATACCTACAGGAATACTTGAATGAGTTCGCTTTCAAACTCAACCGAAGAAATTATACGAATAAATTTGATAATCTGTTGCTTAACTCAATTTAGTGGTATAAATGCGGACTCTCATATTCTTTTTTACCTAAATTTGCCTTATGCGAATTTTTAGATTTATTTGGGGTGTTTATTGCTTTTTTGTATTAGCACCTATTGTCATTTTTACTGCCTTATTTATTTTAACTACAAATTTGATTTTCGGTAAAAAATCTCGTAGAATCAATCTCCTTCTCAGTCAAAAAATTTCCTGTGTAGGTATTTGTTATCTGAGTGGAATCTTCGTAAAAGTTATCGGTAAAGAAAATTTCGAATCGAATAAAGGCTATGTCATTATAGGGAATCACAATTCTAATTATGATATTTTTATCAATTCAATTACATTACCTTGGGAAAATGTTTTTTTCTTCTTATCAAAAGTGGAATTAGGAAAAGTGCCGGTCTTTAGTGTAGTAGCTAAAAATCTAGCAGTCTTAGTAGATAGAAGCAGTATGACCTCTCGAGTGAAATCGATGAAGAAGATGAAAGAAATACTCAATGATGGTATCTCCGTTTGGATATTCCCCGAAGGTACTAGGAATAAAACAGACGAACCATTGATTGATTTTATTGATGGAGCATTTCGTCTAGCGGTAGATATGAAATCTCCAATTATCGTAAGTACCTTGGTAGGTATGCGTCATATCAATAATCCGAATTATAAGATAGATATGGCTCCAGGTATAGTCAGGTGTTTTTTTGAAAAACCAATAGATACCTCTCTGATGACAGCGGCTGATATTCCTGCACTGAAAGAGCAGGTGAGAAATCTTATGCTTACCCGTTTAACTCCTAACTCCTAATGAATAGAGCAAATTTAATAGCAGAGATCAAGCGCAAAAAATCATTTCTTTGTGTAGGACTAGATCCGGATATTCTCAAACTGCCAGCGCATTTAACGAAGGATGCAGAAGGTGTCAAGGAATTTTGTCTTAAAATAATAGCCCAGACCATAGAGAGTTGCGTATCCTATAAGCTTAATTTAGCTTTTTTCGAAGCACTCGGATGGCAAGGTATGAAGGTGTTTGATGAAATTGTGGCAGAGATTCCTAAAACCCATCTGATCATTGCAGATGCCAAGCGAGGGGATATAGGCAATACCTCTGAACTCTATGCTCGTGCCTTTTTTGAAACATTTAATTGCGATGCCTTAACCGTCAACCCATATATGGGAAGCGATAGCGTCAAACCGTTTTTAAATCATACGAACAAGTGGGCGATAGTCCTAGGCTTGACATCCAACGAAGGCGCTATGGATTTTGAATTGGAAAAAATGGGTGATCAATTTTTATTTGAAAAGGTGTTGAAGTCTTGTTCAGAATGGGGTTCTGAAGAATCGATGATGTTCGTTATTGGGGCTACTCAAGCAGCGCATTTCGCGAGAATACGCCAAATTATTCCACAGCACTTTCTGCTCATACCAGGTGTAGGAGCTCAAGGAGGTTTCTTAAGTGATGTTTGCAAAGGATTGCTTAATGATGATATTGGTATTCTTGTCAATTCTTCGCGTGAGATTATTTATGCATCTAAGGGAGAAGACTTTGCAATAAAGGCCGGGGAGAAGGCTAAGGAATTGGCAAGGGATATGAAGAAATATTTTAGTTCTTAAACCTCATTTTACTCCTATTAGTCTAAACCTTTTATAAATCAACCAATATGAAGAAAATTTTAATTACAATCGGCGTGTTTTTTATTTTGTTAATCGGAGGTACAGCGATTGTTCCTTTTTTATTCAAAGATAAAATAGTCCAAGCAGCCAAGGATGCTGCGAATCAAGAGCTCAATGCTGTTCTCAACTTCGAATCCATTGATGTATCATTGTTGCAAAATATCAAGCATTTTCCCGATATTACTTTGATTGTTCATAATCCTTCGATTGCTGGTATAGGCCAATTCACTGGAGATACGTTGGTGAAAATGGAAGCTCTAAAATTGGCTTTGGATATAAAGTCTCTATTCCAAACAGAGCAGCCAATGAAGATCAATAGTGTCGAGCTACTCAATGCGGATATTTATGCTAAAGTAGCTGCGGATAGTCAGACTAATTGGGACATTGCAAAGCCATCCAAAGATACTAAAGAACCTTCTAAATTTTCTCTGGCCATAGAAAATATAGTTTTAGACAATGTCTATGTGAAATATATCGATGTTCCTGCAAATAATAGTGCAGAAATAATCGGCCTGAATCATAAGGCCAATGGAGATTTTACGAATAATTTAGTAAAGTATTCTAGTGAGACGACTATTGATGATGTGAGTTATTTCCAAGGTTTAATTCCATATCTAAAAAATGCTAGATTGACGAATGAGTCCACTATTGAGATAGATCAGGCTGCAAAGAAATATTCATTTTCGGCCAATAAGATTCAGTTAAATGACTTAGAACTATTGCTCAATGGGTTTATCCAACAAATGGATAAAGAGGCTATGAGTATGCGTTTAGACTTCAAGACAGAGAATAATGACTTTAAAAAAGTCTTGTCCTTGATTCCCTCTATTTATAAAAATGATTTTAAAAATATTGAAACGAAAGGTCAGTTTGATTTAAAAGGCAACGTGGAAGGGCTCTACAGAGGCTCTGTTTATCCCAAAATGGATATTGTATTTAATGTCAATAACGGAGAATTTCAATATCCCAATATGCCGAAAAAAGTTTCAAATATTCAAATAGTGTCTGCAATTAAAAGTCCAGGAGGATCTATGGATAATATGACAGTCGATGTTTCAAAATTTTCGATGAATATTGGAAGTGATCCCTTTGAAGGAAGATTGAAAGTGACTCAGCCTATGTCCAACCCATATACAGAGTTGTATTCAAAAGGAAAAATCAATCTGGGAGATGTGTTGAAATTTTATCCAATGGAAGGGGTTAAAAAATTAGAAGGAATGGTAAATTTGGACTTAGACCTTAAGGCACGCCAGTCTGATTTAAAAGCTAAAAACTATGCGGCTATTCACGCAGATGGCAATGCTATTGTGAAAGGATTAATCTATGAATCTTCCACTATAGAAAAGCCCGTTCGCATAAATGATTTGGCTTTAAATTTCTCTCCTCAATTCGTGGATATGCCAGCGTGTATCGGAAACATTGGCGCTACAGATTTTAACATCAAGGGTCGTTTGGAGAATTTTATAGGATACTATTTGTCAAAAGATGAAGTGATGTCGGGAAATATATCTATGGCTTGTCAAAAAGTAGATATGAATGAGTTCGCTTCAGAGGAGAAGAATGGTAAAAAATCAGACTATGTCATGGTACCTAACAAAATTGACCTCACTGGTAATGCCACTATAGGTGAAATGCTATATGGCAAAATGATTATAAAGAATATAGCGGGCTCTATGGCGGTGAAAGAAGAGAAAATTAATCTGAGCAATGTCAAAGCGGAGTTGCTAGGTGGTAGCGCCAAAATGAATGCAATCTATAGCACCGTGGGTCAGACGAAACCAATTACTGCTGTGCATTACGATATCGAGTCATTTGATATCAATCAGGTATATAATTATATGGAAAGTGCATCTAAGCTAGCTCCTATTATGAAATTTATGACAGGAAAATTGTCGTCGAAATCCAATCTTACTATGAATCTCCTACCAGACATGAGTCCAGATTTAAGTACTTTAAACGGAGACTTCACTGTAGCCATTCCATTGGCTAAGGTGGTAGGCTTGCCAGTACTACAGCAGATTGCCAGTGTAACTAAACTAAGTCAATTAAATAGTCTAGAAGCCACTAATATTAATGCAGATTTGGCTTTTGACAAAGGACGTGTTGTGCTTAAGCCAACAAATTTTAAGGCAAATAATTTAGATATGACTCTGGCTGGTTTTCAAGGTCTGGATAAATCTCTAGATTATAAAATGGCGGTAGATGTCCCATTCTCGCAGTTGGGTAATGCCTCAAGTGTGGTTAGTGGTCTAGTATCTAAATTCAACCTCCCTTTTTTAGGCAACATAAATCCTGAAACAATTCGCCTAAATCTTAATGTAAAAGGCTTTTTTGATAAACCTCAAATTTCGCTGGGTGCTCCAGATATTTTATCCGGCGGTAAACCCACTACTACTTCTGGTGTAGCCCTCGATGCCGCTAAAAAGGCTGGAGAGGATTTGAAAAATCAAGCAACGAAAACAGTAGATAGTGTAAAAAGTGCAGCCGTACAGGAGGCTAATAAAAAGGTAGAAGAAGTAAAGCAAAAAGCTGAAGAAGAAGTTGAGAAAAAGAAAAATGAGCTATTGGATGAATTGAAGAAAAAGCTGCCTTGGTAGTTTCATATTTATAAAATAAAACTTTAGAACAATGAAAAAAGTAACCACGTTAGTTTTATTGCTGCTATACATAACCATTCAGTCTCAAGAAATCAAAATGGAAGTTAAGCCAATACAAGCAACTGTCTATTTAAGAGGCGCAAAAGTCCTATCAAAATGTGAAGTCAATTTAAAGCAAGGTAAAAACATTGTCAAGATTATACACCTCCCCAATGATATTGATAATAATACATTTAAGGTGAGTTTTCCAGAAAATACGACCCTGCTTTCTGTGACTCCCGGTATGCTTGAAAAGCTTGAAAAAATTGAAACGCCAGAATCTAAAGCATTGAATGAAAAATCAAAATTGCTTAACAAGAATATTCTGAAACTTCGCTTACAAATCGATGCTATTGAAGATGAAAAAAAGCTCTTGGATGAGAATAAAGTTATGGGTAACTCAGAACAGGGATGGACTGCAACAGAGATTCAGAAACTTGCAAATTATTATGGTACTAGAAAACTGGAACTTTCTAATAAAAAATTCGCCATCGAAGAAGAAATAGCAAAGCTTAATGATGATTTGTTAGAAATTAGTAAACAGCTAGGACAAAATGAAACCTCTGTCAATCCCAATTTGCAAAAGACTTTGACTCTAGAGATATATTCGAATCAATCTACCAATGCAGGACTACAGATAAGCTATATAGTGCAGAACACAGCAGGCTGGGTTCCTACCTATGATATCAAAGCTATATCGACCAAACTACCCATTCAGTTGGTATACAAAGCCACCGTTTTTCAACGCACAGGACAGAGTTGGGAGAATATTCAATTGACTCTATCTTCTTATAAACCTTCTGCCAATCAGAATAGACCTATTCTATCACCTTTATATGTCCGAGAAGAACAATCTTATAATGATGATGAAGTTTATAAAGTGGCTAAATCAGAAACGCTTTCTAATTCAATGCAAATGAGAGAAGAGGAAAAATTTGCTAAGAGAAAGGATATTCAAAATGTAGCCAAGCCTAAAATAGCAGATATTCCAATCACTAGTATTAGTTCATCCCAGATGAATGTCATCTACACGATTAATGGTACACAAAGTCTCAAAAGCCAGGACAATGGACAGACTATCATAATTGATAAGAAAGAACTCCCCGCCACTTATAAATATCATGTAGTTCCTACGGAGACCACCGATGTATTCCTTTTAGCCTTAATTTCAGACTGGCAGAAACTAAATCTAATCAATGGAGATGCGAATATCTACCTTGAAGATAACTATATGGGAAAAACCTATATCAATACAAACTTTACTAAAGAAGAATATCCAATTTCGCTTGGTGTAGATGAACGCATAGTGGTCAAAAGAAACCAACTATTGGATAAGGAAACCGAAACTACAGTCAAGGGAAGTGGTAAGCGAACGATTATAACGACCACCACCAATCGAGGTAAAACCATCAAGGTAGAAGATAAAAATATTGATAGAAATAAAAAGACTATTGAAGAATTCAATAATTATGAAATCACTATGAAAAACAACACCAATGATGCTATACAATTGGAGGTTCTAGATCAAATACCTATTAGTGAGCATAATCAGATAAAGGTTATCAATGGCAATTTATCTAATGGAGATTTTGATGTAAATACGGGTTCTATACTTTGGAATAAAAACTTGAACCCTGGTGCCAGAGAGACAATCTATTTTAATTACACAGTTGTTTATCCTAAAGAAATTCAGACAGAATATTATAATAAGTAAGTTGTCGATATCATCTGCCTTTTGAGTTTAGCGCAGCGCCACCAACAAAATTACCCAACCAATTCATCTCTCACCTTCGCCATACCCTCCGTCGCTTTCATCGCCAGTTTGACAAAATCTGATGGGACAGTATAATCCTGACAATGTGGATCTATAATATATTTCCTTTTTGCATTGTGAGCAAAGTGAATCAAATTGGCGGCAGGATAGACTTGAAGGGAGGTGCCAATCACAATCAGTATATCCGCATCATAGACCATATCCGCAGCTAGGTCGAGCAGAGGAACATCTTCTCCAAACCAGACGATAAAAGGTCTCAGCTGCGAGCCATCTTCCGCTAGATCTCCTAGTTTGATATCCTCTTTCCAATCTAAGACTAAGTTTTTATTTCCCTCACTACAAGCTTTGTAAAGTTCTCCATGTAGATGAATCACTCTAGAGCTTCCAGACCTTTCATGTAAATCATCGACATTTTGAGTGATGACAGTTACTTCATATTGATCTTCTAGTTGCGCTATGATAGTATGAGCTTTATTGGGAATAACTTCGACTAGTTGTCTTCTTCGTTGATTATAAAAATCGAGAACCAATTCAGGATTATTATGCCAGCCTTGAATGGAAGCTACTTCCATGATATCGTGATTTTCCCATAGCCCATTCGCATCGCGAAAAGTAGAAATTCCAGATTCCTGAGATATACCAGCACCAGAGAGTATGACGAGTTTTTGCATGTTCTCAACAATTTATTATAGACATTTCCTTCTTGTAATTATTGGAAATATGCGTGATTAAAACTTGCGTCTCATCCATTTCAAAAAAAATATACCATGTTGTGCGCTTTGTGCTATTGTATGTTAAGTAAAAAGAACCGTACTTAGCTAAAATAATAGGAGACTTCTTATGAATATTTTTCAGTACGTTTTCTACTATATAATCTATGAGTAAATCTACGTATTCAATAGAGGAATCAAAAAAAGAAAAGTAATTTTTGTAATAAAGTTCCTTAGTTAATTCGTCGAGGTAGCTTTTGGTGTGAGCTGAGAATTTTATTGTTTTTGCCACGGAAATGAAGCTATAGTTTTGTGCATTTCCGTTCTAAACTCTTCCACGGTAAGTGCTTTTTCCCATTCAGAGTCGAAATCAAATTTTTCAATACGAGCCTGAGATAACAAAAACTCTTCTATATTAATAATTAAGTTTTCATTATCTATAGTTAAAATTTCCTCTATCAGTTGATTCTTTCTTTCTAATAAGGTCATATGGTTCTAAATTATTGTTCAAAAATAACTAATATTAGGTTTATATATAATTAATTATTTAGTTAACCCCATTGGCATCGCGAAAAGTGGAAATTCCAGATTCCTGAGATATACCAGCACCAGACAGGACAATGAGTTTTTTTAGAGGCATACATTTTCACTTTAAATACAAGTATAAATCATGAGTTATTCTATCTAGAATTAGTTTCAAAATCACTATAAATTTCTTTATATAATTCTTCAGCTGCCTTTTGATTTGTGAAAGCCGCAGTACTAAATAATTGGCTTTCCAAAATATCAATGATTGAAAAATAAGATAATATACTAGAACGAAAAGCTTCTTTCAAAGAAAAAGACATTCGCCATGACACCTCATTCTTATCTGTAGAATATAGAAAATAAATTTCATTATCGCCTATTATGCGATTTTTCATATTCGTGTGGAGATTCGTCATCTGTTTAGATTTTAGAACACAGACAGTAAATTGATTAAACTTCTTTCTGCAAGTAAAAAGATGAAAAGCCTTGTTCCCTGAATCTAGATGCGTGCAATTGTTGGAGCTGAAAAATTCCTTCTCAGTTGGAGGACCAATACCTGGTTTTACTTGAACATCTTTATGACCAATTGAGTCATACAGAACTTGCCCATTTCGAATGATTGTATTTACTTTTAAATTTCCTGTCCAATCATATTCTTTTAAAGTACTATTTAATGGGTCGATTATTTCTTGATCCAATTCGATACGTCCATTGATATAATAAGATCTATACCTGCCTATTGCTTGGTTGCTTTTATAATTACCCATAATTCTAGTTTCTCCCCAGGGAAAATACGAAGAATATTCCCCGTTTAAGGAGTCTTGATAATAATGATATCTTGATTTCACTTTACCACTGGGATAGAAATGGTAGGTAAAGCCATCGCGCTTACCTTTTTTATAGAGTGATTGAATATGTAAGCCTCCATTCTTATAAAAATATTTAGCAGTATCATCTAATATCAAAGGGTTAGTCGAATTTAGTGCATACCCATCAAAGTGGATTTCATTGGTTATGTAATAGTCACTTATTTTAAATCTAGCGTCAATTTTTTCAATTATTCTATAAAAGGCTGCTCTGTCAGAAGAATCTATTTTTTCCCAATGGATGTTGTAGAATTCTTTTGTTTGAGCATCTAAAGGTTGCATAAACATAAAGAAAAAACCACTATAAATCATGGAGATTTTGTTGCGAATGTGTAACATTTAGAGTTAATTTATGTTTGCGAAATTTATATCCACCCTTTTTCCCTATACCATGTTATCGTCTGTTTAAATCCAACCTCAATCGTCATATTAGGGTTATATCCAAAATCGTTTTTTGCTTTTTGGCTCGTGCAGCTCCAGGATTCGCTGACCATTTCTCTACCTTTTTGGGTATTGAAAGTCACTGCCCTCCTGGATAGATTCGCTATAAACTCGTAAAAAAAAGCGATTATAAAAATAACGAAATGCGGCACCCGCATCTTGACAGCCCATACATTTAGAAGTTTTGCAGCTAGTTCACCTAGGTATGGCCAAGTGTATTCATCTTGATGACCACCGAGGAAATAAGTTTGATTTTTTGATTTTTCAGAGATGGCGCATTGATAAAAACCTTTGACTAAATCGCCCACATAGACCAATGAAACAGATTTGGGTGTAAAACCGATTAATGGGATTAAATGTGCTTTGACGGTTTTGAAAAATAATAAAACTTCGACATCTCGCTCGCCATAGACCACAGGTGGTCTGATGATACTTATTGGCAATCTATCCATGTATGACATAGCCAAATCTTCTTCAGCCACTTTACTTATGCCATAGTCAGTGAGGGGAATACGTTCGCAGGTTTCATCATTGGGCCGACCTACGCGAGTCGCTCGCGAAGCTGCTAAACTGGAAGTCACTATTATTTTTTCAAGACTATCTATTCCTAAACTCGCCTCTAAGATACATCGAGTAGGTTTGACATTCCCCGCTTCAAAACCCGCATAGTCGAATGCTTTGACCGTACCTGCTAGGTGAAAAATATAATTAGCTTTATGTTTGGAAAACACTTCTTTTAAAAATTCAATATCTTCGATTCCATTTCGATGCATAGTAACTGCTAATCCTTTCAGCCATTTATCATCACTAGATTTTCGCATGAGACAGTGCACCTCATGCCCTTGATTTAGGAGATATTCTACCAGGTGAGAACCTACGAATCCATTGGCACCTGTGACAAATGAAATTTTATTATTCATAATTTTATTATTCTGTCAGTTTGTTTTTAATCATACTAGCTAGTACTTTTATCGCTACTTGATTGTGTCCTCCTTGAGGTATGATGATATCCGCATATTTTTTAGAGGGTTCTATAAATTGCTCATGCATAGGTCTTACTGTTTTTTCATAGCGATTCAGCACTTCGGCGGCATCACGTCCTCGTTCTATGGTATCTCTTTTTATCAACCTTATCAGACGTTCATCTGCCTCAGCATCGACAAAAATTTTGACATCGAAGAGTTTTCGCAAGGCAGAATCTGTGAACAACAAAATACCCTCTACGACGATAACTTTTTTTGGTTCAATTACTTTTCCTTCTGACCGAGCACAGGTGAGATAGGAATAGGAAGGTTGAATAATGTTTTGCCCCTGTAGTAGTTTTATAATTTGTTCCTCTAATAATGAAAACTCAATTGAATCTGGATGGTCGAAGTTCGTTTCTTTGCGACTTTTTTCAGGCAGATGGCTTATGTCTTTATAATAATTGTCTTGTGAAAGTAAAATAACATCTTGCTTGGGAAATAGCCCTATTATTTTTTTAACCACGGTGGTCTTTCCCGATCCCGAACCACCAGCTATACCTACGACCATTTTGTTGTTTTTATTATATAGATTTATTGCAAAATTAATCATTCATCGTAAAATGATGAATGATTATGCCCGCTGCGACGGCTACATTGAGCGATTCTGTTTGTCCAAACGATGGTATCGTGATTTTTTTGGTACAACGTTTGAAAATTTCCTCGGATACACCATGAGATTCACTGCCCAAAACAATTAAACTATTTCTGATATCACTTATTTCACTCAGTGCTTGACCTTCCATAGCTGTAGCCAAAATATGATTAAATGTATGTCTTTCAATTAGTTGCTGAAAATCAATTTCAAAGCATTGCATTCTGAAATGCGAGCCCATCGCAGATTGTATAACCTTTTGATTATATAAATCGACACAATTTGGAGATAAGAAAATCTGCTTATGTCCATACCAGTCTGCAGTTCTAATAATGGTTCCCAGATTTCCAGGATCCGCAATTTGATCTATATATAGGTAGAACTTTTGTTGATTCAACTTAAAATTTTTGCTTTTAGGAAAATTAACAAGGGCAATAACTGACGGTACAGTGGTATGCTGGCTCATTCTCTCTAATTCTTTATTTGAAACCAATTGGATGTTTAAATTCTTAGCTTGAGCAGGTGATTTCCAGCTATCACAAGCATATATAGTGTCAATTGACTCAGGCTGGGAAATAATAAGTTCATGGATTATTTTTTCCCCTTCGCATACATATTGACCGTATTCTAATCTATTTTTCTTAAGATGTAGAGACTTAATAAATTTAATTTGTAAATTTGTAATCACGTAACTGAGAATAAGATATACAAAGTAAAGACATTGACACTAAAATCCGCCATTAATTTTAAGAGTATAGCTATATTTCTCCTCATGGGGATTTATTCTTGCAATATATACAAACAAATACCTGAAAAGAGCTCGATATTAGTCTCCAATCATATAGAACTTAAAGGACAGGAAAAGGATGTAATTAATGATTTCTTTTATAAAGATGAGATTTATAAAATACCAGTTCAAAAGCCGAATAAAAAAATATTTGGTATGCCTATTTCTCAGCATATATGGGCATTTTACAATAAACGTAAAGTAACCAAGTTCTCACAGTTTATGAAAACAAAGGTGGGGAAGGCTCCAATTATTTTTGACTCTACCAAATTAGAGCGCAGTCGAGTCTCTTTGGAAAATTATTATTTTAATATTGGTTATTTTGACAACCAAGTCAAGGTAAGTTATCAAACGAAGAAAAAACGAACGAAAGTAGTTTATGAAGTGGAGCTTAAGACCCCTTATATATTAAGAAATATCTATGTGGACACTATAACACCTATTCAAAAAGATATTCATAAGGAATTTGGAAAGACCATATTAGAGAAGAACGAAATACTCAATATCGAAAAATTAGAGAGAGAAATAGCTAGAATGACATTAGCTGGCAATGATAAAGGCTATTTTAATTTTACAAAAGATTATATTAAATATCGATTCGATACATTTCAAAAAACCCATGAAGTTGATGTTTATGTAAAAATTCTGGAAGAATCTGATTCCACTTTTTTTCGAAAGTATAAGCTAGATAATATTTATGTTTTTATAAATTCTTCGAAAGAACAAGCCAATATAAATACAAGTGAAATTGATACGATAGGAGGTGTTCTTTATATTCAATCCAAAGATAAAAAATATAACGAACGATTTATAGATAAGTTTATCTATAAAACCCATGATAGTATCTATTCAAAAGGTGACATCAATAAAACTATTCAAAGATTGTCCGAACTCAACAATTTTAAACTAATCAACTCGTCATATAAGTTCCCTGATGACTCATCCAAAAGATTAGACGTTATTTATACTCTGACCCCAAGCCCTAGAAGCACCATATCTCTAGAGCAGAGTTTTTACAACTCTACTCTCGGATTTATTGGCGCTCAGCCTACCTTGAAATACATTAATAGAAACTTAACAAAAAAAGCAGATAAATTAAGTGTATCCTTGTCTGGTGCGGTAGAGTTTAATGCTTATCTCAATCAAGAAAAGAATTTTTCTGGATTAATATCCAGAACAGACTTATCCATTTTAACCAGTTATGCTATTGAAAAATTTTTATTGCCTGATTTTTTTACCAATAATAAAAGTTATCTATTTAATCGAACTTTCATAAATTCAAATTATACTTATAGTAAACGTTTAGGATTTTATGATATTCATAATATTGGTACCAGTATTGAATTTCAGTGGGCAAAAAGGAAGAATACCACCTTCAGTTACTCTCCCATTTCCTTTAATGCGATCATTTTCCCTGCCAAATCGGTTTCTGATGAGTTTAAGAACACCTTGAATCTAAACCCTTTTTTGAAATCATCTTTTAATAATTCATTCATTATCGGGTCTTCATTTTGGGTAAATCATTTGTCGCCTATCGGCAGGAGAAAGTTTAATACCCTTAATTTTAGACTCAACCTAGAAACAGCTGGGAATACAGTCTATCTCGTAGATAAGTTTGTCGGATTATCTAAAGATGAAAGTGGAGTAAACATTGAAGGGATTGATATATCCCAGTATTTAAAATCTCAGTTTGAAGTAATAAATTCAACAAAGATTACCCAGCTTTCCTCCCTGCACAGTAGATTAAAATTTGGTGTAGCTTTTCCTTTTGGCAATTCGTTGCAGCTCCCTTATATCAAGCAGTATTTTATTGGTGGGCCATATTCCCTGAGGGCTTTTCAGCCAAGAACTATTGGTGCGGGGAGCTTTAATCCAAATGGTAATAGATTGGATAGTTTTCCACGAGACCAAACGGGTAATATGATGATAGAGTTTAATTCAGAATTTCGTTTCCATATTGTCAGTTTTTTAAAAGGAGCCTTGTTTATTGATGGAGGAAATATTTGGAACTCATCTATTAATTTTAGTCAGGATGAATCGGGTGTTTTTAAATTAAGTGAATTTTATAAGCAGATGTATCTGGGAGGCGGATTTGGACTTCGCGGAGATTTTAACTATTTCATCATGCGCTTTGATGTAGGGATACCCCTCCGGGTTCCATATCTCACTAAAAATGATTGGGTCATAACAGATGCTAAGCCCTTCAATCCTGACTGGTTCCGAAATAATTTGGTTATAAATTTTGCAATTGGCTATCCTTTCTAAGATTGGCAGCATAATCATTGAATAATTTATTACTGCTAAACTCTTTTTTATAGAGTTGAGCAGTTGACGTAAAAAATTTAACATTTCTCCATTAAACTTCTAGGAAGATTTTAAGTCTCACTATAGAATCCCATACTCTATGCGTTCGATAACTCTTGTTTTTTTAGTTCTAGCGGGGAATTTAACCGCACAATCTGCTTTATCTATTTCGAAAAAAGAAAGGCATAGTGAAAGCATTAAAATAATCAATCTGAACCCTGAACAGGAGGCTAAATTGAGGAGTGCCTATCAAAATAGAACGCAAACTATACAAAAAAGGAGAGAGGAGAATCTATTGTATAGCGATAGTATCGAAAGAAAATTGCAGGAAGATTTACAGGTAATATTAATCCCTATAAAAGAAAAAAACTAAGAACCTTTTTATAACCATCTTATCATACTGTTATAGGCATTCTTACATTGAAAGAAGAAATTTTAGTTTATTTATTGTTTTAAAATTCAGAAGCGGGTGAAAAGTAACTTTTTCATCCGCTTTGATTTTAAATTTGGCCCTAGGAATACATTTGTGCTCGCATGGCTTGCACGCCATCGTTTGCCAAATACTCATCATAGGTCATCAGTTTGTCAATGATTCCTTTAGGAGTGATCTCTATAATTCTATTAGCTATGGTATTGGTGAACTCATGATCTTGAGACGTGAATAATACAGTGCCTTTAAAATCAATTAAACTTTCGTTCAATGCAGTAATCGCCTCTAGGTCCAAATGACCTGTTGGTTCTTCTAAGAGTAATACATTGCCTTGCTGCAGCATGAGTCTAGATAGCATACAGCGAACTTTTTCTCCTCCAGACAATACGCTAGATTTTTTAAATACATCATCTCCACTAAATAGCATTTTACCAAGAAATCCTCGTATATAGTTTTCATCTTTATCCTCACTATATTGTCTCAGCCAATCGACCAAATTAAGGGTATCTGTGAAATAGCTATCGTTATTCGATGGGACATAGGCTGTCGTAACCGTTTGTCCCCATTTATACTCCCCCTTGTCGGCTTTGCGCTCCCCAGCTAATATTTCGTAAAAGTATTTGGTCGCTAAGCTATCTTCGGAAAGAATCGCTATTTTATCGCCGCGGTTGATTTGAAAATCTATCTTAGTAAATAAAACTCCATTTTCATTGGATGATGCTAAATTTTCAACTTCTAATATTTGATTTCCAGCATCGCGAATTTGAGAAAATATGATACCAGGATAGCGTCGAGAAGATGGCTGAATTTCCGATATATCCAATTTTTCCAACGCCTTTTTTCTTGAAGTGGCTTGTTTCGATTTGGAAGCATTCGCGGAGAATCGTCTGATAAATTCAAGCAACTCCTCTTTCTTCTGTTCTGCTTTTTTGTTTTTGTCAGCTCGCTGTCTTGAGGCTAGTTGACTCGCTTGATACCAGAAGGAGTAGTTGCCAGTATAGATGTTGATCTTCTTAAAATCTATGTCGCAAATATGGGTACATACCATATCCAAAAAATGACGGTCATGAGAAACAACGATGACCGTATTTTGAAAATCGGCAAGGAAGTCTTCTAGCCAAGCGATGGTTTTAATATCAAGATCGTTCGTTGGCTCATCCAAAAGGAGTACGTCAGGATTGCCAAATAAGGCTTGAGCTAGAAGAACTCTCACTTTTTGATTAGCATCTATTTCGCTCATTAACACTCGGTGATTATCTTCTGTGACACCCAAGTTGCTGAGTAATTCTGCGGCATTGCTCTCTGCCATCCAACCATCCATTTCTGCAAAATCTGCTTCAAGTTCGGCGACTTTCATTCCATCATCATCACTGAAATCGGGTTTCGCATAGAGTAATTCTTTAGCCTTCATATTAGACCATAATTTATCATTGCCCATCATCACTGTATCCAAGACGAGAAAATTGTCATAGGCTTGATGGTTCTGCTTCAATACAGAGATTCGCTCTCCTGGTGTGATTTCTATTCTCCCTTTGGTAGGTTCAATTTCCCCACTAAGAATTTTTACAAAGGTGGATTTCCCCGCTCCATTGGCTCCTATGACTCCATAGCAGTTTCCTTTTGAAAATGTAAGGTTGACTTCGTCAAATAATACTTTTTTATCGTATTGTAAACTGAGATTTGAAACAGATAACATAATAGTTTAAGAAATATTTAAATTGAATACTAAGCGAATCCATGTATAAAAGGCTGCAAAACTAGAAGAATTCAACTGAATAGAAGTAAAAAAAATGGATAAAACGTAATGAAAATGATTGTATTAAGTGTCAAGGTCAATTTTTATCGATCCAATCTCCTAAAAAAAATAAAAACAAAAAAATATCGCCTAAATAACTGACTTTCATTATATATTTGCGCTCTCAAAAAAAAATAACCACAAGTCATAATTAAATAATTCAAAATCAATGAGAAAAGCAGATGTAATCGCAAGAATCGCAGACACTACAGGAGTGCCAAAAGTAGACGTACTCGTAGCTGTAGAGCAATTTTTTAAAGAAGTGAAGAGCTCCTTAGAAAAAGGTGAAAACGTATATGTTAGAGGTTTTGGTAGCTTTATTGTAAAACAACGCGCTGCAAAAATCGGAAGAAACATAAAGTCCAACACTGCTATCAATATTCCTGCACACCAGATTCCAGCGTTCAAACCTGCCAAGGAGTTTATAGAAGCAGTAAAGAGTAGCAGCAAAAAATAATAATTCCTTTTTTGAAGCATCGATCATCCTTAATTTTTGGACTAGCCATACTTATCGCGCTGGGTATGTACTTATTTCTTCCTACAAAGAAGAATAAACGAGATTTAGTCTCATCTGGTCCAGCTTCAAAGACAAGTCTAGAAGAGTTTAGATACAATTTTATCAATAAACAGGCGGATAGCACAAAACTCTATCTCAATGCCATTGAAGCTAGACTAAGTGAAGCAACCGATAGCCTTACCGCAGTGAAAGCACTGACCGAAGGTATAGAAGTTTATAATAGACTGCAAGCTCCAGAAATAGCTGCCTTATTTGTTTTCAAGAAAGCGAGTTATATTCAAAACACAAATTCATGGGAATTAGCGGGCTCCAATTTTATTAGCCTCCTATCAGACCCAAAACTAGATACCAATCTATATTCTGATATTTCAAAGCATGCTATCCAATCTTTTCAGAAAAGCATAGATTTAGATTCTAATAATCTAGGTGCAAAAATGAAACTGGCTCAATGCTATATGGAACTGAGCAATCAGCCTATGGATGGGGTTCAGCTTCTACTAGGCATTGTCAAGAAAGATTCTGCCAATATAGATGCCCAACTTCTGCTGGCAAAATTTGGTTTGGTTTCTGGACAGCTAGAAAAAGTCTCCCAAAGACTTGAAAATGTGTTATATTTGCAACCTCAAAATCCAGATGCCTTACTTATGAGAGCAGAAGTATTTGCCCGAATGGAGAAGTATGAGTTGGCCGCCAAAGATTTAACTTCTGTAAAAAACAATAGCAAAACACCTCAAGCCATGAAGGAACAGCTTGAAGTCGCTATACAGGATTTAAAAACGAGAACGAAACCAAACCAAACAAAATAAAAATTATTAACCCAAAAAATATAAAGTATGCCTTGCGGTAAAAAAAGAAAAAGACATAAGATCGCTACTCACAAGAGAAAGAAGAGATTGAGAAAAAATAGACATAAGAAGAAATAGTCTGATACAATTCTATCAAGACTTTATCGGTTTCAGTTTAAAAATCCTTGTTTATTTATAATTAGTGAAGACGGGCTCCTAGAGAGCTCCGTCTGTTTATTTTAGTTTGTGAATAAAGCTATGGAGCGTGAATTAGTAATACAAGCCACAGATTTAGGTTGTGACATAGCTCTTTTGGAAAATAAAGAGCTGGTTGAATTTCATCGTGAATCTCGTCAAAATACCCTTAATGTCGGTGATATCTATTGGGCCCGAGTCAAAAAAATTATGCCCCCTCTTAATGCCGTCTTTATTGATATCGGCGAGGGCAAGGAAGCATTTCTGCATTATACCGACTTGGGAGAAAAATTTTCATCCTTTCGTGGTTTTTTCAATCGTATAATCCAAAAAGAGAATGAAAAAATTGAGCGCTTTCTGGTGCTACCAGAGTATCCAAAGGAAGGCAAAATTGGCGACGTACTCAGTGTCAATGATTACCTCGCTGTTCAGATACTGAAAGAACCTATGAGCAGCAAAGGTGCAAGGTTATCCGCTGATTTATCCTTAGCGGGAAGGTTTTTAGTATTGACGCCTTTTATGCCACAGTCTAATATTTCTAGGAAAATCTCCAATCCAGCAGAACGAGCACGACTAAGAGAAATAACTTCAAAGTTAACTATAAAGAATGTAGGAGTCATCATTCGCACGGTAGCTGAAGGCAAGTCAGTAAAGGAACTATACGAAGATTTTAATGAACTCCTCGATAAATGGCAGGGGATATGCAAGAAAATAAGTCAAGCGCAAGGCATAGTCAAACTACATGAGGAACAATCAAAATCCAATACGCTCCTACGCGATATTTTGAATGATAGTTTTACTAAAATTCATGTGCATGGAGAAGAATTGACTGCTAATATTAAAAACTATGTAGAGAAGATAGCTCCAGAAAAGTCGGATATTATTAAATCCTATAAGAAAGATTCTGTGTTTGAAGTATTGAATCTTACACCTCGCATCAAATCTTCTTTCAATAAGATAATCCCATTGCCTTCTGGAGGTTATTTGATTATAGAACAGACGGAAGCCATGTGCGTCATAGACGTCAATAGTGGTGTGCATAAAGCTAAAAAGGATTTATTGGAGAGCAATGATTCTATTCTTAAAACTAATTTAGAGGCGGCAAAAGAAATAGCTCGTCAACTCCGCTTGCGAGATATTGGAGGGATCATTGTTATTGATTTTATCGATACTAAAATCCAAGAGACCAAAGAAACCATCAATGATGCTATGCTCGGTTTTATGCAAGCAGATAAGGCAAGCCATACGATACTGCCTTTATCTAAGTTCTGCTTGATGCAGATTACGCGAAGTCGAACCAAACCTCAAGAGAAGGTCAATACTAAAGAAGTCTGCCCAAGCTGCAAAGGTTCAGGCAAAGTTTCCAATGTTATATTTATTACAGAACATATTTTAAATAGCCTGCAAAGTGTGTTGAAAGTTGATAAGAATATCACCCTCACTGTTCATCCATTTGTATATGCCTACCTCACCCAAGGGCTCTTTTCAGAATTCATGAAATGGCAGTGGAAACTCAAAACTCGCATAAAACTTCGTAAAAACTCTAGTCTAGGAGTCGTCGATTTCCATTTTATGGACAGTAATGGCGAAGTCATACTCAGTTAATATCGAGTTTAAAAAAAGTAGTACAAACAAGTAACGGAACCTTTTCGTTATAGGGGAGTTGTTCACTTCGGCAATTTTTTTTTTCTAAGATGTTTTATACGTTTATATTTACATTTTAAATTTAAGTTTATGACAAACTCGAAGAATAAGTTGCTAGTCGTCTTAATCATTATGTCTTCTTTGATTGGCTATCTAGAGTGGGGTGGAGGGAATAGTGCTTTTCTTTTTGAAATGGAAAAAGATGTTTTATCCAAGCTATTTGCTTTCCCAAATTCTGTCATACATCCTTTGACAATATTTCCTATGTTGGGACAAGTTATGCTCCTCGTCTCTTTATTTAAAGATCCTCTCAATAAAAAATTAGTTTACTGGGGCATTGGACTCATTGCTATTCTGCTTGTTTTAATTTTGTTTATTGGCATTATAGAGCTTAATTGGAAAATCATAATTTGTTCTTTGCCGTTTGTCATTGTTGCAGGACTCTTTTATTATTTAAATAGAAAATAGGTTTTAGTCTATTATCTTTACAATTAAATCTTTAAAATATGATCAATAAAGTTTTCAATGTATTATGCATATTAGCAGGTATAGCTATGCTTATCTTCGGAGCGAATAAGTTCCTCAACTTCATCCCTATGCCAGAAGCGACGCCCGAACAGATGGAAGTCTTCGGTGCTTTTGGTAAGATAAAATGGCTGATGCCATTAGTTGGTCTGACAGAAATCGCAGGCGGAGCTTTGCTCGCTTATCCTAAAATGCGAGCGCTGGGTGCTATCGTGCTTTTGCCGATTACAGTAGGTATTTTTCTGCACAACCTCACTCACGATCCTAAAAGCCTCCCGGTCGCAGCCATTTTCCTAGCCATCAATATCTGGGCTATCTGGGAAAATAGAAGCAGGTATATGCCGATGGTGGCGTAGTAAGAATCAAGATTTATAAATCAACTATGGGCTTTTGCAGAAATGTGAAAGCCCTTTTTTTTTGAAGGATTTCGTATATTTCAACTTTGTATTTAAAATGAAAAAACAAATATTTTTCGGAACGAAAGAAGAGCATAATGCTAGACGAGAGGCTGAGTTTCTAAGTTTGACTCCATATGAAAGACTGCAGAGGTTTTTTACTATGGTAGGACAGAATGCTAAACCAAGTGATGAAAATAAAAAGGGTAATTTTGTTTTACGCAGAACAGAGAGAAAAGAAAAGGACTTATAAAGGAAACGCATTTCTAATTTACCAAATCATATCTCCACCTCTTTCTCCTCACTCTTATCCAACACAATCCATTTACGATCGCTATTGAGTTTGAGGGTGGCGAGGTATTTTTGTTTCCATTGAGTGGGCGCTATCAAAGATAGGAATTCCTTCTCATTTTTATCGAGATACATATAGTATATTTCACCTATGACAGGCTCGAAGGAAAACTTGGCATTGTAGATGAGATCATTCCAGCGATACTCTTCTAGTAGCTTATTGTATTCAGCTTTGAGTTCGTTAAATTTGGATTCTATTTCTTTATTGACTTTTTGGATGCCAGTGGTTTTCCAAGTGACTACATCCTCTATTTTGATAATGGGAGCGCCAACAGTAGTGGCGTAGGGAAGAAGTTTGGCATTGAAACCATCTTCCTCATTGTAAACTATATTGTCAGGTTTCTTTGTCATTTCTATTTCAACTACTAGACTAAATATTTAAAATTAAGAATTCAAAATTATATTGCATTTTCCTTTAGCTTCTCCGCATTTTCTACAAAGCGCAGCGAGTCTATCATCTCCTGAATATCGCCATTCATAAAAGCATCGAGAGAATAAATCGATTTATTGATGCGATGATCTGTGATTCTACCTTGTGGGTAATTATAGGTTCTGATTTTAGCACTTCGATCACCTGTGGATACCAATGATTTTCTATGACTCGCTACATCGCCTACACGCTTTTCTAATTCTAAATCGTAAAGCTTGGTACGGAGCATATCCATGGCTCGGGCGCGGTTTCCATGCTGAGAGCGCTCTACCTGGCATACGACTACGAGGCCTGACGGCTTATGCGTGAGTTGAACTTTGGTTTCTACCTTATTTACATTCTGACCACCAGCACCACCTGATCGGGAAGTTATCATTTCTATATCTGCCGGATTTAGGTCGATATCAAACTCCTCTACTTCAAAAAGCACGGCCACTGTAGCCGCCGAAGTGTGCAATCTCCCTTGAGATTCTGTTTTTGGGACACGCTGCACTCGGTGTACACCACTTTCGTATTTGAGATCGCCATAGACATTCTCGCCCTTGATACTGAGCACAACTTCACGATAGCCTTCACTCGTTCCCTCGCTTTCATTCATGATTTCTACTTTCCATTTGCGCAACTCACAATAGCGAATATACATGCGCATGAGGTCTTCGGCAAAAATACAAGCTTCGTCTCCGCCAGTTCCTGCCCGTATTTCCATAATGACATCGCGTTCGTCTTGCGGATCTTTGGGTATCAGCATGAATCGTATTGCTTCCTCCATCGGCTCTACCTGCGGTGTCAGTTCATCCAATTCCATTTTTGCCATATCCTTCAGCTCTGAATCGGATTCATTTTTCAGAATATCTTTATTGGAATCTATATTGGACAGTAAGTTTTTGTATTCCAAGTATTTCTCTGCTATAGGCTCTAAATTTCTATACTCCTTATTGAGGGCTTTAAATTTGTCCATATCCTGAGTGGACTCTGGATCGCTCAACTTTTCTTCAAGTTGTTTAAATTTAATATAAAGGCTCTCTAATTTATCTAACATATTGGTTTAAAAGGCTGCAAAAATAGGCATTTTTTTATTGATAGGAGCTTCATTTTAAAGCCGTAAGTTCGTATTTCGAGTGAATAAGCCATTTCGAAAAGAAACTTAGCATTCTTTGCAAAATCTTTGCATTTCTTTGCGTTTAGATACTAATTGTCCATATTTTGTGGATTAAAATGCGAATTTTAGAATTCAATTTAGCTTACTTTTACTGCTTAAAAAATAGGTAATGAAATTTTATATAGATACAGCTGTATTGGCTGAAATAAAGGAGGCACACGATATGGGAATTTTAGATGGTGTCACCACGAATCCATCCTTGATGGCCAAGTTGGGAATTCAAGGCAAGGATGCTATCCATGCGCACTACAAAGCGATTTGTGATATCACTTCTGGCGAAGTGAGTGCAGAGGTTTTATCTATGGATTTTCCGGGCATGGTAGCTGAAGGAGAAGAATTGGCTAAAATAGCGAAGAATATCGTGGTAAAAATTCCTATGACAGCCGATGGATTAAAAGCAATAAAGCATTTCAAATCCAAAGGGATTAAAACCAATTGCACCTTGGTATTTAGTGCAGGTCAAGCCCTATTGGCTGCCAAAGCAGGAGCTACTATGATTTCTCCATTTATCGGTAGAATAGACGATAGTAACTGGGATGGAGTGCAGTTGATTTATCAAATCGTGGACGTATTTAAAAACTATGATTTCGAAACGGAGGTCTTAGCTGCATCTATTCGCAATCCATTGCATATTGTGAAATGTGCCGAAGCAGGTGCAGATATAGCTACTTGTCCACTAGGAGCTATCAAAGGTTTGCTCAATCACCCATTGACCAATATAGGTTTGGCTCAGTTTATTGAAGATTCAAAGAAATTCGCTTAAACATCTTAAAGGGTTTTTCAAATCATTATTAATTATTAGCTATAAATTATTAATTAATCTCAATGCTCAAAAGGCTTTTAATTCGAAACTATGCGATTATAGACGAGGTAGAAATTGATTTTTCTCCCCGTTTGAATATTATCACAGGAGAGACAGGAGCTGGAAAATCAATCATTCTCGGAGCCTTAGGTTTGATCAAAGGCGAGCGCGC
Source organism: Sphingobacteriales bacterium (assembly GCA_021297855.1). Lineage (GTDB taxonomy): Bacteria > Bacteroidota > Bacteroidia > Chitinophagales > JADJOU01 > CHPMRC01. Next base: position 9,709 of record JAJTHM010000088.1, on the reverse strand, counting down.
ACAAACTCAAATGGTACGTTCGGCAGATAAAAAATGCACGATAGAAGCTGTATTCGATTTAAGTGAAACAAATCTGGAGGCTTGGTTTCAGGCTATGTCATTTCCATTTCAAAAATTAACTACGGTCAGACGGGAGCTCATCGCAGATGGCAAGACCAAAGCCTTTATCAATGATACGGTTTGCAATGTGTCACTGTTGCAAGAACTAGGAGCTAAGTTGGTCGAAATTCATTCCCAGCACGATAGCTTGGAATTAAAGTCGGCAGATTTCCAATTAGAAGTCGTCGATGCCTTCGCAGAAAACGCCGCGCTAAATTTAGAAATGTCACGAGCATATTTGAGTTTCAAATCGATGCAAAAGGAGTATCAGCTCCTCGTGCAGTCGCAGTCAAAGAGCCAGGCTGAAAAAGATTTACAGACTTATCAATTGCAAGAATTGAATCAATATGATTTTGATGAATGGAATCAAGAAAAAATAGAATCGGATCATCTACTGGCTGAAAATGCTTTAGAGATAAAACAACTACTCGCGGGCTCTGTGCGAACGATGAAAGATGACGAAGTCAATCTTATGGACTCTTTGAAAGAGATATTGTTGCGATTGAGAAAATTTGAGAAATACTCCAAAGAGCTTGCAGGTATTAATGAACAAATGGATTCATCTTTGGAACAACTCACTCAAGTGGCCAGGGACTATGAGGTGTTAGCAGATGATACAGAATTTGATGAAGAGCATTTAAATGAGCTTCGCGAGAAGGTAGAATTCATACATAAAATGCTTCGCAAGCACCAAGCAGCCAATTTATCTGATTTAATTCTGCTTAAGCAAGATTTAGCGACTGCCCTAAATTATGGTGAAAATCTCAATGAGAAAATTGCAGAACTTGAAAAAGCATTAGCCAAACAAAAGTTAGAATGTATTGGTCTAGCTTCCAAATTATCCGTCCGTAGAAAAGGAGTTTTATCGCTCATTGAAAATCAACTTTTGGATAATTTAAAAGAATTGCAGATGGAGAATAGTCAATTTCAGATAGAACTCCTTTCTGAGGAAACTAATTTATCCGAAAAAGGATTTGATTCTGTTGAGTTTCTTTTCACCGCCAACGCGGGTAGTCCGCTGCGTGAGTTGAAACGTGCTATTTCAGGTGGGGAGATGTCGAGATTTATGTTGGCCATAAAATCACTTATAGCGCAGAAAATAGACCTTCCTACTATGATTTTTGATGAAATAGACACAGGAGTTTCGGGTTTGGTGGCAAATAAAGTAGCGACCGTTTTGGATAAATTAGCTAAGGCGCATCAAATAATTGCCATCACCCATTTACCTCAGATAGCTAGCCGAGGCTCGCATCATATCAGCGTCTATAAAACAACAGAAAATAATGTAACAACTACCCATCTCAAGCAATTGCATCAGGCGGATAGGGAAATCGAAATCGCACGGATGATCAGTGGGGAGAGTATTACTCCTGCCTCATTGGCCAGTGCAAGGGAACTGTTGAATTAGTATGTGCTACTCCGTCCACATTTTGACTACCTTTTTCTCAGGTTCCGCAAGGGGTATCTTTGGGTTTATACCCATTTCATAAAAGATATACGAATAAATATCTGCAGTCAACTCGAGCATTTTTTTCGTATTACTTGCCCCATGTCCACTCTTAGTATCTATGCGTATGAGCATGGGTCTTTTGCCCTTATATTTTTCTTGAAGGGTTGCTGCATATTTGAAGGAATGCGCCGGTACTACTCTATCATCGTGATCCGCAGTCGTGACAAGAACACTCGGATACTCACGGTCGGATTTGATCGTGTGTAGTGGTGAGTAGCTAAATAAATATTTAAACATAGCCGAATCGGATTCACTCGAACCATAGTCAGATATCCATGCCTTGCCAATAGTGAATTTATGAAAGCGAAGCATATCCATAACACCTACTTGTGGTATAGCTACACGAAATAAGTCTGGACGCTGGTTGGTGACAGCTCCTACTAAAAGTCCTCCGTTACTGCCTCCACGAATCGCTAAAAAGTTTTTGGAGGTATATTTTTTTTGAATGAGGTATTCTGCAGCGGCGATAAAATCATTAAATACATTTTGTTTTTTCAATTTTGTTCCTGCCTGATGCCAATTCTCACCATATTCTCCACCTCCTCGAAGACAGGCCTGGGCATAGACCCCTCCAGCTTCTAGAAATGGAATAAGTGTCGGACTAAAATTGGGTTGTAAGGAAATGTTGAAACCTCCATATCCATAGAGTAGGGTTGGATTCTTACCGTCTAGTTTCAATCCTTTTTTGTGGACCAAAAAAAGTGGAATTTTTGTCCCATCTTTTGAAGGGTAGAAAACGCGCGCTGTAACGAAATCTGTTTCTCCTTTGAATTCAGACTTTTTAAACACCGAACTCTCTCCACTATTCAGGTTGTATTGATAAATAGTAGGAGGAATTCCAAATGAATTGAAGCTGTAGTAGACAATGCTATCTTCCTCAATTCGATTGACATTACTAGCACTACCCAAATCCGGATAGACTAATTCTCCGATGGCTTCCCCATTGTATTTATGAATATAACATTTGGTAGTTACATCCTCGAGATACTGCACAAATAATCTTTTGCCAGAAGATACGATATCCGAGAGTACATTTTTTTTGTTTTCAGGAATGATTGTTATAGCCTCTTTTAAGTTGACATTAGCTAATGGTATGGAAATGATTTTATTGTTTGGAGCATTCTCATTCGTTTCAAGGATGAGCTCGTGTTCAAGTACCTCTACCACCCAATAATTATAATCCGTTATACTATCTTTAATCGGTTTGAAATCATCAAAAGGATTGTCGGCTTCCTTTATATAGAGGGCATTGCCTCTTTTGCTGCTGCCTCGTTCGCTGATGGATAGAAATAAATATTTTTCATCATACGAAGTGTAAATAGAAAAATTTTTATTCGGATTATTTTGATCTTGAAATATAAGTCTATCTTTCGCTTGAGGATTCCCCAATTTATGAAAATAGACTTGATTATTTTTATTTTCCGCAGATAATTTATTCGCTTTGGGATCCAATTCAGGGAAGCGACTGTAGTAGAATCCATCACCTACCCATGCTATTCCGCTAAACTTAACCCATTGTATTTCATCATTGAGAAACTGCTTAGTTTTTAAATCTAGTATTTTTATTTTCTGCCAATCGCTTCCAGATTCAGAAATTGATATCCCAGCTAGAGTGCCTTCTTTATTTAGTCTAAACTGTTTAATAGCTATAGTGCCATCTTCACTTAGTTTGTTTGGGTCGATAACTAGTTCCTCTATTCCAGTTTTTTTACTCTTTCTATAGATACTAGATTGATTTTGTAACCCATCATTATGATACCAATATATCCATTCCTTTTTTTGAAATGGGCTGCTGTATTTAGGATAATTGTAGATTTCTTCTACTCTTTTATAAAATTGGCTTCTAAATGGAATTTTATCAAAATAGGTTTTGGTCACCTGGTTTTGTTCGGACACCCACTGCTTTGTTTCCTCACTATTATCGTCTTCTAGCCATCGATAAGGATCGGCTACAGACTTTGAGAAATAAGTATCCATTTGTACAACCTTTTTGGTCGTAGGGTAGGAAATTTGGGCATGACACATCGCAGTTCCCCCCAATAATATAGTTAAAATCCAAATTCTAAACATTGCGTCTATTTTTCTTTCAAATTTACTAATTTTTCGGGAAAGTGGAAAAAAAAACGTCCCTGATAGGAGGGACGTTTTATATAAATAGAAAGATTCGGACTAGTCTCTCCGGCTCATCAATATTCTCAAAATATACCAGAAGAGTAGCATGACTGATGCGAATATTTGCAAAGCAGCACCTACATATTGGTCTGTGGTATACGTATCTTTTATTTGACTCGTTTGATATAGAATACTAGCAGAAGCGAGCACTACCATACCTACAGAAAACCAAAGGCCTAAATTAAATCCAAAAATAGCACCAGCTACGATAAGTCCCAAGGCGATAAATCCACCAATAGTAATGCCTGTGCGCATGAAAGAAAAATCATAACCTGACATAAATACTAAAGCCGTCAACCCTCCGAACATAGATAAGGTAATGATAGCTGCTTGCATAATAACTTCCCCACCACTGTAGGCTGAGGCTATATACAACATTGGTAGAAATATGATGGCTTCCAAAAGCACATATAATCCCAATCCAAAATATTGAGCGCTTCTACTGAGGGAAAATGCAAATTTATTGGCTATAAACGATCCTAGCCAAAATAAGCCAATGATGAAGAGCCATACATAGCTTCCTCCTAGCATCAGCCCAATCATTTCTCCTGGAATAAATTTGAGTAAAAAGCTCTCGACGACCATAAAGGCCAAGACAGCTATGGCTACATGTAAATACGTTCTTTTGTAAAAGTCTGTTCTCTCGGATACAGATGCTTGTGATACGATTTCTGAATATTGGTTCATAATTTAAAGTATTAATGTTTAATGTAAGTTTAGTTGAATTAATCTATGTACTCGAATTTGGTATAAGGAACTAATACTTGTGGTATTCGAATCCCTTTTTCCGTCTGATTATTTTCTAGCAGAGCAGCTACAATTCTTGGTAGCGCTAAGGCAGAGCCATTGAGGGTATGACAGAGTTCTATTTTTCCTTCGCCATTTTTAAATCTCGCTTTCAGACGGTTCGCTTGAAAATCTTCAAAATTGGAAACAGAACTCACCTCCAACCATTTTTCCTGCGCGGCAGAGTATACCTCTAGGTCATAAGTAAATGCAGAAGCAAAGCTCATATCGCCACCACAGAGCAATAAAACCCGGTATGGCAAACCTAATTCTATTAATAAACTTTCGACATGAGAAGTCATAGTCTCAAGCGTATCATAGGAAGTATCTGGTTGGACTAGTTGAACGATTTCTACTTTGTCGAATTGATGTAACCGATTCAGTCCCCGCACATCTTTGCCATAGGACCCTGCTTCCCGTCTAAAACACTGCGAGTAGGCAGTTAATTTAATCGGCAAGTCTGACTCAGCGGAAACCGTATCTCTGTAAATATTTGTCACGGGAACCTCTGCTGTCGGAATCATATAAAAGCCGTCATGGTTCTGATACATCTGGCCTTCTTTATCAGGCAACTGCCCTGTGGCAAAAGCAGATTCTTCATTGACCATGAGTGGGGGTATAATTTCCAAATAGCCAGCTTCCGTAGCTTTATCTAAAAAATATTGAATCAAGGCTCGCTCCAATTTAGCTCCTTTTCCTTTATAGACAGGGAACCCAGCACCGGTTAATTTCACACCAAGGTCAAAATCGATGATGTCATATTTCTTCGTCAATTCCCAATGGGGTAATGCGCCATCAATGAGGTTGGGTATTTCACCGCCTGTTCGCACGGTCGTGTTATCCTCAGCAGACTTACCATACCCTACTTTATCATGGGGAATATTCGGTATCTGAGCGTGAAGATCGAGAATTAACTTTTCCAATGCGCGCATTTCATCGGCATAAGCCTGAGTAGCTGATTTAAGATTTGCTGATTCTATTTTTAAGGTCTCCGCTTCTTCTTTTTTCCCATCTTTCATAAGAATAGGTATCTGCTTTGATAGCTGATTTGATTGTGCTAAAAGCTCATCCAACAAGCGTTGGGTGGACTTGCGATTATCGTCAAGCGTTAATATTTCATCGAGGAGGTGAAGGTTAGAAAAATTTTTCTTTTTCAGCTTTATGGCTAGTTCTTCCTTGTGCGCTCTAATTTTTTGAATAGGAATCATATAATTCGACCTGGCTAGGTTGGGTTAAATCTTGAGGAATGGAATGAACTAGAATGGCAAATCATCATCCATGCTGACAGCATCAGATACGAAGTCAGCATTAGGAGCGCTAGACATAGATTTTTGTTCTGGATTACTGTCGTTGGAATTAGATGATCCTACTCCAGCCTGACCCTTTGGCATGAGTTGTAAGGTATCCACTCTGACTTCTGTCAAATATCTTTTCTGACCTTCTTTTTCATATTCACGCGTTCTAATTTTTCCTTCGACATAAAGCAGATCTCCTTTTTTGACGTATTTTGATACTAAATCTACTAGTCCAGGAGAGCCAATTGCAATGTTGTGCCAATCAGTCCGCTCTACTTTCTGACCTGATTTGTCTTTATAGTTGTCGTTCGTCGCAATAGTGAAGTTGGCTATTGAACCATTATCAAATTGCTTTACTTCTGGGTCTTTGCCCACTCTTCCCAATAATATTACTTTGTTTACCATGATTGTATAATTTAAATAAAGAGCTAAGATAAAAGAAATGGTAAATTAACTAAGAAAATAAATGTAAAAAATGATCAATTATGTTCCGTTAGCACTTGCGCATAGTCAAAGGATTTTTATTCCCTTTGTAAATCGTCAAACAAAATATATTCACTTTAGTATAAGACCTTGATTTAGGAAAGATCAAAAGGAAAAACACGCAAACAAATTTAATAAACTAACTTTTTCTAAAAACCAAATAGGCCAAATCTCTATTAGAAGGAATGATTTGATCTATTACTTTAGTAACAGGAAGCAAGATAGATTGGAGCATGAGAGAAAACTTAGTCAATGGTTCTCCTTCTCTTCTTGTTTTTGGATTCAATAATTTTCGAATAGCTCCGCAGACATAATAGCTGGCTTGTAATTGCAAAAACTTTACTTCTTGTAGACTGAAACCGTCTGCGCCAAATAGATTTTGATAGTAGTCAATCGGACGGCCCATGCATAGCTCATCGCCACGCATTGGGTTTTCTATTCTCTCCGCAATGACGATTTTATCCTTGGCCACCCTGCACAATTCCTTGATGACTTTTCTCAACGATTCTTCATCCGTATTGTGCTGCAGCACAGTGATAGTGAATACATAGTCTATCGAATGATCTGCGAACGGCAAGGTCTCATTTTGAATTAAATGCAATTCTAGGTTTGGAATATCCTTCAGCAGGGAAGAGGATAGGTCATACATCGTCTTGGAGCGGTCAGCACCATATATTTTAGCGGTTTGCATCGTGGCAAATTCAATCAAATTGCCTCCTGCGCCAAAGCCAAGTTCAAGGATTGATTTATTCTTGAGATCGAATTCTCTTAAAATCTTCTGCGAGAGTGCTCGCTTATATACATAATAGGGTTCATCATCACCTGCTATGACATTTCCGATTTCTCTCGACTTTATTCGTTGGGCTACATCTTCCCAATATTCATTTACACTATAGGCCATTATAAATTTTATACCGTTTTTATTTCTTCTTTCTTTAACCCAAACACTAATTATTCACTTTTTTCTCGAGCTTTTTCAAAGGATTTCCTACATACACCCCTTTTTCAGAGACGTTTTTGACAACAATGCCTCCCATACCTATCGTCACATGATCACAAATCGTTATGCCTTGCTTTATGGCAGAATTGGTCCCAAAGAAAACGCAACTCCCAATTTGACAATCGCCACTAATATTGACAGCTGGTGCAGTGGTGAAAAATTCGCCAATCGTGCAATTGTGTCCAATAGTTCTATGTAAATTCAAATGGGCGTGGTTGCCAATCTTGATATGACAAGTCAATATAGTTCCTGCTGTGACGATACTTCCCTCACCTAGCTCCACCCATTGGGATATAACAGCACTCGGATGTATAATCGTTGTGTAGCTTGTATTCGTGGGCAAACTCTCTACCACTCTCTTTCTCGACACGGGATCACCGATGGCTACTACCACATCATATAACTCAGGATCAAATGACGATTGGGGGATGACATCGATTCCCAAAATTTTAGATTCTTTATAGTAGGCATCACCTACCATAAAGCAGGCTAGTTCTTCAATTTTTAGATTTTTGGGTTTGATAATGTCTATCAAACAGCAAAGCACCTCTCTGCCAAACCCTCCAGCGCCTACAATACAAATTTTCTTTCCGCTGTTCATCTTATTTGACGTGTATAGGCTAAACTAAATGGCATATATTAGTAGTGTAATGTCTTTCCCAAACAAGGGATATGAAAGGCTTATAGGACAAAGATAAAAGTTTTTTGTTGTACTGAGGAATTTTAGTTTGGATTTTTAATCCTGCAACTATAGTGACTTGGGGGTCATGAAAAATTCAACTTGACCATTCTTTGTTTTTATCTCTGACCAACTATTGATAGGAAACACTACGCAAGCAGCAGCGCAGGTGGGAAATTTAGTAATCTGACCATGGGATAAATTCTCAACCAAGTTTAATAAGGTATCGTTGTGTCCAAAAATTGCCACCGCAGATAGACGATTATCTAATGTTCGAACTTTGGATAGCATGATATCGCCATCGTCGAAAAACTCATAAAATGAAGGCTCTTGTTCTATTTTGTCTATCGGATAACGCATGGTTTTGGCAAATAAATTTGCAGTGGTCAATGCCCTCACTGCAGGACTCGATATAAATAAACCTATGTCCATACCCTTATTATTGATATAATCGGCCATATTGACCGCATCTTGAAATCCTCTGTCGTTAAGAGGTCTATAAAAGTCCTTGAGGTCTGGGTAGTTCCAGCTTGATTTAGCATGTCTGACAATGATTAATCGTTTCATTCAATCTTTTACAAGATTTTTTTTGTTTCTTAGAGCTTTTATAGTCCATACTTCAGAATGCAGTATAGGGCTCTAAATCCATCTTTCCAACCAATTTTCTTACCTTCATCATACGTTCTCCCAAAATAGGATATCCCTACTTCATAAATCCGAATTTTGGGAATGCATGAAATCTTTGCCGTTACTTCAGGTTCGAATCCGAACCGCTCTTCTTTCAGTTCTAGTGATTGAATGATGTCCGTTCTAAAAACTTTATAACAAGTCTCCATATCGGTCAGGTTGAGATTTGTAAACATGTTGGAAATGAAAGTCAAAAATTTATTGCCAATTGTATGCCAAAAGAAAAGAATTCGATGCGGCTTGCCACCTATAAATCTGGAGCCATAAACTACATCCGCAAAACCATCTGTGATGGGCTTTAGTAAAATATTATATTCATTGGGGTCATATTCTAGGTCTGCATCTTGAATAATGAGGTAATCTCCTGTTGCATTTTTGATTCCTGTATGCAGCGCCGCACCCTTTCCTTTGTTCGTCTCATGTTTTAGATAAGTGATACTCAAGCCTGGGTTATTACGTATATATTCTTGGATGACTGCTTCCGTATCCTCTGTTGAGCAGTCATTGACCACGATTACTTCTTTTTGAATTTCGTTGATCAATGTAACGCACTTAATCTTGTCAAGTATTTGGTATATGGTTTTTCCTTCATTGTATGCAGGAATTATGATGGATAATTTTTTCATGCTATTCGCTTTTGTGGAACTTTTTATATTCTAATAACGGCAACGGTATTTCTGATAGGTGCAGCAAATGAATAACAAATGTACATATAATTTTTCTTCGTCAAATTATAAACAGACGAAAAAAAATATTGCGTCTGATAGTATATTGTTTTCCTACAAATCAAGCAGTTATGTAAATTTGAAAAATTATTTTGAAGAAAATATTCAAACTATTTCAGAAGAATTGAAATCCAAAATTGATTTAAAATGGATAAATGTTACCATTTCAAATTTGAAACGTTTTTTACTAGGTATTTACCATGTGGTGAAAGAGCGATACCTACAGGAATACTTGAATGAGTTCGCTTTCAAACTCAACCGAAGAAATTATAC
>JAJTHM010000029.1 GCA_021297855.1 Sphingobacteriales bacterium | reverse complement strand
CTATAAATGTACCACCCCCCTGTGTACTACAAATCAAATCGAAACGAAAATACTAGGTTTACCGAGGATTTTATACCAAACTTACCCGATTTTTAACATCTAAAGGGCGTATTTTAACATTCTTGCTGCAATGTGGGTTAAGCCCAACAATGAACTTATTTCAAGCCTTTGTTGTTTTCCGTTTATAAATTCACAATTCTATGTTTTTAATTATTTTAGGGGTAGTTTTAATGGTTTTATCCACTGTAGCTGAGATTAAATCTCCAGACGAAAAGCTAAAAACCTTATTTCAAAAATCAAAGTTTATCGGAATCGCTATCTTTATTATTGGACTTCTATTTTCTATTTTTGTTCAGATTGGCACTGGAAAAGTTGGAGTTAAAACCATGTTTGGCAAGGTATATCCAGAAACTTTAAGCAGTGGACTTCATATAGTAAATCCACTTTACAATATCACGGAACTCGATATAAAAACACAAAATTATACCATGAGCGGCGTTCATGATGAAGGAGCCAAACAAGGGGACGATGCTATTAAGGTTCTTACAGCCGATGGACTTGAAGTAGTGATAGACTTGACGGTATTGTATAGAGTGAATGCATCCAGTGCTCCTAAACTACTGCAAAATATAGGTATTGAATATAGAGAAGTATTAGTTAGACCGATCACGCGGACGAAGATTCGCGATAATGCGGTATATTATGAAGCCATAGCCTTATACTCTAGCAAACGCGATGAGTTTCAAAATCGAATTTTTAAAACGATTGAGGCTGATTTTAAAAATAGGGGTTTGATCTTGGAACAACTTCTGATCCGAAATATAGCCCTGCCAGAGCGAGTAAAGAAAACTATAGAAGAAAAAATACAAGCCGAGCAGGAAGCTCAGAAAATGCAATTTGTACTTCAAAAGGAAAGACAAGAAGCCGAGAGAAAAAGAGTTGAAGCTCAAGGTATATCAGATTATCAGAATATTATTAATCAATCGCTCACCGATAGGCAACTTCAATATGAGCAGATCAAAGCATATAAGGAGTTAGCCAACTCTCAGAACACTAAGGTTATTATCATGGGAAAGGGCTCTACACCCGTGATTTTAGACAGTAAGTAAAAAAAACTTGCACCTCAAAAAAAAGTCGATATATTTGCACTCGCTTTTGAAAAAGGCAATTGCCTTTGTTCGTGAAGACGAATGATTTCAAAGGGTACTTAGCTTCAAGGCTGGTTGCCGACGTCCCGATTATTATCGGGAGTGCGGCATGCTGACAAGCAAAGCTTCGTCAGCATCAGAGCAACTCGTTTACACGAAGAACTTTGATGCACAAAAAAAGGGTGCTTAGCTCAGCTGGTTCAGAGCATCTCGTTTACACCGAGGGGGTCGGGGGTTCGAATCCCTCAGCGCCCACCCAGAATGCCGACTTTTTAAGGTCGGCATTTTTTATATATGTATTACGTTTATATCCTTTATTCAGAAAAGCACGATAAATATTATATTGGTCAGACCAATGATGTCAAAGCAAGACTTGAAAGGCACAATAATGGTTTAGAAAACTTTACATCCAAATATATTCCTTGGATTCTTGTTGGATTTATAACTAAACCAACAAGAGCAGAAGCAGTTGTTTTAGAGAAAAAATTAAAGAATTTATCTAGAGAACGACTCCAAATTTTTATTGCGAAATATTGTAATAGGTCTTGAGTTCGAATGCTGACGCTGCGGTCAGCATGCCGACATTTATCGTCGGCATCCCTCAGCGCCCACCCAAATTAAAAAAAGTCATCTCTTTTGAGGTGACTTTTTTCGTTTTTAAGGGGTGTCCCGTCCTAACATAGGGATTCACAAAAAACACATCAAGTTCAATATAAAAAAACTTTAAGTAAATTTGTATTATGAATGAATTTCAAGATTTTGTCACTGTAAAAACATTTTGGTCTAGTTATCAAGCCAATATTGTAAAATCTTTTTTAGAAAATGAAGGAATCACTTGTTTTTTAAAAGATGAACTCACAGTGAATGCAGACCCTTTAATCACAAACGCAATAGGAGGAGTAAAACTCCAAGTAGCAAGTTCTGAATATGAACTAGCATATTCTCTATTAGACGAATATGGTTACATAAATCCTAAAGATAAAATAGATAATACACTTCAGTCAAAATTGGAAGGGTTTTTAAGAAGAGTATTTAATCTTTAATGCCTGATTTCAATTTCACAATAATCTCCTCCAATCCATTCAATTTGATTTGATAAATCAGCGTCATCATATCGCCGAGCTTTCCCTTGGGAAAACCATCTTTATTGAGAAACCATTCGAGATAGAAAATAGGTAAATCGCAAACCTTTACGTCCTTATACTTGCCGAAAGGCATAGGATAAGTCAATGATTCTAGTAAGACTTCTTTATTGAAATTCAATCAATCACTAGGTTGTCAAGTACCGCTAAACTAACGAATTCTTGAGATAAGGAAGACGCCTTATTTAGCAGAATTTCTTCTTTAGGATAGGTTTTCGCTATTAAAGTATATGTCTTTTCAGTAGCCTTTTCTTTGGTCAGTCCTTCTACTTTCATCAACGCATAGGTCAAAATTTCTATTCGCTGACCTTTGTCTTTCAGCTCTCCTAGTTCTGCGATCAACCAACTCAAGGCTAAAAACTGCGGTTTGTTCAATTTAAGATGCGCGGCTAATTTTCTCGAAGCCTTGAACTGATTGTATGGAGAGTTTACTATATCTTCAGTGTGGTATTTTTCCAAGGTAGTTTTATCCTTGGCATTTGGCACTAATTTCACGGCTCCTTGAAGTGCCTGTGGATAAATACTCAACCATCTTAGTTTCCGTCTCAACTCATGAACATCATGCTCCATATCTGCGAAATGAAATTCGTGATCACGCAAAAATTGTAGGATTTCTGTTGCCTCTTTTTTATATATACTAGCGAAAAGTTCGGCTTCTACATTTTCATCCTTCCAATCTGCCTCTTTCAGTTGCTTTCTGATTTTTTTTATTCGATCACCATTATACCATCCTTCTTTTTTTAGCAATTTATGACAGTTATCTACACTTTGCTCAAATTTATCTTTGAAAAAGGTTTTGACCTCAGCAGAAATGCTTCTCGTGCGGGTAAAACTATAGGTATATGAATTATAAAAATCCAACCAACCAAATGCGTCTTCTATTTCTTTAGATTTGTTTTTTATTTTAGTGAAAAGTTTTTTATTATGCGCCTTTGCATACAGTCTGGCAAGGCCTTGTAACATGAAGAAATGGGTTCTCAGATTATTATCAAATAACCAGAATACTCTATTTTCTTGCGCTTTGGACTCCTTTAATAAAATTTCAATTATTTCCAATTGCGCTTCAAAGCGCATGATACCATTTGCCATAGTTAATCAATTTTAGCTAATCTAAAGCAATAGTATATTAAAAAAATTAATTTCAATGTTAAGTCTTTTCTTAGGCTCTTCAATGACAAAACCTCTGCACTACATTGACTTTTCCACAAGTATAATTCTGTGTTAAAAACAAAGCTCCTCCTAGAGGCCAAATCTAAGTATTTTCGTTATTTATAGCAATTTTGAACATGAGTCAGGAAACCCCTTTAATGAAACAATTCAATCAAATCAAGGCGAAATATCCTGATGCGATTTTGCTATTTCGAGTGGGCGATTTCTACGAAACCTTTGGCGAAGATGCTGTCAAGACTGCTTCTTGTTTAGGTATCACCTTGACGAAAAGAGGAGTTGGACCTCATGGTGAAATTCCACTAGCGGGTATCCCTTATCATGCGCTGGACAACTATCTGCCAAAACTAGTCAAGGCTGGGTATCGCGTGGCTATTTGTGAACAATTGGAAGACCCTAAAATGACTAAGACCATTGTCAAACGAGGCGTGACGGAAATCATTACCCCAGGAATGGCAAGCCAAGATTCTATTCTCGATTCCAAGAAAAATAACTATCTCGCTTCGTTATATATTGGGCCTAAAAAAATCGGAATTGCCTTTATTGACATCAGCACAGGAGAATTTTATCTTGGGTTAGGGGAAGAATCCTATATCGATAAATTATTACATTCTTACCGACCTTCGGAAATTCTCATCCCTAGGCAGAATAAATCTATTTATCTGAAACGCATCAGTCAACAATTCTATACCTATGGTATGGAAGACTGGGTCTATGGAGACGACTATTCTAAAGAGACGCTTCTTAAAAAATTTCAGACAAATTCATTGAAAGGTTTCGGCATTGAGACCTACGATGAAGGAACCATAGCCGCATCTACTATTCTGCATTATTTGCATAGCAATGAGCAGCATAAACTAGACCACATTCAAAAAATAACTGTACTAAAACCCGCGGAGGTCGTATGGTTAGACAATTTCTCAATACGAAATTTAGAATTGGTCCAGGGTCAGCATGCACAGGCAGTTTCTCTCTTTGATATACTGAATCAAACCCAGAGCAGCATGGGTTCACGTATGCTGCAGCGATGGATATTGCACCCACTAGTATCAATAGAAAAAATTGATAGACGATTGTCCCTTGTCGAATATTTAACGAAGAAGGATGGATTCCGTGATGAAATGAAAAATATCATTTATCAAATTGGTGATTTAGAGCGATTGATTTCCAAGGTGTCCATGCTCAAAGCGCAGCCTAGAGATATGGTGCAAATAAAACGCTCTCTTATAAAAATTAAAGGTCTCATCGCTTTGATTCAAACGACAGATTCGATAGATTATAAGAAATACATCGACTTTCTTCAGCCATGTCATAGTTTAGTAGAAATCATAGAGCAAAAGCTCTTGGAAGAGCCCCCAGCGTTATTAACTAAAGGAATTGCATTCAAACGTGGCTTTCACAGCGAACTCGATGAATATTTATCTCTCGTCACCGACGGCAAACAATATCTCATCGATATACAGACACGTGAACAACAAGCCACGCAAATATCGAGTTTGAAAATTGGATTCAACAATGTATTTGGCTACTACCTCGAAGTAACGAATACGCATAAAGATAAAGTTCCTGAGAATTGGATTCGAAAGCAAACCTTGACCAATGCGGAGCGTTATATCACGCCTGAACTCAAAGAATACGAATCAAAAATACTGGGTGCAGAAGAAAAATTGAATCAGATTCAAGATGTCTTGTGGGCAGAATTGATGCAAGAAGCCCTAGAATACATAGAACCTATTCAACGCAATGCGCAGACGATAGCGGAAATAGACTGTTTGCTTTCCTTTTCTCTAGTGGCGTTACAGAATGATTATACCAAACCATCGGTCAATGATTCGTTAATTATTGATATCAAAGAAGGAAGACATCCAGTGATAGAAAAACAACTTCCTATAGGAGAATTCTATATTCCCAATGATATTTATCTCAACAATTCAGAGCAACAACTCATCATGCTCACAGGACCCAACATGAGTGGAAAGTCTGCCCTGCTGCGACAGTCGGCATTGATTGTATTGATGGCGCAGATGGGGAGTTTTGTTCCTGCTAAGTCCGCAGATATAGGCTATGTAGATAAATTATTCACCCGTGTAGGAGCCAATGACAACCTGAGTATGGGCGAATCTACTTTTATGGTAGAGATGAATGAAACAGCTAGTATAGTTAATAATTTTTCAGAGCGAAGTTTAATATTACTGGATGAAATAGGTCGAGGAACAAGCACGTATGACGGCATTTCAATAGCATGGAGCTTAGCAGAATTTTTATATTTCTCCAAAGAAAAACCCAAGACCCTTTTCGCTACCCACTATCACGAGCTCAATGAACTAGCCGTCAAACACGAGCGCATCAAAAACTTTCACATCAAGACGAAAGAAGTCGATGGGCATATTATCTTTCTTCGAAAATTGGTCGAAGGAGGAAGCGAACACAGCTTCGGAATACATGTCGCCAAGCTAGCAGGGATGCCTCATGATATAGTAAAGCGTGCAGAAAATATCATGCATGAACTTGAACAGAAATCGCTCGCCGAAGAAAGTATGAAAAAGAAAATGAAACAAATAGCAGATAAATCGACTTATCAGTTGAGCATCTTCGACCAAACAGATCCTCGATTGATTGTTCTGCGCGATGAATTAGAAAAAATGGATGTCAATGCCTTGACCCCAATGGAGGCTTTGATGAAATTGAATGAGTGGAAAAGTAAACTCTAATTTTGAATTCTCAGTTTTGAATTTTGAATATAATTTTACTAAAACACTTTCAGCGGAGAAAGTAGAAGAACTCTACATAGACTCTAGATGGACAAACTATACCAATGATCTACCAAAGCTCATGCGCGGTATAGCTAATTCTTTGGATGTCATTTCTGTATGGGATGGAGAAAAATTGGTAGGTTTAATTCGAACGATAGGAGATGGAGAAACCATTATTTATATTCAAGACATTTTAGTTCTTAAAGCATATAAACGTCAAGGTATAGGTCGTCATCTTATGAAACAGATATTAGATAAATATGAAGATGTGCGTCAAATTATATTATTAACAGATAGCGCAATTGAACAGAAAGCTTTTTATGAAAGTATGGGAATGAAAGATTGTAGTCTATCAGATTTAAAAACATTTATGAAGGTATGAAGTGTGATACTTCTAAACTCAATCGCATCAACGTCATTGGCACTTCTGGCAGCGGGAAATCTACGTTTAGTAAGGAGTTAGCTAGCAAACTAAAATTACCTTATATAGAAATGGATTCTCTATATTGGAAAGATGATTGGAAATTTGCGAGTGATGAAGAACTTATAAATAATGTTCGACTAGCTACAAATGATGAACAATGGTTGCTCGATGGCAATTACAGTAGAACACAACCTGTCAAATGGAGAAATGTGCAAACCATCATTTGGCTTGACTATCCATTTCATCTTGTATTTTTTCGTGTATTAAAAAGAAGTATAACCAGGTTGTTCGACAGAAAAACATTGTGGGGAACGAATAATCAAGAATCCTTTCAAAAGTCCTTTTTATCGAAAGATTCTATCATAGTTTGGATGTGGACGAGTTACCCTAATATGAAGAATAGATATTCCAAACTC
Organism: Sphingobacteriales bacterium; assembly: GCA_021297855.1. Lineage (GTDB taxonomy): Bacteria > Bacteroidota > Bacteroidia > Chitinophagales > JADJOU01 > CHPMRC01. The sequence continues at coordinate 20,999 of JAJTHM010000029.1, read as the reverse complement.
TTTGAAAAGAATACAAAAGACTGGCAGCTCATACGATTGACTTCTCCTTCTGATGCTAAAGAGTTTTTGAAAAACTTGGGAAATTTTAAACTCTGAATCTATTTTTAACATATTCACTTCTTGCATTTGTCGAAAAATGAGTTTACCTTTGCGATAAATAAAAATTAGAAATTATGAAATTATCAATACTTACAACGCTTGCATTAAGTTTTTTTGCTTTGAATCTTTTTGCGATAGACATATCTGGCGAATGGAATGGTACACGTTATCAGTACAATGATACCAAGACGGGTTATATAGCTGAATTTACCTATAAGTATAATTTAAAACAAGATGGAAACCAAGTGACTGGAATTGCTTTGATACAATCTAAGGGTGGGAAATATGCAGAAATAGCCGTGAGAGGTTTCGTAGAGGGAAATCAATTCTATTTTGAAGAGTATGAAGTCTTGAATGCTACGAGAGATGAAAATTTTCTATGGTGTTTGAAAAAAGGTGTTCTGACCATCGAAGAGCAAGATGGCAAAATCGAAATCAAAGGTGCTACGGCATCATTTATGGAACTATATGGCTTTGAATGCAGCGGCGGTGTCACAAGTCTTTCTAAAGAAAATCCAAGCCTGACAGAAAAAGAAGTCAAAGAAATCTCAGACAGAGATAATGCAGAACCAATCAGTATATATCCAAATCCATTTATGGAATCGACTCAAGTGAGCTTCTATAATGATAAAACACAGCCAGTTTATGTGGATGTGGTCGATATTCAAGGTCGTGTCATTGAGGTATTAGAGAATGGTACTTTGACAGAAGGAAATAAGAATTATACTTTCGTTCCTAAATCGAATGAAACTTCTTCTTACTATTATGTTCGTATCAAGTTAGGCGATAAAATGACGACCAAGTCTATCCAGAAGATTACTGGATTGGGCAATACTAGATAGATTTTAACTTATTCATTTTCAATTATTAAAAACTTGCCAACCCTTGGCAAGTTTTTTTTTATGCTAGTGCGCTTCCTTAGCAGAAAACATTATACAGATTCTTGCATTCTAACGCTTAGGTCAGCAAAGGTTCGCAGGACGAGGCTTCTGACCATCAGCGTCCGCCTCTGGCGGATGAAGCGCAGCCCTGTTTGTCAACAGACAAGCCTGTCTGCCGAACATGCAGGGGAATTCAGAAATCTTATTTTTAGTGGTACAATTGCGGACTAGCATATTTTTTTGCAAATTATTTAACAAAAAAATAACATTGATAAAATAATTAACATATATTTGTCATTATTAAAATCTAAAAAAATATTAAATATGCAAAGAGAAAAATTGCTCTTCTTATGGCTAGCAACCATTCTAGGTCTGAGTTTAAATGCTCAGCGTACGATTACAGGAAAGGTCATTAGCTCCAATGACAATGATGGTATTTCAGGGGCTACAGTCCTTGTAGAAGGAACCAATATAGGAGCTAGAACGAATAATGAAGGAGTATTCAAGCTGACTATTCCTGAAAAAATGAATGGAAGTTTAAAACTCAAGGCTTCCTTTCTTGGATTTAAAAGTTCCTATCAAACTTTGGCTTTAGGTGCTACTTCAGTAGATTTCATACTAAGTGAGGATAAAATGAAACTCGATGAAGTGGTAGTCACAGCTATTGGTATTAAAAAGGAGAAGAAATCATTAGGTTACTCGTCTCAGGAAGTAAAGAGTGAGGAAATCACTAGGGCAGCTCAAGGAGATGTATTCAAAGGGCTAGACGGTAAGGTTGCGGGACTTCAAATTACGCAGAGTAGTGGAGTAGCTGGTGCTGGAGTCAATATGAGATTGAGAGGACCTACTTCTCTTAGAGGCTCTAATCAGCCATTATTAGTTGTAGACGGCATTATTATAGATAACTCTCAGAACATAGGTGGAAATCCAGATGATGGTGATAATACCTTATTGGGAAGTAACGGTTCGACCAGTGCTTCCAACAGAGGTGTTGATATTAACCCAGAAGATATAGAAAGTGTCAATGTACTGAAAGGTGCATCTGCCTCTGCCCTGTATGGCTCCCAAGCAGCTAATGGAGCTATAATAATAACTACAAAAAAAGGCAGAAGTAGAAGTGAAGCAAAAAAGGGTATAGATATCGTTTACAGTAGTTCCTATTCCTTGGATAATGTAAATAAATTCTATGATTTACAGAATAAATTTTCTCAAGGTTCTGGAGGTAAATATGCTGATCCTGCTACATCTGGTGGTTTTGCAGGAGGTACCTCTTGGGGAGCACTTATAGATACATTGAGATATTGGAAAGATCCTAGTTATACCTATTCCATTCATGGTAGAATAGTTGGACAATCTAATCCAAATGGAACTGAAAAAGTGACACCATTTGATAATCAAAGAAATTTCTTCGAACAAGGATTTACTACAGATCACAGTATAGCTTTAAATGGGGGAACAACTAAGAATCCTTTTCGTTTTTCTATTTCAGACCGCTATCAAAAAGGTTATATGCCTAATAACTTCCATAATCGATTTAATATGGGATTTGGAGCGACTAATGAATTCTCTGATAAATTTAATATTAGTTATTCACTCAACTATACCAATTCAAGAGAAAATCAACTTCAGCAAGGTAGCAATACATCTGGTATTATGCTAGCTTTATTGAGAACGCCAGTCACTTTCGATAACGCTAATGGAGCGGAAAATCCTAATTTGATTGAAAATAGAGCCTATGAATTAGCGAATGGTCGTCAACGAACATTTAGAGCTGGTGGTGGTTATAATAATCCATACTGGTCAGCGAACAATGATTTTTCAAAAACGAACGTAGATAGAATTATCGGAAGTATTACTGCTAATTATGACCTCAATTCATTTATTACCTTAACTGGTCGATTTGGAGGTGATGTCTATTCTCAGCGAAACCACCAATATATCGAGATAAATTCTAGAGCCCAAACCACTGGAAGTAATAGAATTATAAATGTAAATTCTAAGGTAATTACTGCCGATGTATTTCTAACTATGCCATTTAAACTCAAAAACAATTGGAATAGTTCGTTTATAATTGGTGCCAATGTTTATGATAATTCTAGCAATCAGCAGTATAACGAAGGAAATGGTTTGTACCAGCAGCATTTCTACAATATGAATAATGCGAGTAGTTTTATTACCAAAGAGAATTATACAGATCAGAGAAAACAATCAGTTTATGGTGTGGCTAAATTTGATTACTTAAATAAGATATATCTAGAAGGTACTATTAGAATAGATAGAACATCTACATTAAATCCTGAATTTAATACCTATGTTTACCCTAGTTTAAATGCTAGTTATATCTTTTCTGAAGATATGACCAATAAAGGCATTATTTCATTTGGTAAGGTAAGAGGAACCTTCGCTATGGTAGGACGCGATGCGGATCCTTATGTTACTAAAAATTATTTCACTCCTGCTACTATGGATGACCCTTGGTCAGGGAATGGTATACAATTTCCTTTCGGCGCCACTCAAGCGTATCAGTCTAGAAATGTAGCTGGCAACCCTAATTTACAGAATGAGTTTACTTATAACTACGAGATTGGAACTGATATACGATTTTTTGACAATCGATTAGGAATTGATGTATCGCTATATTATAATAAATCTACCAATCAGATAATTCCAGTTGAGATTTCATCTGGAACAGGATATGCGGCATCAGTCTTGAATGCTGGAAGTCTTCAAAATTTAGGCATGGAGGTTATGTTAAATGCTACCCCTGTAAAAACTAAACATTTCAAATGGGATGCCTTTATCAACTGGAGTTTATACCGCAATAAAGTATTAGACCTTTACCCAGGCATAAATACATTAAGTATTCATGGTTTTTCTGGAACCACTATCAATCATATCATTGGACAGCCATGGGGCGTAATTTATACCTCAGAGTTTTTACGTGATGAAAGTGGAAGAATGATTATCAATGATGATAAAACGTCAGATGAATACGGAAAACCAATAGTAGATCCCAACCTTAAAGTAATGGGGAATCCTAATCCAAATTTCATCATGGGTATTGGGAATACATTCACATATAAAAACTGGTCTTTATCAACTTTATTAAGTTGGAAAAATGGCGGTGAAATGTGGAATGGGACGAAAGGTACATTAAATACATTTGGAGTATCTAAAGAAACAGAGAATAGAGGAAGTTCCACGATATTCAGTGGTGTAGCAGGACATACAGATGCGGATGGAAAAGTATTCCATTATGATGCTGCTGGAAATGAAGTTGCAGGAGCAGGTGGAACGAATTCGGTACAAACTATTTTAGATGAAAGCTGGTACTCAGGCAATGGAGGAGGTTTTGGAGGTGCTGTAGGGCAATTTGTAGAGAAAACTGATTTTCTTAAGCTAAGAGAACTTTGTTTGAGTTACAATTTTAATACTGACAAGTTAAAAATTTTCAAAGGACTTGAATTAGGATTATTCGTAAGAAATATTCTTTTATGGACACCATATAGTGGAGTGGATCCTGAACAAAGCCTGACAGGTAATTCCAATATTCAAGGATTAGATTACTATACTATGCCAGGTATGAGAAGTATTGGTCTCAAAGCTAGAGTAGCATTTTAAATTTAAATAATTAATCATTAAATAATTTATACAAATGAAAAATAGTATTATAATTTTAACTTTGGGATTAACCTTCATTCTTAGTTCATGTTCTAAAGATTTTCTTGATGTGAATACAGATCCTTCTGCCTTGACCGATGCTGATCCTAAATTGATTTTACCAGCAGCCATTGTGAAAAATGCCTATAATAATGGAGCAGAACTTTCCATTTTTAGTTCCATTTTTACTAATTATGTTAGAGGCATAGACAGACAAGCCATGTCATATACCAACTATATTCTCAATGCTGGCGATTTCGACAATATATGGAAATTTAGTTTCTTTACTTCTGCCCTTAAATCATCTTATGACCTTAAAGAAAGTGCAAAGAAACGAAGTCGCCCTCACCATCAAGCGTGTGGAAATATCTTATTAGCCTTGGGCATAATCCAAGCCTCCGATGTGTGGGGCGATATACCTTATTCAGAAGCCTTTTTAGGATTAGAAAAGGTAAATCCCAAGTTTGATAAACAAGAAAGTGTTTATGCAGCAGCGGATGCTTTATTAGATGAGGCTATAACATTATTGAATGCTCCTAATGGTGGCTCTCCTATAGAAGCAAGTGCCGATTTGCTATATGGCGGAAGTACAGCTAAATGGATTAAACTAGCCTATGCACTCAAGGCACGTCATTATTTACATCTCACGAAAGTGAAAGGAAATTCGTATTATCAAAAAGCATTGGATGCGTCTAATAAGGCATTATCATCCTCTGCTGATAATGCTATTGTCAGCTTCATTGCTGGAGGTGCATATAATGCAGCTCCATGGAATCAGTTTAATACAAATAGAGGAGATATTGTAGTACACGAAGAATTTATAGCCAAACTAGATGCCAATAATGATCCACGTAAGGCATTTATGGTAGATCAAGACGAATTAGTTGGCTCATATTATGGAAATGATAATTCTGAAGTCTGTATTATGTCTTATGATGAAATAAAATTTATTCAAGCAGAGGCTAAAAAAGCTCTAGGACAATCCGCATCCGCAGATCTTAAAATGGCTGTCAATGCGAATATTACTAGAATCACTGGAACATCTGATGATGCCTTCGCTACGACAGTATCCGCAGATGAATCCATGAACAATATTATGCTTCAGAAACATATAGCCATGTTTACCACACTAGAAGGCTGGAATGACTGGAGAAGAACTGGTATGCCTGCATTAAAACCAAATACTGGAACACAAATACCTCGTTCCTTCTTTTATTCAGCTGCTGAACAACAAGCAAATTCAAATTGTCCATCAAATACTACTATTTTTAGAAGGATATGGTGGGATCAATAATTTTCTGAGTCTAATTTTTATCACCAAGAAAAACCGTCAATTCACTTTGGCGGTTTTTTTATGTATGTCAAGCTGTGAAAATCCTTTACTTTTGCAGCTATTTAACTCAATAGTTTGAAGTATATAGTCAAAACATTTCAAGGTTTAGAAGAAGTTCTCGAGGCCGAATTACATTCTTTAGGTATCACAGAAACTGAAAAACTCAATCGCAGTGTGCTTTTTGAGGCCAGCTTTGAAGAAATGATGCGCGCCAATCTCTGTTTGAGAACAGGATTGAGAATATACCAACCGCTTTTTAGTTTTGAATTTAAAGACGAAGAGCAGATGTATAAAATGCTTAAGAGTTTTTCTTGGGATAAATATATAGGGCTAGAACAAACTTTTGCCATAGAAAATGTAGTGGTGACGAAGCAAGTCAAAAACTCCCATTTTATAAGCCTCAAAGCTAAAGATGCCATAGCGGATTACTTCTTTGCTAAGTTTAAAAAACGACCGAGCGTAGATGTTCGCTGGCCAGATATACGTATTCAAGTCTATATATCTAAAACACATAACTGTGTTGTATCCATCGATACTACAGGAGAACCGCTTTATAAAAGAGGTTATAAAAAACGTCAAACAGAGGCATCGATGAATGAATGCTTGGCTGCAGGATTGATATTGATGACTGGCTGGAAAGGAGAAAGAGATTTTTATGATATGATGGCTGGTTCTGGGACTTTAACCGCCGAAGCCCTCATGATAGCCTCCAATTATCCTGTCAATATTCACCGAGAAAAATGGCCATTTTTCAACCTTGAAGGCTTTGATATGGCAGAGTTTAAAAAGCTTCAAAAAGAAGTCATGGAAAAAGTCATCACCCCTGATATTGATTTCTATATCAACGAAAAATCGAGTGAAGCTTTCGATATAGCTAAAATGAATCTCTTTGACATGAAGATCAATAGCTCACGATTGCAATTTTCGCGCGATAATTTTTTTGAAATCACTCCACAAACCAAGGGCATACTGGTTTTAAATCCTCCGTATGATGAGCGCTTGGAAATTTTGGAAGTTGAGTTGTTCTACAAAGATATAGGAGATATGCTCAAAAGACATTATACGGGTTTTGATGTGTGGATTATTTCTTCCAACAAACCCGCTATGAAGAAGATAGGATTAAAGTCCTCTGTGCGCTTCCAATTAGTTAATTCAAACTTGGATTGTGAGTTTTGTAAATATGAAATGTATTGATAATTATTAATTTTGAGTTCTAAATTTTTAATAGTTTGTATTATTTAAAAACTTAACTAAAAATTCCTCTCTTTGATACTGTGACTTACAACTGTGACTTAAATCATATCTCTAATTACTGACCACTAACTTCCGAATACTGTTTATATGTTCGAACAAGAAATAGAAAAAAGAAAAACATTTGCGGTCATAGCTCACCCGGATGCGGGAAAGACGACCTTAACAGAGAAACTACTCTTATTTGGTGGAGCTATACAGACTGCAGGAGCAGTTAAATCCAATAAAATCAAGAAGTCCACGACCTCTGATTTTATGGAAATAGAAAAGCAAAGAGGAATTTCGGTGGCGACATCGGTCATGACGTTTGAATATAAAAATTTATTGATCAATATTCTCGATACTCCAGGTCACAAGGACTTTGCCGAGGATACGTATAGAACTTTGACAGCCGTTGATAGTGTTATATTGGTCGTAGATTGTGTGAAAGGGGTGGAGGAACAAACGGAGAAATTGATGGAAGTTTGCCGTATGCGAGATACGCCCGTCATTGTTTTTGTCAATAAAATGGATAGAGATGGAAAAGATCCCTTCGATTTATTGGATGAACTAGAAAAAAAACTAAATATCAATGTACAGCCTCTTAGCTGGCCTATAGGCAAAGGAACATTTTTTAAAGGGGTATATAATATTCCAGAAAAAAAGATTAGTCTCTTCTCCCCTAGTCAGCAAAAGGTCACTGACGACTATATCTCTATTCAAGATATATCTTCTGATGAATTAGACAAGCATGTAGGAGCTATGGAAGCCAATCAACTGAGGGAAGACTTAGAACTCATCAATGGTGTATATCCTGATCTAGATAGAAATGCTTATTTACATGGTCAAATAGCACCTGTTTATTTTGGTTCAGCGGTCAATAATTTCGGTGTACAAGAATTGCTGGATACCTTTGTGCAATTAGCTCCTAACCCAAGACCTCGCCTCACCAGCGAGCGTGAAGTAGCGCCTACAGAGTCTAAATTCTCTGGATTTATCTTTAAAATTCACGCCAATCTTGACCCAAAACATAGAGATAGAATAGCATTTATGCGCGTTTGCAGTGGTGAATTTAAACGAAATAAATTCTACTACCACGTGCGTCAAAATAAAGAATTGCGATTCAATAATCCTACAACTTTTATGGCTTCTCAAAAGAGTATTATAGAGGATGCCTATCCGGGTGATGTGGTTGGATTGTATGATTCAGGAAATTTCAAAATCGGTGATACAATGACCGAAGGTGAGAAATTTTATTTCAAAGGAATTCCTAATTTCTCCCCGGAAATATTCAAAGAAATCATCAATCTAGATCCTATGAAGACCAAACAACTTCAGAAAGGTCTAGAACAACTCACCGATGAAGGCGTGGCACAGCTATTTCGCTCCTATCATGGCAGCCGACAGATAGTTGGAACAGTAGGTGAACTCCAATTTGAAGTCATACAATATAGACTAGAGCACGAATATGGAGCCAAGTGCCGAATGGCTCCAGTCAATTACTTCAAAGCTTGCTGGATGACTGGTGATGAAAAAAAGATAGAAGAATTTATAAAATACAAATCCAATAATGTCTTTTACGATAAGGATGAAAACAAAGTCTTTATGGCAGAAAGCAACTGGCTGCTAGATGTCGCTATCAAAGACTATCCTGATATCACCTTCCATACGACAAGTGAGTTTAAGTTGTAACTCGACACAAACATAGCATCAGGTAATATCAATATTTAATTATATTCTGCTCTAAATTTTTTTTCTGGATAATGTTGAGTAAAAATTTAGTGAAAAAGGCTTTTTAGTTATATTCGCAGAATAAGAAACAATATGTCCTATCACAAAATACTAGAAGAAGAGCTTAAAAACAAAGTAGCTAGTGACTACTTTTATATGTTCGATAGTACGCGAATCATAGGCAAGGTTGATTTTTGTATATCTATGATTCAGGAGGTTACATCGATTACAGAACAAGAATCCTTGCTATGGGCAGAAGCCAAAAAAGGATCGTCAGACATATACAAATCTATTGTACAGCTTATTCTCACTATCGGGAAAGCGCGAACTTTTGACAAGTATCTACCTCCACCATTTTTAGGCGCATTAGATGCCGATAAAATAGCTTTTATTCCTTATAATGATATTCATGATATATTTTATCAGAATGATTTTAACTGGACGGTAGCACCATCCAACCACGAAACCAAAGAGTTTCAGCTCATCTTTGATAAAGTCAAAAAGAGCGTAGATGAAAAATCCTTGATATTTCATTACGACAAAGACAGTCGTGAACTTAAAAAATTTATAAAAGAAAATTTCAAAGTAGGAAAATTTGGAATGACTAAAACTAAAATTGATAAAAACAATTTTATGGTCATTTATAATAAGTGGCTAGTAGAAGTTAAGCCTACCATAGCAGTTAATTGGGATATAGCAAAAAAGACAGGTATAATCGATGGTGATTTTTATCTCGCAGACATACTTTCGAGAGAGAATAATACGCTCAAAGATAAACTATTCGTACTTCTAAAAAATAGCTATTACGAACTAGAGCGAAAACTAAACGAGGCAGGTATGTTTAGCAGCGCTAAAGTAGAATTTAACGACAACCAACTAGCCCATACTCAATTCTGGAATCGCTATGACCGACCTCCTAAGGAAGAATATTGGGACTATATCGTAGAGCGCAGAGATTTACTAGTACCGCAGGATGTCAGAGAGCGAAAAGGAAGTTTCTTTACTCCTCAGATTTGGGTAGAATTATCCCAAAAGTATTTGACAGATTACCTAGGCGAAAACTGGCAAGATGAATACTATATCTGGGACTGCGCGTCAGGTACAGGAAATCTATTGAATGGTCTGACAAATAAATACAACATCTATGCCTCTACCCTCGATAGACAAGATGTAGAGGTCATGCACGACCGTATAAAAAATGGAGCGAACCTATTAGATAGTCATGTCTTTCAATTTGATTTTCTCAATGATGATTTCTCCAAACTACCTAAATCATTGCAAGATATAATAAATGACCCTGAAAAGAGAAAGAAGTTAGTTGTTTATATAAATCCGCCTTATGCTGAAACTGCAAATAATGATACAAAAGATAAAGAGAGAATTAATAAACGCGGAGTTTCGTTTACAAAATCACAGCTAGAATATGGAGATATTATTGGAATTGCTACAAAGGAGTTGTTTGCTCAATTCTTAACAAGAATATATGATAAACTACCTAATGCAATCCTTGCTCAATTTTCTAAATTAAAAATTATTCAAGGTCCCAATTTTTCAAAATTTAGAAATTATTTTAAGGCTAATTATTTAGGAGGTTTCATTTGCCAAGCGAATACTTTTGATAATGTAAAAGGAAATTTTCCCATTGGGTTTATGATATGGTCTCTCGATGGTAGAAAAAAAATTGAAGAAATTAATTGTGAGATTTTTGACAATAAAGGAATTGCAATAGGTAAGAAAATATTTTATGCTTATGACGACAAAGTTTTTATAACCGACTGGTATAGAAAATATCACAATCGTAAGGAAAGTAAAGATAACATTGGCTCTATTGGTCTATATGGGAGCGATTTCCAACATAGTAATTTTATAAGTATTTATAATGTATCTAATCACCCTAATAGGTGGTCATTTATTGGTGCTCAAAATTTAATTGAGACTTCTATTTATTTTACAGTTCGTCATTGTATAGATGCCACATGGCTCAATGACCGAGACCAGTTCTTATACCCAAATGATAATTGGGAAAAGGATATAGAGTTTCAGAGAGACTGTTTTACATATACTTTGTTTTCTAATAACATTCAATCAAAATATGGGACTAATCATTGGATACCGTTTACAGAAGAAGAAGTGAATGCCAAAGAACGTTTTGAAAGTCATTTTATGACCGATTTCATTAGCTCTGGTATGCGGTCGGAAATCAAGAAGGATATATTTAACTCAGTCGAAGAACCTATAGCCACATATAAATCTATTCCTAAGTTTTCAGATGAAGCAAAGGCTGTATTTGATGCTGGTAGAGCACTCTGGACATACTATCACGAACAACCAAATATTAATGTCAACGCATCACTCTACGATATTCGAGAGCATTTCCAAGGCAGAAAACTTGCATTAGATGGGTCAGGCGATAAAGGCAAAATGAACAACAAAAGCCAAGATGAAAAATATAATATTCTTATAGCTAATCTCAGAGCAAGATTGAAAGACCTTGCTAAAAAAATTGAGCCTAAAGTCTATGAATATGAATTTCTCAAGGCGTGAATCTGCAAATAAAACAAAACTAACATAATTGTTATTACAACTATGAAAACCTAATACAAATCCAATAATGTCTTTTACGATAAGGATGAAAATAAAGTCTTTATGGCAGAAAGCAACTGGCTGCTAGATTTCGCTATCAAAGACTATCCTGATATCACCTTCCATACGACGAGTGAGTTTAAATTGTAAGAAAAAAGGTTTAATCCGCCACCTTCTTATTATTCACATAATGTATAACTTCCCCTTCAATACCTTGTCTTTTTAGATAAGATTGAAATTCTATAGCCACCTCCTCTGAGTTAAAATTCCCAACAAGGTATTTATACATCCCATTTTCATATTTGTTACTGACTCCTTTTATTTTGTCAAAATATTCATGCTGTTTAATCTCTTCGACTGATTCTAATATTTGCACAGTATAATAATCATCCGGATTATCTGAAATTATCTTCTTCCTTAAATCCTCTATCAATGCTTCTCTTTGTTCTACTATTTTATCTTCCTTTTCAATATCTTCCTTAGTTAGCTCAATTCCATCTTCTGTTTTAAGTGTTTCTTCCTTTTTTTCAGGATATCTATAAAGCGGAGCTAAGCCTCTTAACTGCCTCATACTATCCGTTTTTCTATTGACCTCATAGTCTTCTGGACTTGATTCAGGCAAATCATAATTAGCATTTTCTTGCTCAACCTTTTCTGTTGTTTTTTCTGACAACTGCTCTTGACTAGAATTTGAAAAATCGCCAAATTTTAACAACCCGAACTTCATTTTTTTTCTAAACGAAGCATTCAATACAATAGTGCTTTCATCCATTGTTCTATATGATGACGTTACCATAATTTCATCATTGACAGCGCCGTTAAAAATTATTTTACTTTGAACCGTTCCATCACTCGAAATGGTTTTCATAATAGCATTTGATTTCTTTATATTTCCAGCCTTAACTGCTTTATCCTTTGAATCTGAGCCAGAATATCCCTGCGCTTGAATATTTTTACCTCCATCATTATAAATTAAATTTATATCATTTTCATACGGTACAACTAGTGTCCCCATATAAGGCAAAGTAGATTCAGTATAATAACCCTGCCTTCGATACAATACCTTCGTCCAATCTATTCTGTTATCATTGTTAAATTTAAGTACTAAAATATCTCCAAAGTAATATGAATAATATGTCCTAGATGAAACAACTGTATTAGATGTCCCACTAGTATAATTATACGTTGTCGATTTCACTTGTCTATCTTCTAGAACTGCTAATTTGGAACCATCCTTTAGTACTACAAACTTGACTAAAGTCCACCTATCTGTTATACCTTCTTCAAGTTTTACTTTTGAAGCCTTTTTATCAGAATACATCTTATAAATTAGTTCCTCATCGATTAAACTCTCTTTATTAACCTTAGTCTCTAGACTATTTAGATTTACCTCGTACAATACAAATCCGTTTAAGGCATTATTCCTTTTCTTCTTTTTATCTGGAGTTACTTTATAAAAAGAATAAAGTACACTTTGATCAATAGAAATATCAGTATACTTATCTATAGCTATAGCATCATCAAGGTTATCATATTCTTTAACTTTTATCTTTCGTCCATTGTCATAAATCTTCACCAAATTATTTACTCGTTTTACCTTTTCACCTTTCCCACCATAATTATATAATATTTCCCCATTATTTAGAATGCGCACCTCCCCATAAACATCGGCTTTACCTTTGAATACTTTCAATAGATGTTTACATTTGAATAATTGCTTGAAGTCTTCAGAAAAACAAATTGCTTCAAAATATTTTCCAGTTTTGTCGTAAGTAAAATTGTAATACAAATGTTTTGTCCCATCTTTTGAAGTGATATATTTAATATTATTATCAAAGGTTCTAACATACGTCGTTGAAAATGGATTATATGTCAAAATGTTAAAAAGAACTTGAAAAAAACCAGTTGAACTTGACGATTTTTCTTTGCCGAATTCTCCTAACAATTTTAATTGTTTACCAGCCTTATAATCTTTGTCCAAAGTATTAGAATAGATTTTAACTCGGTCGTCCTCTTGTTTCGTTAGAACTAGGACAATTTGACCATTAAAATTTTTTATACTTTGAAATTCATAGTCGCTTGATTTCCATGCTGGGCTCTCCCATTTTTTATGGTCAATATCCTGTATAAGTTTATTTTTAGAATTATAGACATTAACTAGCACATTTTTCAGTTTAAAGCCATCATTAAGTATATTGAAGGTAAACAAATTGCCATTCGCTTCTTTCACATAATAATGAGGTAGTTTAGTATCTTTTTCTGGTACTACCCACTTTATATTGGTGGTTTGTGCTATTATTACTTGAGTCCAAGAAAATGCTAGATAAACTAGGAAAAATTTAAAATTATTATTTTTTGTTCGCAAAGTACTTGATTTTTAGTTTAACCCCTATTTCTTACACCGCGAAACTCTCCCCACAGGCGCAGGATCTAGCAGCATTGGGATTGGTGAAGTAAAAGCCTTTGCCATTGAGACCTTCGGAAAACTCCAAGGTTGAATTACATACATAGAGGAAACTCATCAAATCTGTACAGAGTTTAATTCCTTTATCTTCAAAAAATTGGTCGTCTGGTTGAATTTGATTGTCAAATTGAATATCGTAACTCAGACCACTACAGCCGCCGCCTTTGACTGACACCCGCACAAAATAACCATCTTCCTTACCCTCAGCTACAAGGATTTCTTTGACGCGTTGACTAGCTAATTCAGATATGAAAATCATAGTTATTTTATTTTATCAAAAATATATCCCCCCGCAGTAGCTCCCCAAGCATGAAACCCAGTATCAGTAAATCCTCTATCCCAGCTTATGAGCTTGTCTTCAAATACCTGCACCTCTGTAGTGGTGTACTTTGCTCCACGTAAATTGCTAAGACATTTTTTATCCACTGTACCACCATAAAATCTAGTCCCATCGTATTCCATAAAAACATCGCAACCTTCTTTATACTCGATTTTATCTTTAGAAAGTGATTTTTGCTTTTTTATACTTTCATGCAGTTTGATAAAATCCTCTTGTTTTTTAATCGTATAAATAGCACTGACGATGGTCGTCGGTCCCGTTTGATATACTTTATATACACGTTGACGGTATGGTTTATCCTCTTTCCCCGACATAGCTTGTTCTACATAGAAATATTTAGCATCCGTTTCTTTTTCCCAGATAGGAAACATGAATAAAGAAATGTTATAGTAGTTTGTATCTCTAGAGGACTGTGCCTGCGAACTATATTCTCCTTTCAGAAAAGTACAGAATTTCTCTAGTAAATTTTCCTTTTCTGATACATTAGTAGGAGGAATTTCTTCTATAACCTCTACCTGCGCTTTTGTATTCAAGGCTATTCCAATTAATGAAATGCATATATAAAATCTAACTCTCATAACTTACAATATATTTCTTATGATCATTTCGGTACTATACTCGTCAGCTTCGGCTTGATAGTTTTTGAAAATTCTGTGATTCAAAACCGGTATAGCGGCTTGCTGCACATCTTCAATATCTGGTGAATATTTGCCTTTACTGATGGCAATACACTTGGCGGCTAAAATTAAATTCTGTGATGCACGAGGACCCGCTCCCCAGGATATGTACTTTTTAGCAATATCGGAGGCTTGAGGACTATTCGGTCTAGTGCGCGCTACGAGACCAACTGCATACTCGTATACATTATCGGTTACCGGAATTTTTCTTACCAGATGATGAATTTCTAAAATTTCTGAGGCATTTAAGATTGGCTGAATGACAGCTTCAGAATCAATCGTTGTTGATTTTACTATTTCAATTTCTTCAGCAAAGTTTGGATAATCCAAAAGTACACTAAACATGAATCTATCCAATTGGGCTTCTGGCAATGGATATGTGCCCTCTTGCTCTATTGGATTTTGAGTAGCCATGACGAAGAATGGATTAGGCAATTTGTATGGCATCCCAGAGACAGTTACTATTTTCTCTTGCATTGCTTCTAATAAAGCGGATTGCGTCTTTGGAGGAGTTCGATTGATCTCATCCGCCAAAATTAAATTCGCAAAAATGGGGCCTTTATTGAACGTAAATTGCTTGTTCGAATCTAAAACTTCTGTTCCTACTATATCAGATGGCATCAAATCTGGAGTAAACTGAATACGTTTAAAGGATAAATCCAACGCCTGAGCTATACTCTGAATTAATTTAGTTTTTGCCAATCCTGGCACCCCGATCAAAAGGCAGTTTCCACCACAGAAAAGAGAAACCAAAGTTTGGTCTATAACATCATTCTGACCAATTATCACTTTGCCAATCTCTGTTTTTAATTTTGAAAACTGCTGGGCAAATAAGTCTACCGATTTAACGTCACTCATAAAAAATTTATTTCAATTCGTTTTTGAAGATATTTAGATTCTCACATTTATCATACTCAGGACTTAGTTTTACAAACACATAGCCTTTATAAAATTTAATCCAGTTGTCCATAGCTTTGTCTCTCATATTATCATGCACTACGTCCTTGATTTTATTATAATCGACTTCTAAACTTGCCTTTCTTGGAGGGGTTTCTGAAAGTAAAGTTACTATACGATAGCCTACTTTCTGATCCATTGTTTTATATGGTTGAGCAGGTGTAATATCCCCAGGATTCATATTATTGATTTGATTCTCTAAAAGTGGGTCAACCTCTCCTATCTCAAAAATGGGCGAGCGTGTCTTAGATTTTAAGTTGATAAGTACTCCACCATTTGATTTGAAAAATTTGTCATCTGAATACAATTCTACAGCTTTTTGAAAACTAATTTTTTTAGCTAGAATTTGACTTCGAATAGAATCTGCGAGTTTACCTGCTTTGGCTATCCCATCGGCATCTGGTTTAGCAGCTATTAAGATATGTCTAACTCGCACTTTCTCATTTTTCTTCTCTAATACTTCAATAATGTGAATACCATATTGCGTCTCTACTAGTTCTGAAATTTGACCCACTGGCAAGGAGAACGAGGCTTGTTCAAACTCAGGCACCATCATTCCCGGCTCTACCCAGCCCAATTCCCCACCATTGGAGGCTGATCCAGGATCATCAGAATATAAAATAGCTTGAGTGGCAAATCCAGATTCTTTACTCAGTAGTTCTAAACGAATTTTCTCTGCTTTTTTCTTCATAGCGCGCTTGGCGTCACGAGAAATTTTTGGAAGAAACACGATTTGTGCCAATTGTACCTCTGCATTGTAATAAGGAATACTGTCTTTAGGCAAGGCCTCAAAATAATCCTTAACATCTCTAGGGGTAGGGTGCATACCGGAAAGTAGTTTACCCTTTGCTCTATCTGCGAGCATCTGTTGTTTCAAGTCTTCTCTAAAATCGACCTTCAGCTCGGAAAGTGTTTTATTATAAAACTTTTCGAACTTTTCCAAATTGCCAAACATATTTATAAAATACTGCAATCGATTTTCTAGTTCGCCATCAATCTCTTCGTCATTGACTATTATGCTATCTTTAAGTGCCTTGCTGTATAGAAGTTTATCAAGGATAATTTTATATAGAATCTTGCAGTTAATAAGATTTGTATCCGTCGTTTTTAACTTATAAAAATTAATATCAGATTCTAAAATCATTTGGTCATTGACCAAGGCCACAATTTTGTCAATTGATTTTCCCTGTGAAAAAACGGAAGCAGAAAATAGAAGAAAGAGAAAGAGAAGTTTATGCATAAATGCGGGTGCTTAATTTATTTTTTGATAATTTTATTTAACTCTGTCATAGCAATCTTCACAGGATACTTAGCTCTGAGACTAGCGCCCCATTCTTTTTCTAATTTATTTTGATAGAGATTTTGAACTCGTCCCCTTATTTCCTGATAAGGCTTTATGGAAGGCGATAAATTCTTCACTATTTTAGCTAAAACTGTAGATTTATCATCTTCTGTAAACTTGACAATAATTGCTTTAGCATCCATTGCATTATCTATTTCAGCAAAATCTCCACGCTCAACAGTCCTTTCATAATAGACAAAATCGTTCGAATCTTTTGACTTCTTGATAGATTCAAATAATGCCTTGGCCGAAATAGAATTCAAACTCAAAGTGTAAGCCTTTAACAAATCTGGCTTTGTCGTTTTGATTCCCTCCAGCATCACCCTTTCTTTATACCAATAATTATTTTTTACCTCTTCGTACATTTGCTTAGATCCAATAGTATCGGCTACGGCTTTTTTCCATACCTCTCTATCCATGATCTCGAAAATGAGCAATCCATTCATGTACTCAGATTCTAAATTTGAAAATTGCTTATCTTCTTGCATCAATCGAGACGCGGTTGTTTCCCAAATCATTTTCTCTCTATAGGCTGCATACATAGCATCTAATGCGTCCTTTTTAGTTCTAGAGCTCGCAGTTTTATAGTTTAGATTAACAAAATCAGTAAAATCTTTTAAACTAAAAGACTTATCCGCAAAGGTAAATAATGGACTAGCTTCTGAACCCTTTGCTGGTTTCAATACCCAATTTTTCATCATAAAAAAGGTATCATTTAACGGAGTAGAAAAGTTCATTAAATTTTGAGGAAATTCAACCAAATTATATTTTTCAATCATTCTAGAATACGCAACCCCTTTGAGATTATTAATTCTAGGATCTCTAGCCATGCGCTGACTGATATATTCTTTTGAATCTTCGAAGCTTTTTATAGGCTTTTTCTCAATCAATTTGACCATATGCCAGCCATACTCGGTCATAAAAGGTTTAGAAACATCCCCAGGATTTTTTAGAGCAAAACACTGCTCCTCAAAATCAATGACCATTTCACTTACTCCAAATTCTTGCAGTTCTCCTTTCGTGTCTTTGGTTGATGCATCTTCAGAATATTTCGCCACGGCATCCTCAAAACTTATTTTTTTCGTAGTTACCAGCTTATATGCCTCTTGCATTTTCTTTTCGGCCTCTTCCTTTTTATCTGATTTCTTTAAGTAAATGTGGGCCACCTTTATACGTCCTCTCGCAGGTCTTTTTTCCAATATATGGAGGATATGATATCCGTATTGTGTTCTAAATATCTGACTAATGCCCCCAACAGGGGTTGTAAAACAAGGCTGCTCAAACTCTGGAAATGTCATAAAGGCAGTAATAAATCCCAACATTCCACCTTTAGGAGCACTAGATGGATCTTCACTATTTTCACTAGCCAATTTCGAAAAATTATCTTTGTTGACTTGTTTTGCTAAGTAACTAATTTTATTATAGGCGATTATAGTATCAGCAGGCAAAGCATTCGGAGCACATTTCACCATGATATGGGCTACCTTTACATCGTATTTCATATTTTCATATTGTGCTTTCCATATATTTTCTATATAGTTTTTGTCTACAAAATGGTTTTGAATCAATTGTTCTAAATATTTCTGATAATCTTCCTTTATGGCAGATAAAGTGTCCAGTCTCATTCTTCTGGCCTCCTGCAGCTTCATTTTAAAGAGGGTAAACAACTCTAGATAATCATTGATTTCTTTCTCTGAATAAGTTGTAGCCGATTGATTATTTTTTTGATAGATTCGGAGAAACTCGTCCACATTTACTTTCTCTTTACCGATAGTCATTAATTCCTGAGCCTTGATCTGACTAATAAAACATAAAATGGTAAAATAAAAAATGATTCTAAACATAGTCTTCTGTGTGATATTTTGTGTGATTAGCAAATATAATGAATCTGTGTATTGTAGCCTATTTTTAAAAGTATTTTAACCCAAAAAGTGTAAAATGACTAAGCATTGTTGGCTGCATATCAACCTTCAGAATGATTCGGTGTTTTGTGATCTGCTCCTTAAGAGAATATATAATTCTTTACCTCAAACTCATTATATGCCTTACTTTTGTTAACCAATTTTAAATTGATTTATAAAAACGCTTCTATTTTAGAAAAAATTAAATCCTTTACAGAAAGTATTTATCTCGATATTATTGGAGTGATCATAGTACTGGGAGGCTCCTTGTATTTGGGATTTCATCATACGGTTAAACCCTTACATCTTA
This sequence comes from Sphingobacteriales bacterium, assembly GCA_021297855.1. Lineage (GTDB taxonomy): Bacteria > Bacteroidota > Bacteroidia > Chitinophagales > JADJOU01 > CHPMRC01. Next base: position 1,491 of record JAJTHM010000029.1, on the reverse strand, counting down.
TCGGATGGACCATTGAGAATTATCCGTTAGGTATACAATCTGTCATTGGTGTAACCATGTCGATGATGGCGACCCGACTCGTCACCCGACGCAATAATCTTGGAAATTTCATCAGTTTATTTACTACGATTAGTGCCTGTATGGTCGACTATATGTTTGGAAATAAGGCGGCCATTTTGACTTACCCAGTTTCATTTCTAGGAAATTACTACGCATATCATTTATGGAGTAAACAAACCGAAATCATTCCAAAAGGAATAGACAGCGGGTTTTTCTTCAATTTTTTACTTGGCTTCACCATATCTATTTTTTTAAACTATATTGGATTTACACAGTTTTTAACTGGAAATGTGAGTAATTGGCCCCTTTTTATAACCAGTGTGATTATAGCTGGTCTTACCTTTAGTGGACAATTCAATACAGCCAAGCGATACAAAGAAAACTGGTTTACTTGGCAGATATACAACATTATCAAGTTTATCCAAAATATTCAAATGGGCAATATCGCTCAACTTTTGAAATACACTTTTTATTTCTTTAATGCTATGCTAGGTTGGATCACTTGGACTTATATCAAGGCGCTGAAAGCAAAGGAAGCTGAGAATAATCTTTCTAACTGAAAAAGACCGAAGTCTATCTTTAAATAGATAAATCAATTATTCTACTTCATCAAATCTATCTCTGCTTGCAGGACATTTTTTAACCACATTTCTATTTGAGACTGCGCTTCCAATTTTTACTAAATGGAATTAATGAACCTACCTCACCAGATGAAACGTAACTGTATTGGTTCTCCTCGAGGATATAGTTTACACAATCTAGTGACTACTCTTGCTAAGGGGGGTGTATAGAGAACTTATCTCTATTGAGATAGACTTACACGCAAAAATGAGCCAAAACAGGTCCAAAGTGATTCAAAACACTGCGAAAAGGATCCACCACCAATCGAAAATGAACAACAACAAGCTCAAAACGATGAACATCAACTCAAAAGTGATATCTGACAATGCCAGTATGACCGATTGAAAATAATGAGTGATGAGTCACAGCTATAAATCGAAGAGCAACAGTGTCAATCTGGCAGAAAACAGGAAGAAAGGGATAGGATCTGGAGAATTCTCCTACCTCACCAGATGAAACGTTCCCGCATAAGTCCTTCGAGCCTGATTTAAGAGGATGACCTCGGCGAAATAGCTGTATGAACCTAGAGGAACTGCTTCTCCCTTATAACTGCCATCCCATTTCTGCTGGAGATTATCAGAGGCATAGACTTTCTCGCCCCATCGGTTATAGATAGCTATGTTGTAGGATAAAATGTTTTCTACGTTAGGAAAGTACTCGTCATTCGTCCCATCCCCATTCGGACTGAAAGCGGTAGGAAAGCCCACCGCCCAGCTATCGTAGATATTGACCACAACATCCTTATAGGCTCTACAGCCCTGTACATCGGTGAATTCTAACCGCACCACAGCACTATTATCTAGCTTGAAT
>JAJTHM010000056.1 GCA_021297855.1 Sphingobacteriales bacterium | reverse complement strand
TACCCCTTTTATTCAGCATAAAGGTAGAAGCCAATATCGTCAGAATATACATGAACTTAAAGTGGAGGGTTAAGTATTTTATTGCCTATAGTCATTTTAGACCTATTTTTGTAGTGGCTTGAGTTATTCAGCAAGCCCTAAATTATATACTCGTTGAGAGAATATGAAACAATCTCCCCATTGTGATTATAGTTTATGTACCGCCATTTTTTTTCGTATTGGCTATAATTTCCAATTATTTTGCAATCTCTTACTGGTGTTAACACCTCAATATCTTTTCCGCAGGAAAATAATAGCATTACCGTCGCCAAGAACATTAAAAATTGAAAGTTTCTCATACCATTAATTTTAATTTATTCAAATTTAAATGAATAATTAAGATGGAAGCGTAATGCTACAAAATTGAATCAGAATTCAACATTTATAGCTAAAAGTAGTCATTTAATGAAATATGATGAAATAAAAAAGGAGACTATTTCTAGCCTCCTCTCATTAAAATTTACAAGTATATGTATAATTTACCGTGTCTTTGTATAGACCTTGCTTTACCTCTGCTACTATTTTTTTCGATATTAACCCACGTTCATTCGTTTCATAGCTGAAATTATATTCGTTATCTTGAAATGTAGTGCCACTAGAATTAATTCGCTTAACCTTTATTGATTTATGCCTTCCATACTTCTCACTGAGTCCATAGAATTCTGAAACTATTCTATTTTCTAAATTAGAGTAATCACTTCTAATTACATTATAGTAGTCAAATACATCCCCTTCTTCAATTTGAAATTCTCTTACAAAAAAAAGAGATTTATTAGCACTTGACAAGTCGTAGAATTCTTCTTTAGTTAATGAGTTATTCAAATAAAACAACTTTACTATTCTCTGATTCTGACTGTCAATGATTTGGTCAAGTAAATTGTTTCTTAAGTAAAATTTTCGAAGGATTTTTTTATCACTATGTCTTTTACAAATTATTGTATCTTCTACTTTTGAATATGTTTCTGTATCTGAGTAAATAAACTTGAGAGTGCTATTTAGTTTATCTCTTTGAATAAAATGTGAAAAATATTGATCAGATGTAGAAACTATTTTCCCTTCATTATTATAATTAAGGTATCGCCATTCATTGTTTTTCTGACTATATGTTCCTGTAATCTTACAATCCTTTACTGGTGTTAAAACCTCGATATCTTTGCCGCAGGAGAGCAGCAAGGCAAAGCTTATAAATCCAATAAAGACTTTAATTACTCTGGCCATTTTCAGTTGGATCGCAAGGAAGATGTTTCCAATAAACATAGGTTATCCAAACTTCAGCTGAAATTGCTGATTTAGCTTTAGTTTTGACACCATCTAGAAAGATTTTGTCAATTAAATCCATTCCAATGCCTTGTGCAAGTAGGTCATTTCTAATTGCTTCCATAATTTCTATAATAGCTTTCTGTCTTTGAATGCCAGTTTGGGCAACAAATATTGAATTTTCTAACTCTGGATACATAGTGGCGCCTAAATTAACCGTAAACTGTTTGGTTTCAGTAATTTTTTTCATGCACATTGGCATAGCTAAGGAAAAATAGTATTGTCTTTGGTTTAAACCACCAAAATCATTATTGATTGGGGGATTATTGATAAAGTTATTAGTTGAATTTAATAAGTCATAAATCATAAGGTTGATGTTATTCCCATAATAATTCATATTAACGATGCCATTGATGAGTTCAGGGTTGTTCCATTGTGAGCCAGTTGCTACGCTTACTGGCCAGCCCGGCCATCCGCCTATAGGCCACGTTTGTGCGGAGGTACTTAGTTGTAATCCTGCAAGTAAAAATAATAATGCTAATTTTTTCATAAAATTGAGTTTAAAAATAAGTGAATTTTGTTAGTTATTTAAAGTTTGTTTCTCTAGCTAGAAGTAACTTTTACAAAGTTGAGATTTTTTTTCACATTTAAAAGGCGATAACTGCAAAAAATATTGCGATTTACGCAGTTGTAAAAATCAGAAAACCAAGTAAATATCATTCGTGTTGCAAATAATGCATTAAAGGGTCGTATTTATTGTCTAAATTCGCATAAAACATCGACAGAAATATGGAAAAGGAAATTCTAGCTAAACTAAAAAAACTAAGAGAAGAAAAGGGAGTTAGACCTATGGAGTTAGCGGTTCACCTTGATATAGATGAATCTGCATACAACAGGATGGAAAACGGAGTAAATAATACGTGGGGTAAGTATTTATTGCCTTTATTAGATTTTTATAAAATACCGCCTAGCGAATTTTTTAAAGATATTGAGGGAAAAAATTTTATCCATCAAGATGTAAAAGAAATTAATGATAATGGACAAAATATTGCTGGGATTGACCTAAATTTTTCAACTGATGCAAGTGTTTATCAAAAGTTAATTCAGAGTTATGAGAAAACGATTAAAGCTCTTGAAGATAAAATTCAATTATTAGAGGAGAAGTTGAACCATATTATGAAATAAGATTCAAAATTATGCCGATAGCCATCGGCATCATAATTCAGAATTACTGACTCCCAAACTAAACAAAGCTAAATCATATTTCACAGGATCGGTCTTGTCTAGTTTACCTAGCTTTTCGGTTAGTTTGAGCGCTGTTTTCCAGCAGGGTTTGTCAGTCTCATCGATCAGCTTTAACTCATTGGCTAGTCTGATCACATGCACATCAAGCGGCATAATTAACTGTGAAGGTTTTATATTTTCCCAAAGCCCTAAATCCACTTCGCCCTTTCTCACCATCCATCGCAGATACATACATAGGCGCTTACAAGCGGCTCCGCTTTGGGGAGTTGATATATGTTTTAAATTGCGCTTTTCATAAAGAACTAAGGAGGTCAAATATAGATGGAAATGAGTGAGGTGAGATTCTATGGTTTTATGAGATGTAAATTTTGGGGAAACAAAAGCTTTTTCTAATGAATGGTGTTTCGCATAATGTTTTTGAAAAGCGCGAATATAAAAATCTAAATCAGAGGCATTGAAGGTGCGGTGTTTGAAATGGGATATTTTCTTGAATTCTTTAGGTGAATAGTTTTGCACAAAATAGAAAGGCTCCTTATTCATAAGTCGCATTAGTTCTTGCGACTTGGATATAATAGTATCTCTGCGTCCCCAAGAGAATATTGCTGCAAAAAATCCCGCGATTTCGATGTCTTGGAGTAAAGAAAAACTATGCGGAATGGAAATGGGATCATTGGCTATAAAACTCGACTGAGCATAGTTTTCATAGGCCTTATCTAACTGGAGTTTTAAGGATTTGGGCATGATTATTCTAAAATGTGACCTTCCATATCCAAAATAGGAATCACACTAGGTTGATTTAACTCAGTAGCCTTAAAACAAAATTCCTTTTCAAAAATATCCATGCCCACATAGTAAGTCACGGAAATCAGATTTTGGAGCTCAGCTACTTCGCCAAACACAGACTCAAATTTGATAAAGGAGGTAGGCGGAATAGATTCCAGAAAATAACGAAGCTTGGACGAAGTTTTTTCCTCGTTGCTCGCTTCGGTAACTACTAAAATATTCTGAAGGGAGTGTTCATTTTTATTGATAAGGTATAAATCCCAAACCAAGTCTGGCTGGGAGATGATAGCAAGCTGAAATCCTGTGGGCGTAGGGATATAAATGTCTTTTTTCAAGGGCAATTTTTATTCTAAACGCAAATCTAATAGAAAATATTTATTTCTGTAAGAACGCGCCTCGTAGGCACGCCTGTAGGAATGCGCCTGTAGGAACACGCCTCTTAGGAACACGCCTCTTAGGAACACGCCTCCAGGCGTGTTCTTACATAACCAACAACAAAATTTTCCTAGAGGCTGCTCAATATATGAGCAGCCTCTTTTGGTTTATAATTATTCGCAAAGGGGGGTGTATCATAATACATTTAATGATAAAATCAAATGTCACACTAAATTTCGAATTTGTAAATTTGAATTTTTTACTGAATAACATATGACACGCGTTAGAACTAGATTCGCCCCATCTCCTACAGGACCTCTTCATATTGGAGGAGTTCGCACAGCATTGTATTCTTATTTATTTGCCAAAAAACATGGAGGCGATTTTTTATTGAGAATTGAAGATACGGATACGGCTAGAACAGTAGCTGGGTCAGAAGATGTGATCAATGAATCCCTGAACTGGTGTGGCATTATTCCTGATGAGGGCATTCTCCAAGGTGGCCCACACGCACCTTACAGACAGTCAGAGAGAAAAGAAATGTATCGACAATATGCCGAGCAGCTTGTGCAGCTTGGTAAAGCATATTTAGCCTTTGATTCAGAAGATGATATCAAAGTATGGAGAGAAAAATCGGCGAGTGAAAACAAGGGTATTTCAGACGCATATAATTATACTACTCGCAGTCAGATGCGTAATTCTTTGACCCTATCTGCTGAGGAAGTATCTAAACTTTTGGCAGATAAGGTAGCTTATGTAGTAAGACTAAAAGTGGACAGCCAAGACCATGTGAGTTTTCAAGATATTATTCGCGACGAGGTTAAGTTTAAAAGTAGTCAATTAGATGATCGGGTTTTGTTGAAGTCTGACGGAATGCCTACATATCATCTCGCGAATGTTGTGGATGATCATTTGATGGAGATATCGCATGTCATAAGAGGGGAGGAGTGGTTAGCCTCCACCCCACATCATATTTTATTGTATAAAGCATTTGGTTGGAATCAACCACAGTTCGCTCACCTCCCCTTATTCCTAAAACCAGATGGTAAAGGAAAATTGAGTAAGCGCGATGGGGATCGATTGGGTTTCCCAGTCTTCTGCACCCAATTTGTTAATCCAGATACGGGAGATGTGACCGAAGGATTCAGGGAAAAAGGCTTCGAGCGCGATGCTTTTGTCAATTTTATAGCGATGCTGGGCTGGAATGATGGAACTGAAAGAGAGTTGTTCGACATGGACGCACTTATTGAAAATTTTAGTTTGGAGCGCGTGCACAAGGCTGGTGCCAAGTTCAATTTTGAAAAGGCTATATGGTTTAATCAACAGTATTTGAGAAATCTACCTACGAAGGAACTAGTGAACTCCTGTTCAGATGAGATAAGAAAAGTAAATGCGAGTGTAAGTGAAGATTTTCTTCAACACTATGTAGAGCTCTACAGAGATAGGGTAGACTTTCGCTATCGATTAGCTTCTGCTGGAAAGTATATTTACAGCGACATTAAAGAATTTGATACGGATACCTTCAAGAAAAAATGGACCCCAGAAGCGAAAAAATTTATTTCTGATTACATCGATTTATTAAACAATACAACTCTGGATTCAGCGGAGGAATTGGAGATTGAAACCAAGAAAAGGATAGAACAAAATCAAATGAGTATGGGGAATATACTCCCTGTATTGAGAATTTTATTGACTGGAACTACAAAAGGTCCCTCTCTTTATGAAACCATTCTTTTATTGGGAAAAGAGAAATCAGTGGAAAGAATGTGTCGAGCAGACTACCTTTTGAATAGCTGATCAAAAGCAGCATCCAATTGGTCTCTAGAATTTTTATTTACTGGAGGAGGGGTATTTGGTTTTGGAGCAGGTGGAACGGACTTGGGAGCACTTTCTGTAGGGCTAGGCACAGTTGCAGCGCTTGCTAATGCCTTCGGCTTTTGGGCTTGAGGCACTGGAGTATTCACAGGTGACGTCGAAGAAATGACCGCATCTCTTTGAAGACTTGGAGCCTTCAACTGCACAGGATCAGAACTCTTCGCTTTAGGAGCAGCACTCGGCGTATTCGGGGCTGCAGCATTTGTTGCAGTTGGAGCTTTTACCAAGGCTGGATCAGAGTTCTTTTTTAAATGTTCTTTGTAACCAATAGGAATATAGTCAGGATATTGAATATTCTTGCTGGTCTTAGTCGCTTGGGGAGGAGTACTTCTAGCCGGAGTTGATTCGGCTGTAAAAAATTTATTGTCGGTCTTGAACCCTTCTTGCCTTTCTCCATTCTCATCGTATTTGGTTACGAATGCTCCTGGGAAACCTAGTTTCTGTATTTTTTGTGAAAACTCTAATGCTTCGGCTTCGTCTTTAAAGCCTTGGACTTCTATAACGTTTCTATTGTTTAGCTTCTGAATACCGAGGGTTTTATTAAAACTGCCAAAAAATTTTTCAAAATCCTCTTTAAAGTAGGCTGCTAGCTGCACTCTATAAGGTGTATGCTCTGTCTTGCCTTGCACTTTGGTTATTACAGTTGTTTGTTGAGCAGGTTTGGCAGGAGAACCTGCGGCAATAACTTGTTGAGTGGATGCAGCAGGAGATGTCGTACTAGCCATTCTGCTAGCCACTGCCGCTTTGTTTTTATAAATTTTGAGTAGACTGTCTTTCTTATCCAAAAGGGATAAATACTCCTCAGAAACTTTCATTGTATTTTCATTGGCCTTGTCAGCTCTTTCATTTAGGTTTTTTATCTTTTCGAAATACAACTTTGGATTTTCAATATATTTATCCAAAATTTTTCGCACTTCCTCTTCATCGTATTCCTTACTTTGACTATATAAAGAACCACTAACAAATAATACTAAAGCCAAGAACAGATTTGTTGTTTTTAACATAACTTTCATTTTATTTTATAGGAGGCAGAATATACCGCTCCAATCAATATATATTCTACTTTCATTAGAATTTATACATTTATACCTTAATACAAAGATAATCATTTTAAAGTTGAATTCAAGATTAGAAAATTAAATAAAGTTCAAAAATTCGCAAAAATTAACATATAAATTGAGTATTCCACTTTTTTATCAACTTGTACAATTTACTCTTCAAATATTAAAACGTTTGTCTAAGGTTTAACCATTTTCCAAATTGTTTTTGAGACTCACAATTACTATGTCAATGTCGTTTAGCTAGTGTTTGGTTCGTGGAGACATGAACCATTGCAGTTAGCCGTGCTGCGTGTCTCACAAAGCATTCGTATTTCTTATCCAAACGACATTGGATTATATGTCTCAAATTCTAAATATATTAAAAATATACTATCCTGGATAATTCTAAGAGAGGAACGAACATAGAATTAATCAGTTCGTTTTAATCTATACGCTAGTTCGCCTTTTTATACGAAGATCCAAGAAATGCTCATCCCGCAAATGCAAGACCGCATGTCGAGGGTCGCTCTCTATGCCTTTACAACCGCTTTACCGTCCGCCGATGGCAACCCAGAATCTAGTATTAGTAGGCACTTTGAATAAAATTAGTGTAAAGAAACAGACTATCGCAATTAAATTAATCTTTAAATTTGTCAAACAATAAAGATTAGCTAAAATTAAAATTTTTAATTGAGTTTTTTATGGTTAAAATGAAAATGGATTTAAAAGGGAAAGAAGTCTCTGTGCCTTCTATTCCTTTGATAGAGTTGAGTTACTATGAGAAATTAAAAGCTCATTTAATTCCTATGCTCGTGCTATTTGTATTAGCTATTCTAACTTATTCTAATACCATAAGGCATGACTACACCCTAGACGACCAAATGGTGATTTATGACAACAAGTTCGTTACCTCTGGTATAGACAGCCTATATAGGGTACTAACTAGCGACGCCTTCGAGGGTTTTTTTGGAGAGCGCGGTAGTCAATTAATCTCTGGAGGGCGATATAGACCGCTCACTTTTTTAACGTTTGCATTGGAATGGGAGCTTTTTGGTCGCAATCCTATGGTGAGTCATTGTATAAATATTTTCTCATACGCTCTTCTTTGTATGCTCATATATCTTTTTCTTATTTGGCTTTTTCCGACCAAAGAAGATGAGCTTAAGGATAAACGATCCCTGCTATTGAGTATGCCATTCATAGCGAGTTTATTATATACTTTACATCCCATTCATACAGAAGTGGTAGCAAATATCAAAGGTAGAGACGAACTCTTTGGTTTCCTATTTGGTATAGCAGCACTCAGCTACTTCTTTCAAATCTTTAAAGGAAAATGGCATGATTATATTGCGGTGTTCATATTTTTCTTATTGGCCCTATTGAGCAAAGAAAATACAATAACATTTTTAGCAGTTTTTCCTTTGGTGGCCTTTATTAAAGGAAGAAGTATTTTTTCAACCCAATTCTTGAAACCTTATGTGGCCATTCTAATTTCTACCTTTGTATATCTCGGACTGCGCTCTATTAGCACGAAAGCTTCTCTAACCGCACATACGGAAGAAATTTTAAATAATCCCTTTGTTCGCGCCAGTGGGTCAGAAAAATGGGGGACAATTTTGTTTTCATATATAGACTATCTTAAATTACTCATATTCCCATACAAACTCACACACGATTATTACTTTAACCAGATTCCATATAGAAAGCTTTCCGATCCTCTTGCTTTAGTTTCGATGCTCTTCATTATGGCTATCATCCTGTGGGTAATTAAAAATTATAAAAAAAGGAATGAAGTCGTATTTGCGCTTTTGTTTTTTATCATTACCTTCTCCATCGTCTCCAATGTTTTATTTACGGTTGGCATCATCATGAATGAGCGTTTTATTTTTGTGCCATCACTTGGGTTTTCCATTATCCTCGCTTGGATTTTATTGAGATTTGTAATAAATAAAAATATTCTGACTGTTGTACTGATTACTATACTTGGTTTTTATGCTTTCAAAACCTATTCAAGAAATTTTGCATGGAAAGACAACTATACCTTGTTTAGTACTGATTTTTACAACAGCAATAATAGTGCCAAAGTGGCTACTGCTTTTGGGGGTTCTTTATTAGAAAAATCAAATGACTTTATTAAAACTGATAGTATCCTATCGAAAATCTATATCGATTCGAGTATCAAGATATTGGAACACTCCATAAAAATCTATCCAGAGAATAGTCAGGCATGGCTATTGTACGGCAATGCGATCTATGCCAAATCCCGCGACCCACAGCAGGCTTTACCTATCTACAGAACTTGTTTGGGACTGAGACAGAATTATTTTGATGCCCTCTATAATATTGGCGTCCTTCACCTCAATATGAAGAAAGAAGATTCTGCAGAGGTTTACCTCAGAGCTGCTTTGAATGTGAATCCCAATCATAAAGAAGTTCGAGGTACTTTAGGAAAAATTTATGCTAAAGCAGGCAGAACTCAAGAGGCATTGCAGCTAACGGGGGGTCAAGGTAGCAGCCTAGGGGAACTGGCTTTAGAGGCTAAAGACGGAGGCAATTGTCAAGAAGCCGTTTTACTGGCGCAGCAGGCATTAGCTCAAAATCCTAAGGATGCGAATGCCAATTTTGTTATGGGCATATGCTACGGAAGATATATGAATCGACTGCAAGAAGGAATTCCATATTTGGAAAAGGCTGCACAACTCAATCCGGAAAACGGTTATTGGTTGGAGGATTTAGCAGTGGCTTATGGTATGACAGGTCAGACTCTCAAGACCATACCTATTCTAGAAAAAGTCATCGCATTAAGACCTACTGAACCGGCAGGCTATCAAAACCTTGCCACTTCTTATAATATTCTTGGAGATAAGAAAAAGGCGAGTTATTATTTGGAATTAGCAAGGCAGAAAAGTCAACTTTAGAAGCTAGAGGTCACTTGCAATCTCATACCACTAAATGCAGGTTCAAATCGACATACACCACCTGTACAAATAATTCCCGCCAGCTGCTTGGCATAGGCTAGAGTAAATCGCGTAGCACCTTTTGTGTAAGAAGTGAAAATAGAATAAAAATGATGTGGTTGTTGATACTCTTTGACTACTTCATATTGTTTATTCGGGGAGAAATTGTACAAGTCTGATATAGAGAAAGACCAGTTTGGAGCAGCATTATATTCAATTAGAGCGAACAAGGACTGACCAAGTTCCTTGGCAGCATGCTGATACTGGAATTCAAATCGAAGGGAATGTTTTCGATTGATTCTATAAGTAGGTTCTATAAAGAAAGTGTAGGACTGAATATCGGTTGGTTCATTACCCACAAGATATTTTCTTTGATTGTAAAAAACATACTGGATTCCTCCATGTAGGTCCATTTTACCATTCAATAATTTCTTTCGCTCTATATCAAAATAGACTTCCTTGTAATAAGGTGTTTTAAATAATAAGGCTGAATCTATAACACTTATGTTTAAATTAATATGCGTTTTCTTAGAAGGTGAATAGGTGATATCCAACGAAGTCGCAACCTCGCTGATTTCGATTGGTGCTATTTGGAATCTGGCTGGTAATCGCAAAGAATTTTGTCTATTAATAGGCGCTAAAAATGATAATCTTCTATTATTATTCAAGTTGAAATCTGCCACGGCGCCTTGAGCTGTAGATTGAAATTGAAAGTTATTAACTATCCTATTTTGTAATGTAAGACCAAGTCCTTTTTGACTATAGGAAAGAGAGTTCATGATAGAGTAGCCTGATCTATACTGGTAGGTGTTTATAAATTGATTGAAGATAGCATCTTTTGTTTTATAAGCAAAATCTGTTCCCCATGAGACTCGACCAATTTGTAATGTATGGTAGTAGTTGAATACGTAAGTGTTGTAAGGTGCCTGAAAATAATCTGCTCCTCTAGATCGGTTGGTATCGACCAGTTGATAGCCGGATATAGCGTTATTGATTATTTCTCTATCTTTTACGATGAGCGTTCTAGATACAACTGCTGCACCAAAGCTAAGATTCGTTTTTCGGTTTTTGCCGAGTTCTGTGCTTCCTTCAAAATTTAGTCCCTTGATAAAAGCCCCAAAATAATCCATTCTATATTTTTGAGTTCCCGCTATCCCTCGCACCATAAATTTATCACTGATATAGTACTTGGCTCTCACGCCAAATATAGCGTTATCTATACCCAAATTTCTTTCCTCAAACGTTCTTAGTGCCACCCCACTTCCATATTGCTCATAGATAAAACCACCAGTGAGTTCTAAATTCTCAATTTTTTTCTTGAGATACCAGTTGCCTATGCCATAAAATGATACAGGTATAGGTGGATTTTGAAGTATAGAGTTATAGTTTCCATCAAATCGCACTCCAGCTTCAAATCCCTTATTGATATCACTGTAAATCATTTGAAGCCAAGCGTTCGCGGAGTTTTTATTTACTTCGTAGTTTGGACCAACTGCGGCTATAGCACTGTCTCTGTCATACATGTCTACATTCAAGCGAAAATTCCCCGTCAGTGTACCTTGCGAAAATAAAAAATTGTTAAATAGAAGTGCTGCGGTAAACCAAATTAACTTTTGCATTATCTTAATCTTGAATTAAAAGCACAAAGTTAAATTTAATCAGAAAATTAAACGGATTAATTTAAATTTGTAAAAACAAAGAACAAAAAATGAAAAAATTAGTAGCGACTATCCTCCTGTTTAATTTGGCTTTTACCTCTGGTCTTTTAGCTGGTGGTGAAGAAGGCAAGGATCTTCCAACGGCCATGGTAGAAGACTTGACCGGACAAAAAGTAGATTTTAAATCTATGTTAAAGCCGGGCAAATTTTATGTAATTACCTTCTGGGCTACTTGGTGTGTGCCATGTAAGAAAGAATTAAGCAATATGGTAGACTTGGCGCCAAAGTGGAAAGATAAACTGAATACAGAAATTATAGCCGTATCGACAGACGATAGTAGAGCCAAATCAAAAGTTAAAACCTATGTAACAGGAGAGGATTGGCCATTTACAGTCCTTTTAGATATGAATCAAGACTTGATGCGCTCCCTAGGTATTCAGCAAATTCCTTTTACTTTAATAGTCAATGGAGAAGGCAAAATTGTTTATACACACAACTCTTATGTCGAAGGAGATGAGTTTGAAATAGAAAATAAGTTGAGCACGATGGTCAAATAGTCGGGTTTTGCATTAATAAATAATATAGTCTTAAAAATATCGATAATGAATCTATCTGGAATAGTATGGGCGTTTTGCTGTTTAGTGCTTGTTAGTGACCTGAATGCACAGTTTGATAAGTTTACAAAAAAACTGCCCTCCAAGGGTAAAATGGAAAAGATTCTTGGCAAAAGCAGTTCAGGTTCCAACTCCATGACAAATGAATTAGCTGCCAATGGCTTGAAAGAGGCCTTGAGTCAAGGGACGGATATAGCTTCTAGTAATTTGGGTCAGGTGGATGGTTTTCTGGCGAATGCAGCTGTCAAGATTTTATTTCCACCTGAAGCGAGAAAGATAGAGAGTACATTGCGATCGGTTGGTATGGGCTCGGTCTGTGATCAGGTGATTACTTCAGTGAATAGAGCTGCTGAGGCTGCTGTCATCGAGGCAAAGCCTATTTTTGTTGAAGCTATTAAACAAATGACTATAACAGATGCTATTAATATATTGACTGGAAATAAAGATGCTGCGACACAATATTTACAGCGTACGAGTGGTCAAGCGCTGATGGCCAAATTTGAACCCATCATTCAGTCTAATTTGCAAAAAACAAACGCTACAAAATATTGGACGGATGCGGTGAATACATACAATGCTGTTCCTTTTGTCCAAAAATTAAATCCAAATCTATCCCAATACGTGACTCAAAAAGCCTCTGATGGTATATTCCTCATGGTAGCAGCTGAGGAAGCGAAAATAAGAGAGAATCCCTCACAACGTATAGGCTCCATTCTACAAGATGTATTTGGATGGGCAGATAAGAATAGAAAGTAGGATTAAAAATTCGAATGCTTTTTATAGATAATCGAATTCGGAACTAATAAGTTTACCCTTTTTTATTCACACCAAATTGTTGTAGACTTAATTATGAAAGAGGTCTAGGCTCTTTCAAATAGCTATTATTATTTTCTACCTCACCACACTCACTTCCCCTCTATGGTTTTTTCTAATGCCCTGTGGAGTGTATTCATAGTCGATATAGTACTGATAGCTGCCTAGAGGTGTAGGTTCGCCCTTGTAGCTACCGTCCCAGACGTGATTTGGGTTGGTGGTTTCGAATACTTTCTCTCCCCATCGGTTATAGATACTCAGACTGTGGAGGATGATATTCTTCGCTCCCTGTAAGCCCCAGCTATCATTCAGTTTGTCGCCGTTCGGACTAAATGCTGATGGCAAACCTATAGGATCTAAAGGACAAGAATAAGGTGGAATATCGAAGTATTTTTCATAGCAGAGATTCTTTGCAAAGAACTTGGTCGTACCCAAAGTGTTCACGAAGATATAGGGTAGACTATCCCCTTTCCAAAGATAGGATAGATAGTCGTTTCGGTTCGTGAGCGTGAGTTTCACAGCACCTTCGGCTTGCTTACAATAGCTACTATCTACCGTATAAAGCGGTGGTGTCAGACGAGGGTCAAGCCAATAGAGGGCTATAGAGTCTTTCAATGTATCGCAGCGGCGAGGGATATAGAGGGTCACGAGATTCTGACTCGTATCGGCTATATAGAAGAATTTATTCGAGGCGGCTTGATTCCAGATATATTGCGGATAGGTGAGCTTGGTCTCTACTCTTGTTTTTTCGAGTGCTTTGCATAGTTCACGATAGATGTCTTCGAGGGCGATTTCATTCGGCGTCGTGATTTCTTTGACCTCAATAGAATCGGTGTACATGTAACAATCATCCGTCACTGTTGTGTAGAATTTTGAATTCTTAATTTTTAATTTTGAATAATGCAAGTTGTCGCCGTTTGACCAGAGATAAGTTTTGAAGGTATCCGATACCGTGAGCGTATAGGGAAACTCCTGCGGACAGAGCACGAGGCTGTCTTCTGTGATAATGTTTTTAGGCTGCTTAGTGGAGAAGCCGAGGATAGTATCGAACTGCGTATTGCCACAGTTATCGTCTCGGCGGATATAGTTCGGGCCGAGTTGTAAATTGACAGTATTGTTAGGTTGCCACGAATTCACGAATTCAAATTGGGTGATAGTGGTCTGGGTATTTGTAATTAAGCTCGCAAAGGTTTCGCAGAGTTTTTGAGACTTAGGGAGGGAAGGGAAACTTCCTCGCTGATAGTCATAGATAGAGTCGTAAGTCACCGTGCCGCAGCTGTCTGTCCAGCGGAAGACGAGTTTTTGGTTTTTTGTGAGAATGAGACTGTCTCTATTTAGCCACGAATTCACGAATTTTTCCTCTAGTCTTAGATTTTGTGGGCGAGTGATTTTGTAGGTGGTGGCGCAGAGGGAGATAGAGTCGGGGTGGGAAGGTATCACTATAAGCGGAGAGTCGATATATATACTATCTGTCAAACTACTGCATGGAGTCGTGATGACGATACGCTGCCAGCCATAGCTCGAGACTTTCAGACTATCGAGTGTATCTGTAGTACTGATATTCCACCTATAGCTCGCCAAGGGACTCTTGTGCGGACTGTGCAAAACCACAGGAAGCTTCTGCTTGCAGACCACCATATTACTAGTAGAAAAACCTCCGACTATCTGCGAACGGATTCGGAAACTATCGGTCAAGCCTCCACAGCTATTCCAGATAGAAAATTTATACAGCCCTGTATCCGTCAGGGTGCTGAAGCGCATAGTATCTAAATCATGGTACCAGAGATATTTGAAGCTCTTATACAGAGGAAGCGTCACCGTATGGGATATGGGAGAACAGAGAAAGCTGTCCATCTTTGCATAATTTTTTCTGACACCTTTTTTATACGTGGTATCTATATATATATCCGTACAAAAATTGAGACTATGGATATGGGTAACCTGAATACGACCTCCATAGACGGCCATATAGTCTAGGTAATTTATGCCTCGCAGACTATCCGTATGACTATAATCTAGATAGCGAACTATCCATAGGCTTTCACCAGACTTGAGGCTAGAGTCCGAACGCAGAGCCAACGCAGCAGCACAGCTAGAGTCCTTATCTAGTTTAAATTTCGCATTGAGTAGGCCTAGATCCCCATAATAGGTCTGAGCTGGTAGGTTATAGGATGGAATGATACTATCTCGAAAGATACTGGAATCATTGACTGCTATCAGACTGAGGGTAGTATCCGTGAGGGTGCCAGCAGGGTAGCTATAGCTCAGTGCCAGTGTATCGAGGAAAAAGCCTCGATCACAGGTGGTGGGATAGGTATTCAGCGGACTAAAATCAAAATTCTTGACATGGATAATGGCGTATTTATCGTACCAATGCATTGAATCCGAGACCTGATTGACCACAAACTCATTATGATCCACGAAATTAATATTAAAAAAATCGCGACCGGTGAGTCTAATATGTCGATTGAATGAATCTACAAAAGACCCTCGGGGATAGAGTTTGGGGATAGGGGTGAAATTATTTTTTCTAACCTCTCGCTTGCGAGGGTCGAACTGAATATGGCGGATGCCCAGCACTTGGTCATCGATAGCCTTGTTATAGCAGACGATATCCCAGGTAGAGTCATTCGTCATCTGTATAGCACGAGTATGAAAATAGTAGTCAAACTCAGGGGAATTAATTTTATCTGCATACTGCCAATTCACTATGCCATAACCCCAATCATTATAATTTTCTTCCCCTAGGTAATTATGGCGGAATCGATTTATATTTTGAAGACTAGTATCTATAATATAAAAGGTGTCTAGGAAATTTATACTATCTGGCAAATAGCCAGCAGAAGGTGCGCCTTGATTAGAAATCTTTACAATACCAAGTTTATCGCTATTATAGTTTGATTTCCTATCGAAAAAAATATCATAATTATAATTCTGACCTATCTTATATTGAATAGGTAATAATACGGAATTTAATAGATTGAGCTGACTATCTAGCTTGATGAGGTAATTATTGTAAAGTATATAGCAATAATTGTCTCTGACCAAAACATCAATAGTTGGTCTAAACTCTGTATAAGGAGGGGTAGTCAATTTTAGATTTTTAATTTTTCTTGTTTTAACTAAAGTACCATTGGCACTAATTTTATAAATCAACTTTTGATTTGTATTTGCATTATGATTGACATGAATAAAACTACCATCATTAAATTCCTGAATGGCATCTTCTTTATTTAGAAAGGTAAAACTAGTCTCAGGGCTAGAATATGATGATAAGCCCACAATTCCATTTATTGAGAACTTTCTCGACCATAGTTTTTCCAATTGAGCATTGTATTTGACCACAGTATAGTCTCGTTTAAATTTATCATTCGTATAATATAGGTATTTGAATTGATAATAATTGCCATTTTTATCCACTGCTATTAGATTATCATTAGCATAGTTAGCGAAAAATGAACTATCCTCTGGCAGATAAAACATGGGCCTAAATTGAGTGAATTTTAGACTGGTTGTTTTTGTAGATAAACTAAAATTGGATTGAATAGTATAGTTAACAATTTTAGGTCTAGAGTTATGAAAAGGAGAGTAAAAATTCATCAATTCATTATTGGTCTTATTTTTTTTAGAATTCAAAAGTAGATTAAAATTAGCTCCATAGTATAATTTCTGACTAGTGTCTAATTGATTTTTATAAGCATGGGAGATAGATTGTGAATCAACTTCTTGATAAAGAAGAATCCACACTAAAATTAAAAAAACCTTTCCCCATCTGCCGAGGCGGATAGGGAAAGGATAAAAATTAGCTATTTTTTTTTGCATAGTTTAATTTGATTCTTATTCCAGCCTCAAGGTTTGGGAAATTTCCTGTCCATTGAGGGTCGCACGCACTATGTATAAACCAGAATTCAAGTGAGGGAGTTCCAGCTTACTTTCTAGCATGCCTTCCTTATACTCCTGACTCGCCTGCTGATAGACTTCTCTGCCCATGAGGTCATAGACCACGAGGCCGAATTGGGATTTATCCGTCAGCATCATGCGATAGCTCAGGGCTTTTCCATGCGCCCATAGATCCAGTCGATTCGCCTCCAAAGGTTCTAAATCCGCCGAAGCCCCAGCCATTTTAGTATTGAATCCGGAGGCATCTTGTAGTCTAAAATAATAGTCTTTAAAATTGACCCCTGTAGCCCAGGCAAAGTTATGCTTAGGCGTGACGGCAGGATTTCGGTGAATACGCACTTTATACTTATTGTGTCTATTGATATTTCCAGTCCCCGTGCCTAGGTTTGAGAAATAATTACAAGGCAAGGTAGGTTTGAACAAGCAATTTCCGAAATTGCTTCCAAAAAAGTTGAATGATTTATAACCCGGAAAGAAATCGTCATTTACTGCCACTTTGAACTGCTTATTCGGGTTATTGATAGGGAAGTAGAGGGTTTGATTCGCCGTAGTGAGTACATTGGGGCTAGGACCCGCTATTCCCTGACGCTGAAAATTGAGCAATTCCGAATAATAAATACCATTTGGGTCACAGTTGTAGATGCATTGCTCCCCAGAATACTGCGTGCAGTTTCCACCGGTCTGTACTAAACATTTATCCTCAAAAATTTGTAGTCCAAGACTATTGAGCTCTTGGTTGGTAGATAAATTCGTCAGAATCAATCGGAAATTTCCCGTTTGGCTACCCAGACCTGAAGGCGTTGCTGGGTTAGTCGCTTGAACTATGGTGTTTAGTCCAGTTCCAGCAAGGTTTCTATTAAACGTCGAATTGCTTGTCGTCATCAAGCTAGCACCTTGGCCTGTAGAGGTATTACTACTCAAAGTTAGATCTACGGTACAATTCGCACGTGCATAATCTCTCCAGTTGACTTTCATATCGCCTGTATAGGTGAGGCCATTAGGCTCTGGACAGGAGGAGTAGTATTTGACTTGGAATTTGACATTTCGATTTTTCAGTGCCGCGTTATTGGCTATGAAATACTGTATGAAATTCTGGCTCGTACTGCTGGTCAGGCTAGTGAGTTCCTGAGTATTCTGATCACCTATAAATTTAGGAGCTATATTGAAATTGAGGGTAGGATTGGTCGGATGAAATACCGTTCCGTAGATATTGCCGAATTCATTGACCCCTAAGCTAGTAACCGCTGGTGAATGAAGCATAAGCTTGTATATACCCGTCTCTTCATTGAAAAAGGTTTGAAACTGAGTGGTATAGTTAGATGGACTAGTCGCGTAATTATTATTCTGAGTCCATAGCTGACTAAACCCAAATAATAAGTCTGGAGAAGTACCGAGTGACTCTTGATAGCGTATAGCGAGTTTGAACTCTCCTACCACCTTGTCACAGTGCACGGGACAGTTAAGAAAATAAGCGACTAGTTTGACTCTATACATCTTATTCTTATTCGCATTATTGGTAAAGTAGGAACCAAAGATACTAAAAACATTTTTAGTAATGGTAATAGGCGCTATGCGTGGAGCAGTTCCTACATTTTCAGTAGCCAAGAGAGAGGTAGAGCCTTCTTCATAAAGTTCTAGCTTGTAGGTAGTAGCACCTGGAGGGTTGGGAACTGGCGTACTCTGCACCTGAGGAAAGAAAATAGTCATATTTTGAGCTACACTTGTATTATTGGCGCAGATGGCAGCCTTGAGAGGAGCACTGCTACCCATACCTGTAGTAGTAGGTGATAATACTGTCGTGGTATTTACCTTCACATAGTAGGATAGTTGATTCGCATTCGGGAATGGGAATGAACTTCCTGCATTATTCACCAGTTCTGGTATAGAAGGTGGGGTCGCACTAGGATCGCATGGAGACATGACACTAGAGAATGTAAATTTATAGCAGCTAGTAGTAGGTCCAGCTTCATAGTTCATATTGGCTAGCGAATTAACACATTTACAAGGTGCCGCCAAGCTGAAGTAATAACAATAAGCCTCTGGAAGTGGTGCAGGGCCTAACATAAACCTGAGGTTTGAAATCACGACATCATAATTGGTGTTTGACTTTAATCCGGCAGGAAATAAATTGTCATTGATGGAGCCTGGAGTAGTAGGCATAGATACCGATCTAGTAGTTGTATAGACTGGAATAGAAGAACTCGTCTCATATAAGCTAATATCATAGGTAAGTGAAGCTCCTGGTGTGGTAGGAAAGGCAATAAGATTAAAAGCATATTTCATTGTGAGGGCACATGAACCTGGGGCAGAAGGATGCATTAAAGCTCCTAAACTACTAATTCCTTGAAGCGTTCCAGAACCTGATCCAGATAAGCCGCTAAAAGCACCCAATAGTGAATGCTCTGCTCTTGAGTATCTCATTGAACCTCCGAAATAAGAATTGGGATCCATGTTGTTTCCTGGTGTCCATCCAAAAGTTCCAGCAGATAGATTAATGGCAGGAGAAGAAGCTCCGCCACTCCAGTCCCAGTTCGGGTCATCTTGTAGCATATCATAATCAGTTAGTTCTACCACTACTTTATATTTATTGTCATTCTGAAGCAATTTTATTGTTTCAGATTGCGATAAGGGTATCATGAGATTATATCCCCATTTTAAATGCGTAAAGTTAAATGATGGAGCTACATTGGTGAGCATTGGATGCATAATAAAGCTAAATATTAGATTGTCTTCACAATCCAAAATATGCACCCAAAAACTGGCAAAACTTGGTTGATTATCAGCTGCTGGATTGCTACCTAGAGCCACTTGATCCAAATTTGCAAAAATATCAATACTTGCGTGTCCACATGTATTTGCGGTTCGGTTATCCACACTTAGAATGTTTAACCACTGATTTGTTTGCGAATTTAGCCCAGCCACAGAAAGTAGAAGGCTAATTGCTAAAAATATTTTTTTCATTATTTTCTGATTTAAAATTAAATTTTTTCTTTTCATAATTGTTTATCTTTACAGAAAATGAAAGATTTAGCCGCATTATTCTGAGCTAAATAACATTTTTCAAAACAGAAAAACTTACACAAAGCCTGTGGGATATTCTACAGGCTTGTCTGTTTTAATTACAGGCAGTGTGTAAGCTCCGCCGTGGGTCATCTTAGCTTTTTCCGAAGTGATGACCTGCGGTTTATTTTGAATATAGATTAGTCTTAGAGATAGATATACAACTCGATAGACTATAAATGAAACGATAGAGGATATATGTGATAGGCCTAATAAAGGACTACCACCTCTGCATAAAGAAGAGGTTAGGCAATCATTCGCTCCGAACCCTAAGCAGCTTAATATACTATAAGTACTGGGGGGGGGGTAAATGAATAGGTTGACAAGTGTGGCATATCATGTTGTATAGTTATTTTCATTTTGCAAATATAAATGAATGTTTTGACATTGTCAAGAAAAATTTTGGTGTTTTTTAACTAATAAAATAATTAACACAAAACTAGTTTGAGTATTCAAATTTGTCAAGCATGAATTTGTAAACGGTCGGTTTGGGTTTGTAAACGGTAAATTTTAGTTAATATATGTAAATATTTAGACTATTATAGCCGTTAATATATGTTAACGAAAATTTTCATCAAATTAAATCTTCCATCCAAGTCCAAATAGAAAATTAAATCTTGCCTGTGGAAAGTAAAAATTGTAATCTCGACCCTCGGTTACAGTTCCCGTAGTGCTGATTGTATTTCCACTGTGATAAGTATATCCTCTGCTGATATAGTCGGCATTGAAAATATTATTGAGCAATAAATTGAATGTCCATTCTCCAGATTTCTTATTTGATTTTAATAAATAAGATAGAGAAATGTTGGATACATTATAAAGTGGAATTGATTTTTGGGACGAGGAAGTATTGTCCAAATATTGCTGACTCACGGTTTTATTCATAAATCGGATATCTGTACCTGTCCATGGAGTATACAGTATCTCTGCATAAGATATCCAGGATGGAGAGAATGCAATATGGGTCGAGGAGAAAAAGTTCTTTTCCGTTTTTGAGGAATTAATGCTGTAGTCATCTTCGTTATAGGCTATAATGTAACTTGTATAATCTAAGATTTTATTAAGAGCAACGTATTGATTGGTGTAGAAACTTAGCTGCTTCGATAATTTATAGCTAAACTCAAATTCCGCTCCTGCCCTGTAACTCTTGCCTACATTTTCACGAATCGGTGCACCGACAGTATTGATATTTCCAGTCGGAACGAGTTGATCTATAAAATACATACCAAATAGATTAGCTTTAAGTTCGCTCGATGTCCATTTTTTCTCATAACCTAATTCTAGATTATAAACTTTTTCTGGTTTGGGTTGGCTCAAGGCATCTTCGTCGAGAAAATCACTGCGCACAGGCTCTCTATGGCTGAGACCTGCAAAGAAGTAAAGCTTATTTTTATTGTTTATATCTAGTATATATCCAATCTTTGGATTGAAAAAGAGAAAGTTTTTATCGAAAGAAATCGTCGTTTGATTTCGCAAACTGCCTGCAGTAGAGTAATTAACTTGTCGCAATTGAATGTCCAAAACTAGATTGGAGCTTTTCATTTTGTAGATGAATTTATTAAAAGCAGTTAGGTCTGATTTCATCGCTTCATTGTTGTAGAATCTATCAGAAGAATTACCATTTACTAAGCTAAAGAATTGGGGCACTCTACCAAAATGATCACCACGATAGTTTGAGTAGGAAAGAGCCAATGTGTTGGTGAATTTTGTTTTTTCAAGAATATGTGAAGCATTTACACCATAGAGATAATTGTCTAACCATAACTGCCTTACCAAATCTCCATTTCCCAAAATTCCTTGACCATAGTCAGAATAGTTTTGTCCTACTTTATAATCTTCATAAAAGCCAAGGCCACGTGTAAAAAAACCAGTAAGCGATGATTGATGACCATTTTTCCAAAGAAAATTTTGTATCCATTGTACATGGGTTTGATGATAGTTGTCTATTTGGTTAGTATAAGGCTCTCCAACTTTAGATTCATAATCCGTACCCGCTATATTTTTTGTTCTCTCACCAGTGTTATAGTCTTCTTGACTCAGCCCAAACCAGGATTGATAGGTTTTTTCACGACCGTGTGATGCGATCAAATGGGAAGAATACTTATCTCCGTATTTAGAAATATCTAGATAAAATGATCCTAGTCTAGACCATGCTCTATCTATATATCCATCGCTTTGAATCAAAGAACCACGCGAAGTTATCTGCCATCCATCACTCATCACACCTGTCGAGGCTTGAACGCTATTTCGAAATGTATTAAAGCTGCCTAAACTCGTTTGAAATTGTAGAAATGGTTTTGCGTGGCGTTTCGTTGTTTTTATGGAAATAGAGCCACCTAGACCTGTACCACCCATCGTGGAGAAGCCTACTCCACGCTGTACTTGAATATCATCTGCACTACTAAGAAGGTCTGGAATATTGACCCAATAGACTTCTTGTGATTCAGCATCATTGTATGGAACTCCATTGATATTGACTTGAATGCGCTGAGCATCCATGCCTCTGATATAAAGGTAGGAATAGCCAATACCATTGCCCGCATCAGAGGATAGTTGCAAGGAAGGCAACTGCTGAATCAAGCTCGGAATATCCTGACCTAGATTCAAATGTTGAAGCTCTGAAGTTTTAATCGTCGTGGATGCAGTCGCCATTTGTCGATTGGCGCGGATAGCTTTGATATGCACTTCACTTAGTGTTTTAGTGCTATCATTTTGTGCATGATAGGATAACCCAAATTGAATGAGGAAAAGAGTTAAGATAGTGCGTTTACAGTTATTCATTATTAATTATTATTATCAATTAAATAAAGCAAACTAAGAGGAGAATTGAAAATTTTAAGTAGAACTATATCCTTAAAACTCTCGGCTTCCTTTCCTACGCCAGTATTATCTGGATCAGGTGTTAGGGTATTATCTCAGTCTCGTGTATCACGGACACCCCTAGCAAGCTAGTGCGACAAAGATAAGCTAAATATATTGGAATCGAGGGGTAAAAAAATGGAAAAAAATTGGAGGTAAAAATTGACCTATTGATTGGCTATTTTAATATCCTTCACTATCATATCCAATGTTATTTTGCCATTGAATTCATTGGCTTGAATCGTATAGCAGATATCAAATGGGGACTTCTTAAGTTTGTCCATATCGACAAAATCGCCTAACCCAAAGGCAATGCCATTCATGCGTACGCCCTTTTCATCAATCATTTCGAGTCGAATATGATTTAAGGCTTTTCCAACTTTGCGCGAATGTCCTGCATCGCGAAGATTTTTGGTAGAGAAAACAGGCTGCATATTGTCCGGTCCAAATGGTGCCATTTGATCCAGAATATTGTAAAACTTAAAATCAATTTCTTTGAGATCCAGCTCATGGTCTATTTCTATAATTGGCGATTGCATTTCATGGCTAATTTCTTGCACCGCTATTTCCTCAAATTTGGCTTTGAAGGCTTCGAATTTTTCCTTTTCTATACTCAGTCCAGCGGCGAAGTCATGTCCTCCAAATTGGATCACATTTTCAGCACATTTGCTGATACCATCATAGATAGAAAATCCTTTGATGGATCGGGCGGAACCAGTGAGTATTCCATCCTTTTCAGCGAAAATAATCGTGGGTTTATAATAGCGCTCTACCATACGAGAGGCGACGATTCCTATGACACCCTTACTCCACGAATCATTGGCAAGGACAATCGTTCTCTGTGATGAAAAATCCGCTACATTGCTAATTTCAAAAATTGCTTCTCCTGTTATTTGTTCATCTGTTTCTCGTCTGGCGGTGTTATGCAAAGAAAGACTCTCCGCAAATTTCAATCCTTGTTCTTCATTTGAGCAAGTCAAAATATCAACCGAAGCACGCGCGTGTGCCATACGACCTGGCGCATTGATGCGTGGGCCAAGGGAAAAAACGATATCAGAAATAGACATTTCCTTGAGCTCAATGTTCGCTATTTTTTTAAGAATCTTCAATCCTAATACAGGATTTTTATTCAATTTTTCCAAACCATAAAAAGCCAAAACACGATTCTCTCCTACAATAGATACGATATCCGAAGCTATAGACACCGCTACTAAATCTATATACTGCATATAGGTTTCAGAAGGCATACTTAAGTGACTAGCCAGTGCACTGCATAGCTTGAATCCCACACCACAGCCACTCAATTCTTTGAATGGATAGGGACAATCTTTTCGCTTGGGATCTAAAACGGCCACTGCATTGGGAAGGGTATCTCCAGGTAGGTGATGGTCGCATATGACAAAGTCAATTCCATTTTCTTGCGCATAATCTACAGCTTTAAATGCCGTAATACCGCAGTCTAAGGAAACAATAAGGCTGACTTTGTTTTCTATGGCATAGTCCATTCCCTTTAAGGAGACACCATAGCCTTCGGCATATCTGTCGGGTATATAAAAATCTACATTGGGATAAATATCCAAAAGAAATTGATAGAATAAGGCCACAGAAGTCGTCCCATCTACATCGTAGTCGCCATAGACGAGAATTTTCTCATTTTTTTCTATGGCAGAAACTATTCGTGGCACGGCTTTGTCCATATCTTTCATAAGATAAGGATCGTGCAACATATCGAGTTGTGGACGGAAAAAATCTTTGGCTTCTTCGTAGGTATAGATACCCCGTTGAATCAATAATTCTAGAAGGATGGGATTGATCTTGAGACTCTCCTGAAGTTTAACTAACTTTTCTTTATCTATAGGCTTATATACCCATTTTTTCTCCATATCAGTCCAGTACTATTTTTTCAGTATATATTTGATTGTCATGGAAATAATTGAGAATATAAAAACCATGATTTAGGTGATGAATATCTATTTTTTCATCTAAATTTTCTACCCGTCTCTCCATGACCAATTGCCCCAGCATATTATACAGCGACACATACAAAGGTAATGGTTTCGTTTTTTTGGTGTAAATGTATTTTTCGGCGTGATAGACTTGGATATCTATACTTGAATTTGAGATGATAGCATTGGGAGTAGTAGTGTCTTTCTTTTTATAAATACTATCGTGCATTAATCGTGAGTAATTAATTGTTTTGTATAAGTTTAATTTGCCATTACTTTTAACTTTATTGGTTAAGCCACTAGTAATGTCCACATTTTTTAGTATAGCTTCTTTAATTTTTTGAGTGACGAAAATTGGGTCTCGATGCAGACTATCTAGTAGCTTTGTTTCAAAATTAGAATACATTAATGCGATAGTTCCAGCAACAATTGGTGCTGCAAAACTTGCCCCACTTTTGTATGGCCCATATTTGTTATTCATTAGTGTACTCCAATAGCCGTGAGGTGCAGCAAGGTGAACATAATCTTTGCTATAGCCCGAATTGTCAAGCCCTAAACTTGTTAGATTATATGTGGTAACATTTATTTGAAATGGACTATTGCAAAGAATAGGCATATCTTTATAATCTTCAACAGCTTGTGGATTATTGGCTACAGCAGTGGTCATTAAAATCCCCTCTTTACCAAAAGCATCAATTATGATACACCAAATTGGTCTTTCTTCGGGAAGCATACCTTCAGTACCTAGGGAGTAATTTACTGCAACAATATAGGCACCTTTCTTTTTATTTGTTAATTTGTAAAGTCTTTTCGTAATCAGACAATATTCATAGGCTTTTATAGAAAGGTCGATGGAAGCAATATTATTTATAGGAATCAATTTGCAATTCCATGCAACACCGCTCACACCAATTTTATTATTCCCTTTAGCAGCAATGCCACCGCAGGCTGTCATACCATGTTGGTTTTCTGTCCCATTAAGGTCACCATTATTTAAACCTGCGTTCCATCCTTTATGGTCATCAATAGCATCATTTTCATCATTGTCAATGCCATCGTTAGGAATTTCATTATGATTGATGAAATAATCTAAATCTTCATGGTTTGGATCAAATCCAAAATCTAACACCGCCACCACTATCGTATCCCCCTTAGCTGTCACCCCACTTTTGTTATAATCCCAAGCACCGATGGAGTTGATACCATAGGGCACACTTTGTCCTGGATTGAAATTGTTGAGGTGAAATGTTTGCTGAGAAAAAAATGTGTCATTAGGTGTGGTCGCTCGTGGCTCTAGTCTTCGATTGCGCATATATAGATTGATTTTTCCCTCGCGTTTGAGCTGGGAAATGTAATCCATCGGTGGCGGAGTCGGAAATTCTACATTCCATAAATGAAATGTTTCTGCGGTGCGTTTTACCAAAGCCTTAGGAAATAGGTTTTGCAAATAGTCTAAATGAGAATTTGCAGGAGCTACTTGTATGAGCACTTGTTTATCTATTCTATCTTCTAGAGCAGATAAAATAGTAGTTTGAATTAAAAATAGGATAAGTAGCGTTTGCTTCATTTAGGTAATTGTTATTAATTCAACGCTAAATTGCAAAATTTATTGAGTGAAAACAAATTGAACGATATTAGCGCCCATTTCTAAGGCTTTTCGGTGCATTTCAGGGCTATCGCCATGAACCTCAGGGTTTTCCCAGCCATCACCTAGGTCGCATTCCGCACTAAATAAAGCCACCATGCGCCCTTTTAGAAATAAGCCCCATCCTTCCGGTGCTTTCCCTTCGTGGGCATGAATCTTAGGTAAGCCCTGTGGAAATTTATACTTTTGATTGTAAATGGGATGTGAAAAAGGAACTTTATCCCATTTTAATTCAGGAAACACTTTGGTCATGGCCTTGAAGAAATATTCTCTCAAGCCATAGTTGTCGTCTGCGTGCAGAAAACCTCCTGCCTCTAGATAATTCCGCAGATTTTTAGCCTCTAGGTCATTGAATATAATATTTCCATGACCTGTCAGGTGGATCATCGGATATTGATATAATTCTACACTGCTGACTTCCACCGTCGGTATATCCGTTTTTAAATTTGTTTTAAGATTTTGATTACAAAACTTGACGAGATTGGGTAGGGAGGTAGGATTGGCATACCAGTCTCCACCACCGCCATATTTCAAAAGGGCTATACTATTCTGAGCGAAGCCATTCAGATGAGAAATAGGTAGGAGTAGGACTATGAGCAGAAGACGAATCAAAGTATAGTTTTATCTACAAATGTACATTAAAATTTTTATTCGGACATTTTCACACAGACGAATAAAAATTTTAATGGGAATTCAACTATACCGTTAAATCTAAGAATTATAATTTATAGGAGAAAGTTAAAATTTTCAACTAGATTTTTTCGTTAAATAAAGTTTTTAAAACTACCGCTATGGTATAAATAGGGTAGAGGAGTATAAATTTTAACTTTTGAAACAGAGTTATATTGACAGGATAAAATTTCTGGATATGACTTATGAAGAAAAGGTCTGCCACTAATTTCAAAATGAAAATAGGCCAAAGTATCCATATAAACAGAGCGAGAAAGCATACGAAATTTGATACTAGAATGATTCCCGCGTGTATATTGACCCATAAATTCTCATAATGTGAGGTTTTGCTCATCCATCGACTGCGTTGTTTGAGAAGCTCTGATATAGTTTGAGGTGCTTTAGAGTGCACCGCTGCATCTAGGTTTTTAATATAATGCGTGTCATTCGGAAATTGGGCATAGATGCGATGGTAGAGAAATAAGTCATCGCCTCCGGTCGTGTGATAGAGCCCGTCGTAGCCTTTGACATCATAAAAGGCTTGTTTAGAAAATAGCATATTAGCGCCATTGCACATTGTGGGCATTCGGAGCTGGAGAGCCCCGATGGAAGAGGCGGTGAGAATGTCCTGTTCTAGCGTTAGAAAATTATTTAGCCAAGTTTTAGATGGAATATATCTATGTAATCCAGCGGCAAACAGAGGTTTTTTATCATAAATGAAATTTGAAAGAATCGCCCACCAGTTGTCCGATAGGAATATATCACTGTCTAGACAAATAATATATTCTTGTTTTGATTCTGCTACCCCGAGTGCTATTGCCTCTTTCTTATTGTTTTTATTTACAGATAAATCACTTCGTGTATCTCTAAGATTTAGAAGCCTAGCATTTCCATTTACTTCTAATACAATTTCATTCTCTGAAAAGTCATTTATAACTAATATTTCTATCGAGTTATTTGTAGGCAACTGTGTGAATAATTGTGCAAGTAATTTATTTAACTGATCGCTTGGGTTTCTGCAAGGTATGAGAATAGTAGCAGAAATAGAGGCTGGTACCATGTTTTGAGGAATATAACTCGGATAATTTTTAAATCCTAAGGTATAGAAATAAATTAAAATGACATATAGAAATAGGATTCCAACAGCTATGGCATAGAACACCATCATCTATCTTTTTAATTCTTTTTCATATATGGTTATCCAGTCTTGCACTGTTATTTTTGCAAATAAATCCTCAATTAATTTATAGGGGATATCATCATATTTTTTAAAGCGAATACATGATTTGCCCATGTCTAGTTTGAATTTGCACTGTTCAGCATACTCTTCTTGAAACCAATCTAAAAGGTTGGTATCGACATAAATACCCATGTGATAGAGATTAATCGAGCTTTTTTGCGCAGCTAAACCAGCAAAGGGCAGAGGAAGTTTGGGGTCGCAGTGATAGCCTTCGGGATAGATAGCCTTGGGAATGACATAGCCGAGCATTCCATAGTTGACGCATTCTTCAAATTTTTTATCAAGATTTTTTTTAATAGCTTGTCTCAGCTTATCAAAATGGAGCTTTTGATTTTCAGGAATCCCATTTAAATATTCAGCAACTGCTTGTTCAGTATTGCTAGCCATCTATTAATATTTTTGATCATTAAACCAATTCATAAATTTATTGGCATAGAGCTGCGATTGGAATGAATTGGTGAGGTCAGAAAATTTATTTCTATCCAAGGCTGGTAAAAACAGAATTTGATAGAGTGCAAATCGTTGTTCATCATCATCTATTCGATAGCCGATACTCTTGATTTGATGGGTGTAGAGGCATTTTGCCTTGAAGAGATTCTGGGCTAAATTTTTACGAGCTTTTACGTCTTTAATACTGCTTATATCAATAATTATCTTATTTAAGGCAGAGTCTGTTAGATGACAAGTTTGATTTGATTTTAAACTCGTATCTTTTATCGTGGTTTTCGGTTTAGGGATATAGCTAGCCCTTGAATAATAGGTTTTATCCTCTTTGGCACCTTCTGGATTGGCCTTTATTACATAGGTTTCACCTACCTTCTCTATTCTATAATATTCGTCTTTATCACTTGATTTACCTATCGTAATGCTTGATTGCTGATCGCTCGGAGTCATTACTCTAACTTTTAATTTCTTCTCACCTTTAGGTACATTTAAAATTTTTATTTGAGCGCATTCGACGTATAACTGAAGTTCATCGTCTATGTAGGTTTTAAATTTTATAGGAAGTTTAGTTGTAATATAAATGGTTTGCCGCTGCTGAGCAGATATTGAGCCTATAAAAAGGAAAACTAAAATGACTAAGGTGTTTTTTTTCATAATTTTTTTATTAAATGCCGTTTAGACTATAGACTTGTTGGATTCTTTTGTTTATCGAGTATTACATGGCAGTTTAATGTAAGCCATCTTTCTCCTCACAAAAATAAATAAACTTGTCCGAAGTCAAAAAAAATTCTTTAGCTACGCATGTTCAACCCATCCACTATTTAGGCAAACGAACTTCGGGCATTTCCTTCTTTGACAATTCTTGTATAAACTCTGTTTTGTAGGTTCGAATATTTTTAATCATATCTGTAGCCTCTTCATCATAGGTTCTCCATGAATAGGTGTATATGAGCATATAGCTTCCATTATCATGGTCAGTCAGCCATTTTACTCTACTGATATGGAATTCAGCTTCGCTCAATTTCTTGCCATTCATTTCCGTTTGAATATATTCTACAAGCATTTCTTTACCTTCTACAAGATCTATGGCCGAATAGGTGCAATTAAAATCCGTTTTCTGTCTTGCTATTAAATCTTTTAACTTCGCCTTTATAACTCCGTCTACATCCTTTTTAGTATCCAATACGATGAGACTTACTTTCTGGTTGTAGGTATCTAAATCCTCTCCTTTTGGAAGATAGACGTGTAGAGTTAGATTTTTTTCGGGCTGACCGCTTAAGGACAACTGAAACTCTGTTTTATTAAATACTAGGGGGCCTTTTACGCCGATTAAATCATCTATATTCTTATAAGATCCAAAAAAGCTTATTAGGAAACTAACAAAGGTTAACAACATATATTTAAGTTTAAGTAGTGCAAATTTAAGATGAAAAATAGATAAATAGGTTTAATTTTCTAATGATTTTATATCCTTGGAGTACTTAAATATGACGATTCCACTGAGGAGTATAAAAAAGAATAGGATCCACATGACGGCTACTATGCCCTCTCTACCTGTGAATATGGGTAAGGAGAAAACAAATCCCCACAAAGCCCTAAGTAAATAGGACGATATATTGAGCACAGAAGACACTCTACCCATGAGGTGATTCGGCACGAGTTTCCAAAAATAAGAGACGCGATTGAACCGAATAGAGGCATTAGAAAAGCCAAATAGAATATTGGCAGCATAAAAAATGCCAAGACTTCGATTGAAAATGAATACGGCAAATACAACTAAAGTCATGGCAAATAAGATCAAAATGCGGCTAACCTCATGACGACTTTGCAAAAAATGTCTAGCAAGGAAACCAGCGAGAAGCGCCCCAAGTGCAAAATATAATTCCGAAGAGGCGAATACATTACTGGATGCTCCTAATACTTGGGAAACATACGAGGGCATAAGAAAAAAGCTTATCAACAGGACACAAACAAATACTGCGGGACTGAGCCAGCCCACTATGATAAGCGCAGGTTTATCTCTCAGGAAATTCCAGCCTGTTTTGATACGAATCCAAGCAGATTCTGACTCAATAATGCGAT
Organism: Sphingobacteriales bacterium; assembly: GCA_021297855.1. Lineage (GTDB taxonomy): Bacteria > Bacteroidota > Bacteroidia > Chitinophagales > JADJOU01 > CHPMRC01. The sequence continues at coordinate 11,827 of JAJTHM010000056.1, read as the reverse complement.
TTTTACTGGGTTGAATTCGAATTGAAATTAAAATAAGAATTGCTAGAAAATAAGTAAAGGCATCGAGCGCATAGATTTGGTATAGGCTCCATGGGACAAAGGTGAAGAATGTCTCCATGTGAAAACCAAAAATCGATAAGACCCCATTCCGACTGCCTTCCAAGAGTATAGCTGCTGCTGCTCCTCCCAAAATAGTGGTTGCCTGTCCCTGTACTTCAAGATAGGAGATGATTTTATTGTAATACTCAGGAGGAGAAATTTCTTGAGCAATACTATAGATATTCATGTAATGAATATTGTAAAGTAAAATAGTAAAGGCAAAAGCTACCCCACTGACTACCCATAATGGAATATTTTCAAAATAGCCAGCTAGGGCAGCAAGACTCATGAGAAGGAACCCTAGAAAAGAATAGACAATCTGAATATTTTTACGATTGTATTTATCGATTAAGGTGCCTGCATAGATACTCCACACAGTTGAGATTAGTGTCAATATACCATAGAAAATCCCAAAAGAACTCTGCCACCCAAGGGTAGCCGTAAAATACCAAGGAATAGCTATCATACATATGCCTTGCGAAATCCCTGAAACAGTATTCGCTAAAAACAACAATAAAATAGCGGTGCGGTTTTTCATTATATCATAAAAAACAAAAGTCCTAAGCACTGCCTAGGACTTTTTTATGTATGAAACGGAGTAATTGAGTTTACTTCGTCGGAGGTGCTTGATTCGGAGTACCTTGACCCTGAGGTGCGGACTGCTGCGGCGGCATAGCAGGAGCGGTAGGGAATGCTGGGGCGGCACTTTTATTCTTATCCAATACTTCTTTAATCTTGGCTCCTTCTGAGGTAGATTCTTCGGCTACTTCATTTGGATTTGGTAGTAGGAAAATGGACACGACACTCAAAACCATAAGTCCGCCAGCCAAATACCAAGTAATTTTCTCGACAGCATCTGTGCTGCGACTTGCGCCCAAGATTTGGTTTCCAATGGCACCCATAGAGGCGTTCATTCCACCTTTTGGGTTCTGAATAATTACAATGAGGATTAGTAGTACTGCAATAACTATAATGAGGATGCTTAAAGCTAAATATTCCATATATGATTAATTTATATTATTTTCTCAGATTTTCAATTTGGAGTGCAAAGAAACCACTTTTTTCGGGAATTAGGGTAATTAATTTTTCATAAATCTCTATAGCTTTTGTTGTATTTCCCTGCTGAAGGTACAATATGGCTAAGGTCTCAGATACAAGATCTAAAGGCTGGAGACTCAGTTGAGCCTCGTCCTGAACTCTCATATCTGAAGGAGTTTTCCGACTCACCTTCTTTATTTCCACTTGTGTTTTGAAGAAATTATCCTTTAAAACTCCTTCCAACTCGTTATCTCTGTTGATAGTAAGTTCATCATCCTCCTGAATCATGGATTCCTGGAGCATTAATTGAAGCGCATTGGCTTGAATAGATTTATTCAGTTCATCTTCTTGAGCGGAGTCAGCTTCTTGCTTGCCTAGATGGCTAGTTAGGTTTTGCGAATTTTCAATTTGAGGACTAAAACTAGCTAACCAGGCGCTAAAATCTTTGATTTCTGTATCCGGAATGGAAAAGACTGCATCTGTGCTATTCTCAGCTAACTCATTCGTATTGGATGCGGAAACCGCGGTGGTGTCAGCGTTGAGTGCTTCATCCGTCTGGCTCTGATTTGTTATTATTTCATAGGCAGCGGGAAGTATATAATTGTTTTCAGCTATATCATCAAAAACGATGGAATCATCTGCTTCCAGTTTGGCAAATTCAAGGTCAATTTTAATTAACTCAATTTCGAGACTTGGATTGTGATCGGCCTCTTGATTAGGTTGATTTTCTTCGGACTTGGTTTGTATGTTAAATGATGTGCCTTCAATGTCTTTACTTTCCAAATCTAATTGAGCATGTGTGTCCAATTTCAATTTTTCAGCTAATTCTTCGTCCGATGCGGTGTTGTTGTAATCAATTTCTAAATCAAGTGATGCATTTAAAGGTGCGGAGAAATCAAAATTGGGCTGGCTTAGGTCCAAGGCCTCCATTTTTTCCTCTATTTCATTACTCATACTAAGTCTATCAGCCCACTCCTCTTCTATGCTTTCATCTGCTGGACTGAATTCAATATCGATAGTGTCTAGAATTTCACTGCTAGATGATTGAGTTAGATTGCCCAACTCAAGCGTTTCAGACGTTTCAACTGTTTTTTCATTTACAGGAGCTTGATCCTCGTGAACATTCGTTTCTTCAGACTTTGAATTTTCTTGTTGCTCATCGGGTACTATATCAGCCCCCGTGGTAATTTCAGACTCGATATCTAGGGGATCTATATTCGTCTCCGTGTTTGGACTTTCGTCGATATCTAGTTTAACTAAATCCCTTCCCACCATGCCAGGTAGATCCAATTTTGACAAACTAGTTTCGGCTGAATCCTCCTCAGTTAAAGCAGGCTTAGTTAAATGGCCAGAATGCGATGATTCGCTCACATCTATGCGGATATCATGAAAAGAAACTTCAGACTCTTGCCCATCTGAATCCTCGTCTATATTTGACTCAGTGTTATCTATTGTAGCATAGAGATGAGCATAGTTTTCTAGCTTTTTACCATTAAATCCAAAGAAGTTTAACTCACTGATAGCTAGTTGCTCTTTAGTATTTTTATTCAACAACTTTGCCACTAGAGGCAATTGATAAAATGGGTAGTCATCAACTAACCTATTTACCATGGAGGGTTCCATTTCTAAATATTTTAAAATAGGCCAAGGAAGTTTACTACTCACCATGTCGAAAATATTTTATTAAAAATAGCATTGGATATATTCGTCGATATTCTTCTTATAAATTCATCTTCTTTTCCCGAAATTTCATTATTATCATAAACTTCGAAATTGGTAAAGGGTTCTCTCCATTGAATTTTTTTATCCGTTACCATATCTTTAAATTCTATCTGAACGATAATGTCTAGTCTGTATTTTGTCGAAAAGGTTCCTGGGGTCGGGGCCTGAGCTGTGATGCGATAATCAGAAATATATCCTTTGAGTTGATAATCCCCGGCCTCATTTATCACCTTCATTCCACCATCGCGCGCCATTTTATTCCTCAACTCTTGATTGAAAATGTTGTCTGTTGTAGACCAGGCATTCGGTGCTTTATTTTGGATATATTCGATAGAAATTGATTTGACTTCTTTTGGCACGGATGCCCCAGAAAAGCCATATATACGGCATGAAGAACAAAGGCAGAGCGCAAAAACATAGGCTAATATAAATAGTTTTTTCATTCTTCTATATCGTAGTCAATAATTTTTCTATACAAGGTGCGTTCACTTATTCCTAATTCTTCAGCAGCATACTTTCTTTTGCCTCGATGCTTTTTTAGGGCTGAAACAATAAATTTCTTTTCCATATCAACAAGATTGAGATTTTCAGGAAGCAAATCGACTTGATGTTGTTTTGAAGTAGTGGTGCTTCTCTCTGGCAATTCAATCACATTTGGGGCAAAGCCTCCTAGTGGTCGATTAGCTGAAATATATCTATCTGTGGGAAGAATTCGCGCATCTCCTGAATCTGAAGTGCTATCATAGTTTGAAGGCGTATTTTTAGATAGCTCGAAAAACATCCTTTTAAGATCATTCATATCTTGCTTCAACTCTATAAGCATTTTTATAGCCAGCTCATTTCCTATGGAATTAAAATCGCTTGCCGTGCCTCCACTGAGGTTTAATGCCGTAGAATTATTTGGAATGAAACGAATCAAATCTTCTGGAAATAGGTGGTCAGCATCGGATAAAATACTCACTTGTTCGGCAACACTTTTGAGCTGTCTTATATTGCCAGGCCAGCGATAATTTAAAATTAACTCCTTGGCTTCTTCAGATAGTTGAGGAGGTTTTATTTTATTTTTCTCGCAGAAATCGACAGAAAATTTTCTAAACAATAAAGCAATATCATTGCCACGCTCTCTGAGCGGGGGTACTATAATAGGCACTGTATTTAGTCGGTAGTAGAGGTCTTCTCTAAATTTTCCTTTTTGTACTGCGTCCATCAAATTGACATTGGTGGCAGCGATCACGCGTACATCGGTTTTGAGAACTTGTGAAGCACCTACTTTGATATACTCCCCATTTTGCAAGAGTCTCAGCAATCGTGATTGGGTGCCTAAAGGCATTTCTGCTATTTCATCTAGGAAGATAGTGCCTCCATTGACCGTTTCGAAATAGCCCTTTCTATTATCGGATGCACCAGTGAAGGAGCCTTTTTCATGGCCGAAAAGTTCAGAGTCAATTGTCCCTTCGGGTATGGCACCGCAATTGATAGCTATAAATGGCCCGTGTTTTCTTGGGCTGAGTTGATGTATAATTTTAGAAAAAACTTCTTTGCCTACACCACTTTCTCCAAGTATGAGTATGGATAAATCTGTTGGAGCTACTTTTTCTGCTGTGGTCAAGGCATAATTTAGCGCTGGCGAGTTGCCAATAATATCAAATTTATTTTTAAGTGCTTGTAGTTCCATCATTTTACAAGTCCAATTTTTTTAATACATTTCCAAATAAAGTGACCTGCGTGCAGTCTGTAATCTCTACCTCTACATAGTCGCCAATTTTCCAGCCATCCTTGGCTATAACTACCTTTTTATTGCCATCAGTTCTTCCGACGAGCTGCTGATCAGAGCGCCTAGCGGTATATTCCAACAATACGATTTGTTTTGTTCCTATTTGCTGACGATGACGTTGAAGGGCATGCTGATTTTGTTTGGCTATGATTTCTTCGAGCCGTCTTTTTTTGACATCTTCTGGGATATCGTCAATCAATTTCTTAGCAGCTAAAGTCCCAGGTCTTTCACTATAGAAAAACATATAGTTGAGGTCATATTGAACTTCATCCATAAGCGATAAGGTTTCCTGATGTTCTTCTTCGGTCTCACCGCAAAATCCCGTTATTATATCCGATGAAATGGCACAATTGGGAATATATTTTCGAATAGCAGCTATTCTATTTAAATACCATTCTTTCGTATAGCTTCTATTCATGCGCTCTAGCACAGCACTGCTGCCGCTTTGCACGGGTAGATGAATATAGTTGCAAATATTATCGTATCGACTCATGACTTCGAGTACATCGTCGCTCATGTCTTTCGGGTGAGAGGTAGAAAAACGCACACGCAGTGAAGGAGAGACTTGAGCTACCATTTCTAGCAGTCGAGAAAAATTAATAACACCTTCTTCATATTTAGCATCTATCAAATTTTTTCCTTTTAATTTTTCATCTTCTGCCCATCTGTAGCTATCGACATTCTGTCCCAGAAGAGTCACTTCTTTGTATCCCTGTCTGACCATTTCCTCCGCCTCCTGCACTATGGTGCCAGCGGAGCGACTTCGCTCACGACCGCGCGTAAAAGGCACGACACAAAATGCACACATATTATCACAACCACGCATAATGGAAATAAATCCTGTCACTCCATTCGAACTATAACGAACTGGGGCTATATCTGCATAGGTTTCTTCTCTGCTGAGTAGCACGTTGACTGACTTCTGACCTCCATCGACATCGCTTATCATCCTTGGTAGGTCTCTATACGTATCTGGTCCGGCTACTAGGTCCACCAACTTTTCTTCATCAATCAATTTTGATTTCAAGCGCTCGGCCATACATCCTAAAACACCTACTACGAGACCTTTCTTGGTTTTTTTCAAATGACTGAGGTGCATGAGACGATTGCGAACCGTTTGCTCAGCTTTATCTCTGATCGAACAAGTATTTAGGAATATTAAATCAGCTTCTTTCTCATCGGCAGTGCCTTGATAGCCAGATTTATTAAGGACAGCAGCGACTATTTCACTATCGCTCACATTCATCTGACAGCCATAACTCTCGATATAGTATTTCTTTGAATTAGATGCAGGAATGTCAGTTTCATTTCCTTTGGAAGAAATAATCACATCGCTTTCTAATAAATCTGTGTAGTATATCTGTTCGCTCATGTCTCTATCCCTTGATTAGGGGGAGCAAAGATAATAATTAAACTGCCAAAATGGCAAGAAATGATATAGAAATTCTTTAAAAAGAATGAATTGTATTATTCAGAAAACATTTTTGAGTTATTTGCTTGATTTAAAATGTTTTGCGCATAATCCCATAGCGCATGAGTGCCCTCATCTATGACCTTATTTTTCTCAATCACTTGATCATATTTTACTCCATTTTCTTTCCAAGTGATTCCGTCATTGAGAAAATTAGCTAAAATAGGTTGCAGACGGTCTATGCTCCCTGCAAATTTAGCTTCAGCGGTTTTCTTTTCTTCAAATTCTAGCCACAATGAGAAAAATTCTTCTTTTTGAGTTTCAGGCAAGAGTCCGAATATTCGTTTAGCCGCTTGTTTTTCTTTTTCAAAAACCGCATTTCTATTTTCTGAATAGAGAAAAGTATCTCCTACATCGATTTCTACAATATCGTGAATGAGGAGCATTTTAATAACTTTGAATACGTCCATCGAATCATTGCTGTGTCTGGATAGCACCATAGCCATCAAACAAATATGCCATGAATGTTCTGCGTCATTTTCATATTTCTCACCTGAAAATGTTTTTGATTTTCGATAGATAGATTTGACCTTATCTATTTCTTTGATAAATTCAAATTGCTGAATGAGCTCGTTTGATATCTGCATACAATACTTAAATTTTTCCGTAAACAATGATAGACCAAACACAAACTGAAGTGAAAGCAAGAACAAGCACCGCACCTGCAGCGCAATCTTTCGCTACCTTAGCTAATTCCGAGAATTCCTTTGTAGTCAAATCGACTAAGGATTCAATAGCCGTGTTGACTAATTCGGCAAAAAAAACGAGGGCAGATAGAATCAAACAAACGATGAATTCCCATTTTTCGAACTGAAAATAATAGGCAGACACAACTAAAAAAATAAATCCAAGAATGTGAATTTTAAAATTTTGTTGCGTGCGAAAACAGTATAGAATGCCTTGTATCGCATATTGGAAAGACTTTATTAATCTCATTCTTTGTTGGAAACAGGAAATAAATCGCCGAGAGGGAAATTCAAATCGGGAAAAATATATGAACGAGCTATGTCAGAGGAAATGATTGGATGCTTCCCGGTAAAAATGCCATCCTCTAAAACAAAAATGAGTAATTGTTTTTCAGTAGGATGAATAATCCAGTATTCTCTGACGCCATTTTCTTCATACAAGTCGTATTTGAATTTCATCTCCTTATCGGAATTTCCTGGAGATAGTATCTCTACAATTAAATCTGGAGCACCTAGGCAACCTCTTTCTTCTATCTTTGACTCATCACAGATTACGCAGAGGTCGGGCTGAACTACAGAGAATATATCCTTGTCTTTATTTGATTTTTTACTATCTAGTAATCGAACATCATAGGGTGCAAAACGCACTTGGCAAGAATGGTTTTTGAAAAATAAATATAAAAGACCATGTAGCTCACTGAGTACTTGTTGATGCAGATTATTGGGGGCAGGCGACATCGCCATTATTTTACCTCGTAGAAGTTCCACGCGCTCTTTAAACTGCCAGAGCACATAGTCCGCATAGCTGTATGTTTTATTTAAATCTAACTGCGATAAACTCGTAATCATTAAAATAGATTTCTATACAAATTTAAACAAATTCCGACTAATTTTTATTTTTAGTATCATAAAGGATAGTCACAGGCCCATCATTAATAAGGCTCACTTTCATATCCGCACCGAAGATTCCTTTCTCTACGGACTTCCCAATTTGAGAAGAAAGCTGAGCGCAAAATATTTCGTACAAATGATTTGCCTGCTCTGGTGCGGCAGCTTCTATAAAAGAGGGTCGATTTCCTTTTTTTGTATTGGCGTATAGGGTAAATTGGCTGATGACTAAGCAATTTCCATTAACGGATTTTATATCTAAATTCATTTTGCCTTCTACATCACCAAAGACTCTCAACTGGGATATTTTGCTCACCAGATAGTCAATGTCTTCCCTGGTATCATCCGTTCCTATACCTAGAAGTATCATGAAGCCTAAATCAATAGTCCCTTCTGTTTTCCCATCCACTACCACTGAGGCTTGACTCACTCTCTGGACTACTGCACGCATATTTATCTTTTAATCCAATCACGTTTTTTCAATTCCCAACTCTTCGCTTGCTCTCGAATATCTTCGATAATTCCTAAATAATTTCCATATCTCCATGGACAAACATGTCCCTCATGAATAGCTTCTATTACTTTACAATCTGGTTCATTAATGTGAAGGCAGTTATTGAATTTGCATTGATTGAGGTAGGGAATGAATTCTCTAAAAAAATCCTTCACTTCATAGTCTTCCATGTGCAGTACTCCGAATTCTTTGATACCAGGGGTGTCAATAATTTCTGCATTGTATTTTTCTAAACGAAATAATTCTGAAAAGGTAGTGGTATGCATGCCCTTTTCATGTACTTTAGATATTAAACCCGTCTTGAGGTCCAGACTCGGATCCAACTGATTTAGGATGCTTGATTTACCTACGCCAGAATGGCCAGAGAATAGGCATCTTTTATCATTAATGATTGCTCTAAGTTCGTCGATGCCTTGACCTGTAATCGTAGATGAACAAATTATGTGATAGCCGATTTTCGAATAGGTTTCTACCCAATCATTCAGCGTTAACTGCTCTTTTTCGGAAAGATCATCTACTTTATTGACCACAATCAGGGTGGGTATTCTATAAGCTTCTGTAGAAACTAAAAAACGATCAATAAATCCAGTGGAGGTTCGAGGGCGTTTGATGGCGGCTACGACCACTGCTAGATCTATGTTGGAAGCTATTATATGCCTTAACGCTTTTCGTTTTGGACTTTGACGTATGACGTAGTTTTTGCGTTCATCTATTTCAGAGATGACATAGTCGCCCAATTCTGTTTCAATGGTCACTTGGTCTCCTACTGCTATCGGATTCGTATCGCGATTTCCCTCCATTCGGAATGCTCCCTTCAATCGAGCTGAAATCTCAACGTCTTTATCTTGAATATAAACCTGATACCACGTACCAGTAGATTTTGTGATGACTCCTTTCAAAATATTTATTTTTTTATCTTTTGTAAGAACGCGCCTCGAGGCGCGTTCCTACGAGGCGTGTTCCCATCATGCGCGTTCCTACGAGGCGCATTCCTACTATCTCATTACCACATGTACTGACAACCAATCAATAACTTTTTCGAATAATTCCTCCCTACATAAGTCATGATGTAATTCATGAAACCCTCCTTCCATCGATATGAAATCTATTTTATCATTTCCGCTCGCAAATTTTTGAGAGGCCGCATGGCTTGTTAGATTATCACCGCTGCCATGAAATACTAACGTAGGAAGATAAAACTCGCTGGCCCGCTCCACCATTTTAATTCCTTTTAAATAAAGGGGAAAAAACAAAGCCGGGGTAATTCTGCCATGCACTAAAGTGTCCATTTTATACTTTTCTACCTCATCAGGAATTCTGCTGATAAAATTAGCATTGAGATTGGTTTTATCGTGAAATTGTGGATAGACTTTGTGCATCAGTTTGCCTACAAAATATTTAAAGGCGCTTGGTTTTACAGTCAGTTTTAGCCATGGTGAGGATAGAATGAGGGCCTTCACCTGAGGTTTCCTTTTGAGTACATAGTTGGCTAGAATATTGCCACCCATACTATGGCCATAAAGGATGATTGGCTTTTCAGGAAAATCTCTTCGAATCTGCTCGAGAAATAGGTCTAGAACCTTATAGAAGTGCGAAAACTTCATAATATCTCCTCGCTTACCCTCACTTTTCCCATGACCTGGCAGATCTAGTGCGCATACAGTATAGTTATATTGATTGAATTTTCTGGCCCATGTTTCATACCTCCCAGAGTGTTCTCCTAGTCCATGGACTAATAGTATGATGGCATTGCTTATATTTCCAGCAAAATACTGATAAAAAACTTTCTGCTCTTCGTATTCAAAAAATTGTTGCGTCATTTCTATTGGCTATTGAAACAAATGTAGAAGAATTTGCGTTATTCCCAATGTAAAATTACAACAGTCAAATTGGATTTAGAGTTTCTTTCGAGTCGATATTCCCTCTACCATTTAGAACATTTTTTTTGTTACTTGATGGAAGATGTGTCCTTACCTCCAGACTTGAGGCACAAGGTGAGACTCTGTTTTCAAGAGGCCGTAACCAATGCGGTGGTGCACGGAAATCAATATGATGAAAATAAATATGTGCATATCTCTCTCGCTCAAGATACCGATAAACTCATTCTCAAAATTAGAGATGAAGGCAATGGGTTCGATATAGGCCAAACCCGCAACCCACTTGAACAAACGAATTTAAACTTACCAGGCGGCAGAGGCATATTCCTCATCAAAGAGTATGCAAATTTCTTAGATTATACAGAGGGAAATACGCTGGTAATGGAGTTTGAGATGTAGGGGGGGGGAAGTAATATGCCATAATAGACTAGAAAAGAAGAAGCCTATGTAGTATTGTAATTTTTTATGGGCTATCCTTCCGAATGTTAGGCTAAGTCACAGTTCAGGTTTAATTAAACTCTCGATTTCAATTTTTAATTTTGGTAGATGATTTATTAAAATTGACCAAATATTTTCGTCTGATACATTATCATAAGCGTGAATTACTTGATTTCTTAATCCAATAATTGCTTTTGCATTGGTTATTTTTTTATTAAATAAATAATCACGCGTTATAATTCTATTCACAGCTTCTCCAATGATTTCAAGATTACGTTCAACTGCTCTTTTGAGCATTACATTTGTTCGATATTCAAAAAAGTTTTTCTCTTTATTTTCAAAAAATGCATCTATTTCATCAATAGACATTTTTACATCAAAAAGCCACTTCAAAATCCTTTCATCCATAAACCAATTCTTTAGAATTATTAATTGATTTAATTAAAATTGGATTCCTCAGTGTTTGTTCTTCGATTAAGTCCACTTTTCTTCCGAATAATTCCGCTAATTTTTCTTTAAAATTAATGTAGTTGTCAAAATATTCTGCTAAATCAATTTCTCGAAACTTCACTAATAAATCTATATCGCTTTTATCATTAAATTTTGAATTTAAAACAGACCCGAATAAATACATTTTTTCAACATTGTAATTTATACAAAGCTTGTTTAAATTGTCTATGTTGTAAGCTATATTTTTCATTTTACAAAGTTAATTGAAAAGTATTTTTGTTCACTCATTATTTGAAATAATATCTACAAATGTTCGCGCCCTATATTAAGGCAGAACAGCCGTCTAGTGCCGACGATACATTATAAATAGATCGGTAATTTAAGCCATAAGTCAACGTTTTTTGGTATTATACTAGCGAAAATGGGACTAATACCAATAGCGGTTTTAAAATGGTCCAACCCATTTTAAAACCTTGCTATGGTAAATGCCGTAGCTGTATTTGTTTAGTGCAATGAGCCATGCGACATTGGACTATTACTAATACGCTTACGGTATAATTCCCTCTATCATTTAGAACATTTTTTTTGTTACTTGATGGAAGATGTGCCCTTACCTCCAGACTTGAGGCACAAGGTGAGACTCTGTTTTCAAGAGGCTGTAACCAATGCGGTGGTGCACGGAAATCAATATGATGAAAATAAATATGTGCACATCTCTCTAGCTCAAGATACCGATAAACTCATTCTCAAAATTATACCAATAGCGGTTTTAAAATGGTCCAACCCATTTTAAAACCTTGCTATGGTAAATGCCGTAGCTGTATTTGTTTAGTGCAATGAGCCATGCGACATTGGACTATTACTAATACG
>JAJTHM010000050.1 GCA_021297855.1 Sphingobacteriales bacterium | reverse complement strand
TCTTTACAGCTTTGTTCTGTCGGAAACTCCTTCATAAATGATAATAGGTTCATATAAAATTCTTTAATTTTACACAAACATACTCCTACAACATGACATAAAATGTCGCTCTTTGTGGTATTTTTGCGGAGTCTCATATTTGTTTAACAAAAAAGTGGTAGTTTAATTAAAAAATGTTGCAGTGTGGAAAAATGGGGATTTTGTGGAAAAAATAGCCATACATTATCATTCAATCCCTTCGATCCTGTCAATAAAAACATTAGTTAGTTTATAAGTTTCACTTATTGAAATTATTTTGTCCCAATTAGCCGTAATAATTTTTTCGAAATCTCCAAACTTTAAATTCCCCATTTTTATATGAACTACTCTAGGTGGAGGCGATTGAAAAATAATCATATTAGAAAAATCTGAATCTTTAGTTACTATTGTTAAATTGAATTTTGAAGCATAATCCCAAATTTTCTAGTCGGTCTAATCATCTCCAATATTTACCTGATGAATAAAGTCATTCGAATGCCAAATCTTTACTCTAAAAGGCAAATTGGCATCTATTAGATATTTAGGCATACTCGATGATATAATTTCTATTCATCAATTTAGCTGCCCAAGCGATACATGCATCTATGTCCTTCTTCTCTAGAGTTGGGTAATTTTCTAAAATTTCCTCATAGGATTCGCCTGCACTTAAATACTCCAGAATTGTATTGACAGTTATTCTTTTGTGGCGGATTGTTGGTTTGCCGTTGCATTGATTAACATCCAAGGTTATTCTATCTAATAAATTTTCCATAAACTAAATTGTTATACAAATTTAATACTAATATTATTGTTTAACAAAAACAAATAATAAAACTACGATATAGATGAATACTCCCTCTCAAACTCCTCCACGGTCATTACTTCCACTCCATAATCCAGCGCTTTCTTTTCTTTAGAGCTACCACTCCCTTTTTCTTTCATAATAAGAATGGACGTTTTTTTGGATAAAGTATTACCTACTTCCCCTCCAAGAGCCTCTATCTTTTTTTCCAATTCTGGATTTCGAAAGCCCGTAAATACAATTTGTTTTCCATATAAGATACCAGTAGTATTTATTTCTGCGCCTTTGAGATTGACACCTAAGGACTCTAGCTTGTAGAGTAATTTCAAATTTTCCTCCTTATGAAAGAAATCAAATAAAGACTGCGCCATCTTAGGGCCGACATCATCAATAGCAACCCATTGATCGATGGTGTATTCCTTAAAATCCAAAAGGTAACTCACTTTTTTTGCTAATGATTTCGCCATCGTATTTCCTACGCCGTCGATTCCCAATGCGATAAGCAGTCTATGCATCTCATTGGATTTAGATGCCTCGATGCCCTGTCTTAAATTTTCAATAGATTTTTCTTTCCACCCATCGAGTTTTAAAATCTCTTCATAGTTCAATTGATAAATAGATGGAATATCTTTTATGATGCCTTCTTCGATAAATCGCTTGATGATATCCTTGCCCAGTCCATTTATATTCATGGCATCCTTAGATGCAAAATAGATTATTTTTTCTAGATTCTGTGCAGGGCAAGTTGTTGTATTCACACAGCGCCATGCCGCTTCCCCATCTCTACGAATCAATTCAGAAGCACATGAAGGGCAGGTTTTGATATATTCAAAATCCACTACATTCTTTCTTTCATTAATATCTACACGTGTTATCTGTGGTATGACGTCGCCAGCTCGTTCTATAAAAACGATATCGCCAATTCGTATATCTTTCGATAAAATATTATCTTCGTTGTGCAAGGAAACACTTCTTACAGTTACTCCTCCCACGCTCACTGGTTCTACCTTGGCTACTGGAGTTACTATTCCAGTGCGTCCTACTTGGTATTCAATATTGAAAAGTTTAGTAGGTTTTTCTATCGCTTTAAACTTGTATGCAATCGCCCACTTAGGATGGTGCGAGGTAGCTCCTAAAGAAAGCTGCTGCTGAATGGAATTGAGCTTGACGACCATTCCATCAATATCATATTCATAATGCGCTCTTTTTTCTTCCCATTCATTACAAAACGCTATGACTTCTTCAATGGTTTTGCAAGTTTTGCCTAAACCTTGTGCGGATTGAAAACCGAGTTTACTGAGTTGTTCGATATTAAATGATTGAGACTTTTCTAAATCTCCACTACCCATTTCTGGTTTTACAAAACCTATATTATAAATAAATGCTTCTAAATTTCTGTTTTTGACCTCAGCAATATCTTTGATGCGGAGAGATCCACTAGCTGTATTTCGGGTATTTTGAAAAGTGACTAGACCTTGTTCTTCTCTCGCTTCATTCATTTTTTCAAACTTGGACTTATTGATGACCACCTCGCCTCTTAGCTCCACAGTATCATATCCTAATTTTTTAAAATCTCCCACTTGCAGAATATGTTTGACCATTCGAGCATTGGCTGTGATATCTTCTCCTTTGGTGCCATCGCCTCTAGTAGCGGCACGCACGAGATTATTATTTTCATACAATAGTGCTATACTGCTTCCATCGAATTTTGGCTCGACATAGTATTCATAATCTACATCTCCTAATTCTTTCTTTATCGAATCATCAAAATCTATTAAGTCTTCGGCATTATAAGAATTAGAGAGGGAGAGCATAGGCACAGAGTGAGCCACTGTTTCGAAACTGGATCGAGCGCCTTTCGCTACCAGTTTTGTCGGAGATTCTGAACTATCTATTTCTGGATGTTCCTCTTCAAATTTTTCTATTTTCTTAAACAAGACATCATAGTCATAATCTGATATGACTTGCTCGGCATCTATATAGTATTTGTGATTGAGATATTCGAGTGCGCGGCAGAATTCAGAGTAATTTGATGAATTAATTTCAGAATTCAAAAAATTTAATATATCAACTAACAACATACTATTTGGAATAATCCTCTTTTAGGTTACGAAAACGATCTATAATATCAAGAAAATATGGATTGTTATACTTCAAAATCATTGAGACCGGATAGGAAACCCCTTCTTCATCAATTAACTCTTCTGAAATTTTCACTAAACTTTTCTCGGTATTATAATCTATAAACCAATGGTCGAATTTTAATTTTCTAGTCATTTGTCGATTGTCTGACGAATCACAAATGTAAACAGTCACTGAGTGGTCAAATTTTAAATAAAAATCAGCTAAAATCCTTGCAATTGTTTCACCTGTTCTTTTATCTAATGGTATTAAAGCTTTATCATCTAACTGCCTAGATTCGACAATAAATTCATATATGTATTGAGCATAAGGTAAAGATTCATCTCCTAAAAAATATGGGGATGATTTAAAATAGATGGAATATTCAACTTGATTTTTTGTTACAAAAACATAGGTTAAATGCTCTACCTCATAATACTGGTACATCCTTAGTCTTTTCTAATTTCAGATTTTCGATGACTATTTTATACTTAGTAGATTCTGTTAGTCTTACATAATCTTCCTTATGCTTATTTCTCTCAAGCTTCCACCTTTTAATAATGCCAGAAAGAGTCATTTTTTTCTTTTCCATACTTTTGCAAAAATAAATACTTTCTATCAAACTAGCCAATCTTCTCGTCCTCTTCCTTTATCTTTTTAAACAAATCATCCATCTTTTCTACATAGTCTAGTCTGTCATCGAGGTGAAAAATGAGATCTGGAATAATGCGTAAATCATTCCGCATCTTGTTGCCAAGAATTTTTCTTATTTCAGCTTTGTTGTCATTCAAATTTTTTATTACTTCCTGCTTTTTATCACTTGCCAGAATACTGATATTGAATCGCGCTATCCCCAAATCGGAAGACACATTGACAAATGTCAAGGTAGCGAAAGTCCCCATAAGATAAGACTTGATGTCACTTATGAGCATTTTACTAAATTCTTCCTGCAATAATTGGGCGATACGCTGCTGTCTCCTTGAGTCCATCTTTTTCTGATTATTTAGGCTTTCAAATTTAGCAATTTAGATACATTTGCTCTTATATAAATCGTTAAATATGCAGAATATTAATACTATAGAACTCGTAAAACTAGACAGGACTAAAGTTCTTGCAAGCTTAGATGGTCAGCTTGAAAAGATAAAGGCTACAGATAATTTCTCAGACTTTAAATCAGAATACAAAAAATTTCAAGAGCTTAAAAATGAATTCGGATTGCAATATCAGTTAAATCAGTTTCGATTCTTTGGAGATACAACACAAACGGAGTTAAAATCAAACTACGAATTTTATACACAGACCTATCCTGAAGTTATAGTTAGGGACAGTCGGCTGAAAAAGATAATTTCAGATAGTCCATTTATGGCTGATATTAAAAGGGAGTTGGGTGACAATTTATACTATGATATAAAAAATTCCTCCTACGATATTAGTGAGAAAGCCAGAGAACTTATGCAGCGGGAAAGCACCCTGGAAAGAGAGCTGGTGGAATTTAAATCACAATCTAAAATTCAATGGGAAGGTGGAGAAATACCCGTTAGTAAACTTTATAGTTTTGTCAAAGATTCGGATAGACAAAAAAGAAAAAATGCCTTTGATGCCTTAGCGACCTATTACACAAAAAACAAAACTTATTTTTACAACAAACTCATTGAGCTTATAAAGATAAGAAATGCTTTCGCGAAGGAATTGGGCTATGCATCCTATGTAGAATTTTCTTCGGTGAAATGGAACCGAATAGGCTATGACTACACAGATTTGAAGAAATACAGAGACGCCGTTGTTGATAATTTCAAAGAGATATATCAACAGATTTTCAATTTTAAGAAAGAGAATTTAAATCTCGATACGATTACCTACTATGACAACAATTACTTTAACGATGGTTTTCCTCAATTAACGGAGAAAAAAGAGGAAGCCACTATCAGTAAACTAAAACAAGTTCTTGGCGGATTATCTCCCAACTGGCTCAGCATTTACCAATCCATGTTAGACGCGAATAGTATAGACTATATGGATAGAGCTAATAAGGTGAATATGGGTTATGCTACCTATGTAAGCGAAATTGATACACCACTTATCTATTCTCAGTTTCAAAATAATGATACGGATGTCCGTGTATTGACTCATGAGTTTGGACATACACTGCAATTTGTGCTTTCTTATTTTGAAAATCCTAAAAAATATTTTGTCGAGGGAACCTTAGACACTGTTGAAATTTTTTCACATTCCATGGAAATGCTTTGTCTTAAGGATGCTGAACTATTCTTTGGCAAAGATGCAGATAAATATTCTATTCTCAATTATTCAGGCCACCTGATACAAGCTATGACTTGCGCATTGGGTGATGAATTTCAGGAAACCATCTATAAATTAGAGGATTTATCTATGAATTCTATCCAAGCTGTTTATAGAAATTTGCAGGAAAAATATACGGGGAATTTCTTCGACAGTTCTGAAAACGAATACTTCATCAATGGAGACAAATGGATGGAACTAGATCACTATTTTGGTAGTCCATTTTACTTAATAGACTATTCTTTAGCCATCATCAATGCTTTGAATATTTATAAACTATATAAACAAAATCCAGATAGAGGCGTAGAAATATGGGAAACACTCGCTAAAAACTTGTCTAATCTAAACTATAAGAATATCACAAACTTAACTCCCGAATTGAAATCGCCGTTCGACAATAGTTATATTGAAGAAACAGCACGATTCGCTAAAAAAGAATTTTCTGATCTATTGACTAATTATCGAGCAGCTCAGCCCGCTTCCTGATATCCACTGTTTTGGTTGAAATTTTTCTCAGCCATATCCTTGGTTACAATAATTTTTTCCGACTCACTATTGGGGCTCTCGTACATCACATCGGTCATAATAGCCTCACAAATAGAGCGCAATCCGCGCGCACCCAATTCGTATTCCATAGCTCTATCTAGAATAAACTCTAAAGCCTCTTTACTAAACTCAAGTTTTTTGCCATCGAGTTTAAGCAGCGCTATATATTGTTTTATAATGGCATTTTTAGGTTCTAAAAGTATTTTCTGAAGTGCCTTTCTGTCTAGTGGATTGAGATGAACGATGACAGGCAATCTGCCAAGCAATTCAGGTATAATGCCAAACTTTTTAATATCTAACGCATTGACCTGCTTGAGTAAATTTTCATTTAGAATTTCACTTTCCTTTTCTTTCGTTTTCTTAAATCCTACAGAAGATTTATTGACTCGCTGTGCTATGATGCGCTCTAATCCTTCAAAAGCGCCTCCGCAGATAAATAAAATATTTTTTGTATCGACTTTGACCATGGGTTGCTCGGGATGTTTTCTACCGCCCTGTGGTGGCACTAATATTTCAGAACCCTCCAATAATTTCAACAGACCCTGCTGCACTCCTTCCCCCGCTACATCGCGAGTGATAGAAGGGTTCTCGCCTTTTCTCGCTATCTTATCTATCTCATCTATAAATACGATTCCCTTTTGAGCAGATTCGATATTATAATTACAGTTTTGAAGCAAACGAGAAATAACACTCTCTATATCTTCGCCTACATATCCACTCTGGGTAAATGCGGTAGCATCCGCTATTGCAAATGGTACATTTAATAATTTGGCGACCGTTTTAGCCAGTAAAGTTTTGCCGGTACCTGTATTCCCTACGAGTAGAATATTTGATTTCTCAATCTCTACATCACCACTCAAATTTTGTTTGCCAATACGTTTATAATGATTGAAAATAGCGACTGAAATCACTTTCTTTGCGAAATCTTGACCTATAATATATTCATTTAGGTAAGCGACAATATCGCTTGGTTTTTTATCAAAAATAAATTCTGCTGGGGCATTAGATTTTGAAGAACCCTCTTCTCTCCGAGTTTCTTCTACAATCTTGGCTGCCATCACAGCACAGTTATCACAAATTTGTGCTTCTAACCCATTGATAAGGAATCCCACCTTACTATTAGAGTTGCCACAAAAACCACAATATTCTGTTGCTTTTTTCTTTGCCAAATTATTTTGAATTTTAACTTCCTATTCTACTTTTTGCGTTCCAATACTTCATCTATCATGCCATAGTCCTTAGCTTCATGCGCCGTCATCCAGAAGTCTCTATCACTGTCAGCAGAAATTTTATCTACAGACTGACCAGAGTGAATTCCAATAATAGTGTATAGTTCACTTTTCAATTTATTCATCTCTATCACGGTATTCTCAATATCGCTCGCCATACCAGCTGCTCCACCTAGTGGCTGATGAATCATAACACGCGCATGAGGCAGCGCTGTACGCTTACCTTTTTTACCCGCACACATGAGCACTGCTGCCATCGAAGCTGCCAGTCCCGTGCAGATAGTCGCTACATCAGGATTGATATACTGCATGGTATCATACATACCCAGACCTGCATAAACAGATCCCCCTGGACTATTGATATAAATTTGAATATCACTTTTAGCGTCTGTAGATTCTAAAAACAGCAACTGCGCTTGAATAATATTGGCCACATCTTCATAAATTGGAACGCCTAGAAAAATAATTCTATCCATCATAAGTCTAGAAAAAACGTCCATAGCCACCGCGTTCATTCTTCTTTCTTCTATGATATTTGGAGTCAAATAGGATGATGGCTGCCCGTGCATCCATACGAAATCATTGACTAACTTATCATTCAATTTATGATGCTTGGTAGCATATTTTACAAATTCATTTCCTAAGTGATCCATTGATTTAATTAATAGTGAAGATTTAATAATTAATAATTCGGGGTGTCAAACTATTAACCCTAGTAATTGTTAATTGATTATTTTGTTATTTTGGTAAACAAATTTACAGGAAATACGGTATTAGAAGATTAAAATAATCTAAAAGGTATGAGACTTAGATTCTTCTATTGAATCAAAACGCAGTTTTTATTAATGATTGTGACCACAGTTCTCATCATGCACATGTCCAGCCTCTCCGTGAGCTGGATTTTGAGCTTGGCGTTTTTCATTGCGCTTCTTACTTTCTGCGATAAACTCCTCTTCGGTGAAAGATATAGACTTGGTCTTGACCTGAGCACTCATGCCGTCCAAAACTTTAGTATCCAATAACTGCTCGTAGGTTTTACGTACATTCTTTTGATCCTTCATCGCTTCTTCAGCGAATTTGTCTAATTGGTCTGCTGGAGGATTATAACCTGATTGCATGAAATACTGAACATAACGTGTTTTATACTCGTTTTTTATTTCTTCTATTTCTACCTTGATACTATGATCTATGGCGAATTTTGCAGAAATCAGATCCCACTTAATTGATTTTTCAATATTAGTATATTCCTTCTCAACCACTTCCAAACTCATCTTGTTTTCCTCTTCAGAAGCAATCCATTTTTTAAGGAAACTTACCGGAAGATCCATCTTCGTATTCTCCAAGGCGTATTCATACACATCGTTTCTCAAGAAATTTTGAGATAAGTCGTCATATTGCTTTTTAATATCTGCCTCTAAACTCGCTTTCAAATCCTCCATAGTCGTCTTGGACTCGTCTCTTGTCACTTGTGAAATCTGCTCTGAAGTCAGTGTATCCGGCGTCATACGTTTCTTCACATTGGTTATTTCAAACGACAATGGCGCTAATATCTGCGCATCTATTTCCTCTGAAGCGTCCTGCACGTGAAGTATGTATCTTTTAATATCTAGCTTGTCATTATTAAATAGTTCCAATGCTAGACCCTCCACTTTATCTCCCATTTTCTTTGAAACGAAAGATTTAACCCCTGCCTCAGTCAATTCATCTGTCGAACAAAAAGACTCTCCCTTAAGGTCTGCTCCATTATCAAAATTGAAATATATGGTATCCCCTTCTGCTACTGGTTCTGCACTATCTTCCAACTTGGTGAAATGCTTCATCACATTTTCGATTTCCTTGTCCACCATATCTTTAGTGACCTTAATTTCATATTTCGAAAATGAACCATCTAATGCTATCGTATAGCTCGGTTCAAAACCAATTTCAAAGTTCAAAACATAAGCCTTATCCTCATTTGGTTTGATATCTAGCATTTCTTGATTATCTGCCAACAAGGGCCTTCCCAGAAGTCTAATGTTATTTTCTTTGATAAAATTTTGAAGGGCTGTATCCGCTAAATGATTTAACTCATCCGCTAAGATAGACTCCCCATACATTTTTTTAATCATACCAGCTGGGGCCAATCCTTTGCGAAAACCCTTGATATTCGCCTCTTTTGAATATTTCCTCAATTTTTTTTCAAAGCCATCTCGATAGTCCTCTTTGGTCAATTCGATTTTTAGTATATCGTTTTGAGCTGCCTTTGTTTCGCGTGTTACATTCATATTGTTATTAGTTATTCTCTAAAATTAATAGAGACGTAGCTGAGCTACGTCTCTAAATAGGTTTGGTGCGGGTGGAGGGACTCGAACCCCCATGCCTCGCGGCGCCAGATCCTAAGTCTGGTACGTCTACCAATTTCGCCACACCCGCAAAATCTACATTTCCCTTTTTAGGGACTGCAAAAGTAAGTAAAGGGAAATAAAAGGTTGGAAATTATTTTTAACCCAGATTCCCATAAAAGGATCTTCTTTTATTGGAATTTGGGTTTAACTAGGGCATAGAGTCAAGTGACCTACCTCACCAGCAGCACCTCTCCTGTCTTAATATACCTATACCTAAATGAGGTGTATTCAAATATATAGGTATAAACTCCATTAGGAGCCAATTGATTCCTATATGTGCCATCCCAGCCTAGGTCATGAACATGACTACCAGAATACACTTTTTCGCCTAGGCGATTGAAAATATCAAACTGCATGGCATCGAGCTTACCTGTATAGTTTGGTTTAAAGTAGCGATTTTCTGGATAGGAACTCATAGGATTAAATCCAGTAGGAAAATCTAATATAATAGGATCAAATGCCCATAAATCTAAATAGGTAGTATCCTTGCATAATTCATGATTCCAAGCTATCAAATATATCTGAACATCCTCAGTCAATTTGAATTCTAAAATAGATTCCTTATATCCCGTACTCCATAAATAATGCTCTGCTGTATTCGCTCTAAACTTAAGTGTCTGACCTCGCAGCATGGTATCTTTCGTCCTTGGATAAAATCGTGCAGAAGGAGTTTCATATATAGTATAATAATAAGGCTGATAAATACTGTCGCATTTCAAAGCATCTTTTGTTCGGATTGTATCTATATATTGAAACGAACTTCGATACAGCTTACCACCTATCCGCATAGAATCACAGGCTTCATAGCGTATATCCGCTCTTCGCAAAGGTTTATCCTTTATCTGAGCATCTATAGTCAAGTAGATACTATCACAGCCTTGATAGTTATAGATAGTGTCGAAAATTTTTGTTGATACTTCATAGTTTCTTCCTTTATAGTTATAAGGAGGACAGGTCTGAACCATACTATCTTTTTTGACTGGTTTTAGTATAGTTACATACATAGTAATCGTGCTATCACAGCCTGCAGCATTTGGTATCACACGCTGATAGATTCCTGCTGATTTGATATAATTACCCCCAAATTTTAAAGAATCTCCTTCACAAAGCTGAAAGGAATCCCTAAAGCTCGTAGGAGATTTCACCGTCAAATTCAAAATGATCAAACTATCACAGCCATTCTGAGCTTTAAGGGTGTCTCTATAGACTCCCGATACAGTGCGTGTTTGCCCTTTGAAGAAATAGCTGGGTTGTGCACAGGTGGTCGTGAAGCTATAGCTGTATAGGCTGCGTGGTCTGAACCACAGACTGAGATATACCAAACTATCACAACCATTTACATCTTGCAATCTAGCCTGATAAGTACCCGCGCTTGTCAAATTCTGACTGCCAAAACGATAAACTGTACCATCACACACAGTATCAAATGCATTGGTCGTATCGGGTTTCTTGACATTAAACGCTAGTTTATTACTCTTCACCGTATCTTGACTAATGCACGCCGCCGAGCTCACCATCCAGCATTCAATACTATCCTTATCATTGATCTGATTGGTTGTAAATGTCGGTTGATTATTTCCTACATTCTGACCATTTTTTTTCCATATATAGTTTGGCGTCAGCCCAGCATTTTTAGTTTGAGTGCTAAATATGACTTCTTTACCTGCACAGATGTCCGTTCCAGTATTAGAGAGTATAGCTATCTCGGGTAGCTGGGGGTCTTGGCAGATTTTCATCAAAAACCCATTCCAGAAAGCATTCATGCGTGAGTTCTGATGACCTTTATAGCCTAGACTATCAGAATAAATTCCAGATACACCTGTAGTTGGACCAGATACACCACAAACATAGATGTCGTTATTTTTTGAAATACTTAGATCAAAACCACCTTCGTTACCTGTGCCCCCGTAGTATGTGGACCAATCCACCACTCCTAATGTACTTAATTTAGAAACTATTATATCTCCACTACTTACGTATGTTTTAAACCCATTAAGAAATAGATTAGGTGTGCTGGTGAATATAGTGCCTGATACATAGATATTTTTGTCTTCATCTATTGCACACCCTCGAATAATACTGCCAAATGCTCTAGCCCATAATTTTCCACCATTTGGTTGTAATTTAGCTACAAAACCAACAGTACTGTCATGCATAAAACCCTGTGTCATGAAGGATGTATCTGCAGTGCTGCCTAATAATATTAAATTATTATCCTTATCTATTTTACATCCTGTCAAATTATCATTTTTATAAGGTGAACCTAAATAACTTGCCCATAACCTAGATCCACTGGAGTTAAATTTTACAATAAGTCCATCCGTATTTGTATATGAGAATCCCTTATTCAAGGCATTTTGAAATCCTAAATGACTGATCTGATTCGTAGAGCTAGTCCTACCTACATAATAGACATCCTCTTGATTATCTATAACTATCTTATCCAGCTGATCATCTCCAGATCCACCATAATAACTCGACCAGTAAAACTGGCCTAAAGTATCAAACTTGGCTATAAATCCATCATAGATGCCCCCACCATGAATCATTTGATGACCACCAATAGCCAGACTAGTATCTTTTTGACTACTAGGATTGGTAAGAAAGCTAGTTACACCCGCTATATATATTTGATTGCCTCTAATAGCTATGGCATTAGCGCGTGCCCATCGATATCCAAAATAAGTACCCCATTGACGCACCCCTTGACTATTAAATTTCACAAGAAAGGCATTTATGCGATAACCAGATCCTAGATAATTTTTATATCCGTTTATGGCTATTTTATTACTGGTGCTTGTAAACCCGGTGAGATAGACATTATTATGGTCATCCACTGCACAGCCATAGCCTCTATCACCACCATCACCACCATAATAGCTCGCCCAGATACGTTTACCATCACTACTAAACTTAGCTAGAAATGCATCCACACTTTTATTATAGGTCAGTTGATGACCACCATCCGCTATCATAGTGGCAGATTCTGTCTCTCCTGCCATATAGACATCTCCGTTTTTATCTATACAGTTAGCTCTAGATACAGTTTCAGGCTCACCACCATAGTAGGTAAACCATGCTAGACTTGGGTCTATGATAAGGGTCTTCGATTTATCATATTCTCCTAATTCAAACCTCAATATAGAATCCATTAAACAAAATTTTGAATGAACAAGACTTTGATCTTGAAAACTGATGGGTGCATCTTCCTTAACCTCCCCCAGACTATTTCGCATCACTAAATTACCTTGCTCATCCAATTTTAAATCCTCTGCCCATTTGATTCTCATCTTTATCTGACTAGGATCAGCCCCTGGATGCACGATGAAATCATATTTTATGAGTTGAAAGTCCAAAGTTGAAAGTTCAAAGTTAATCTCCGTATTTGACTCCTGCCTTGTCGGCAGACAGGTTTGACCTTTGGGCTGTGCATATACTATCCAATCAATCCCTTTGTAAATATTCTTATAAATAATCTTTTGATAACTTCTTACATCCAGCGCATTATTGTTATAATACCGAATATAATCTTCACTGGCTTGTTCTTTAATGACCTCCGTTTGCGCATTAGCTCCTACGAGCTCCATATCCATGCGATAGGTCTCTATTTTATTTAGAGGTAATTCCTTAATATCTGTTTCAAGGGAATGATCGTCAAACGATTTATCGCCATTTTCTTTAGACCTGTGAACCTGAGTAAACTGATACGTCAATCCAGTATTTCTCAGAAATATAGTTAAAGGTGATTGCTTATAAAAAAACTGAACCTGAGCGGAATCCCTGCCTAACACCTGCCCTTTATTTTCCTCAAATGCCCAGTGATGGGAATTCGTTTTAGACATAGTCTTTCCTGTCTGGACATTTCCATAAGAAATCTGCCCACTAAGAAATAGCGCAAAAATAATCAGACTGTGTTTCACATCATAAAATCTAATTCAAAGATACTTAAAATGAACTGTTTAAAAACAAAATTTACAACAGTCTCAAATTTCTTTCAACTTTTGACTTTTAACCTTAAACTAACCAACTATTTCTTAACAAACCTCACCGTCTTCGTATTCTTATTATCCTTTAGCATCAACAAATACTCTCCATTAGAATATTCCGAAACATTGTTGTCCGACAAATATAAGAAATGGCCCTTTTAGGGATTCAAAGTAGTTGAAAACATTGATAAGACTTTTTAAAATGAAATAGCAGGGGGGTCAGCTGGAATTGAATAAGTCTGGCACTGCTTTTTTCTTGTTC
>JAJTHM010000092.1 GCA_021297855.1 Sphingobacteriales bacterium | reverse complement strand
TGAACAAGAAAAAAGCAGTGCCAGACTTATTCAATTCCAGCTGACCCCCCTGCTATTTCATTTTAAAAAGTCTTATCAATGTTTTCAACTACTTTGAATCCCTAAAAGGGCCATTTCTTATATTTGTCGGACAACAATGATTGAAAACAGTATCTAGATAGGGGAAATGATTTGAAAACCTTTTAGCTACTAATTATTTACTTATTAAACTTTCAATTATGAAGAAAATCAAATTATTTACAGGAATTGCGCTTATTTCCCTATTTTTGGGATGCAACAAGGATGATGTATTCTCAAACAAAACAGGAGGTATGAATAAATTTAAATCTAGTGGAGGACAAAATCTAACAAGCCTTGAACGAGATTTAAGCACGTATATGGAAATACCAGATTACATGCCTGCATCTATAGAAGCTATTCGTGCGGAAAGAACTGAACTACTGATGGCTGTGGATAATAATACTCCTTATAGAAATAGAACCTTGAGTGAAACTATGTTTCTCTACGAAGCTGCGGTCAATATGGATATTAACCACATGCCCATTCCTCTTAAAAAATTCAAAAAAGAAATATCGGTATTCAATATATCGAAAGCAGAAGATGGAAGTATAAGCGCAGCTGGTGTAAAAAGTGGCATTAACAGTATCGTTAGCAAACTGGCAGAACTAGGTGCGGCTCATAGATTTGTAGGATCTATTGATGTAGAACCTATACAATACGTAGGGAACGATGTTCGAATTAGAGCAGTTTTTAACACAGGAGAGCCATTCGATGGATTCCCTGATCCTGACTACTATAGACCTTATGGTGATGAGAATTTTCTACAATTAACATCTTTTGCTTGGGGTAATGGTGGTTGTAAAAATCCTATTCCGGAGGAAAATGCAGCGGATGATTTATCAGGCATGCTCTACAATGGAGGTAATTTTGGGGCTTGGGTTCAGAATAATGCTACCCAATACTATACTTTCATTAATAATCAATGGGTATTCACAGGCTATGACAATTGGGATCCTAATAAAAAACTATACTATGCTATCCATGTACCTGGTTTGTACACATCATATTTATGGACCCATGTAAATACCCATACTTTTCACTGGTCATTGAGTCGATCTTATGCGGATTTCTGGGATGGAACAAAAAGCAATAATGGACAAGTCTACATACCTGGAACATGGGGAGGTAGTGGAAACCTTCCATTTGAAATAACTATAGCTGAATTACATGGCAGATTTACTAGTTTTAATATTAGTGCATTAACATGCTCAGAACATTATAATTTAAATTCATCAAATTCTGGCGCCCCACATTATAATGAAACAAGCAGAATTTTCTATAGACCTGCGGGTGGCAGAAGTCCAGGTGCTGGCAAATCTCCAATAGAAAATTGTTTCTGGGCTTGTATCTTTAGCGATTTCGCTGATGCATATTGGGATCATGTGAAAGACGCTAGTCTAATTAGTAAACTTCCAAGTCACCCAAAAAACAACAAAATTGTGGGTATGGAAGTATTGCCATCATGGTTTTATGAAGGGCAAGGGACTGTAGGTATTGGAGCCACCGGGAATCCAAAATTCCCGTATGAAAAATATGGATCCTATGACGTTAAGAGTATAGAACATTTTATATTTCCTTCTTATGGAGATAAGGTCGAATTCGGACCCTATTTTTAAATTGATGATTAAGAATTATCTCATTCTATTAATTGTTATCTTGGGGCAGAATCTTTTGTCCCAAGATTTCAATTTACTATATTCTGAAAGTAATGAATTTCATCACCAATATTCCAATTGCTGTTTAAATGATGGAAGATGTCTTGTAATTAGGCAAGATACTGCTAAATTATACCCAGATAGTATTTTAAATAATCGCCACTTTCCATTAACTCCAATTCTTTCAATATATGATAGCAAAGGGAACTTGCTAAGTAAAAAGCCAATCATTTATAAATTGGGGGAAAGTTTTATTTATTACTTTGAATTCGTTGAGTTAGATGGAAGAATTTTTGCTCGTGGTATTCAAACGAAGTCATTTAAAAATGACACCTTCTATCAAACTTGGTTCATATATCAAGAGTTTGATAATAAAACCATAGAGCCGATAAAAAACAAATCTTATAAATCATATATTGGTATAGCTAAAATTAGCACTAATACCTTACTGTCAGGAAATGATTTAGCAGCTTATTCATTCTATAAAAAGTTTCACAAAGGTGTTGATTATAAGATTATTCATATGAATAATTATGATTCTGTTACCTTAAAATTGAAAGATACTTTCTTCTATTTATTGGCAAGTTTTAACACAATGACCAATACATTAACTACAAATACTATCTACAAAAATTTTAAAAACAGCACATATTCAATGCTCTATGAAAGACCAGTCGTAGATAGGAGTTTTTTTCTCAGTAAACGAATTTGTAATTATTATAATGCTTCATTTGACACATTTGGCAATTCAGAAAACATTGATCAATTCTACAATATATCCTATGACTATCAGATGAAAAAACTGGATACTTACTTGTTAAAACAAGATATTTCTAAATATGTGGTACAGTCTGTTTCACCTATTTTTAATAATACAATCGTCGACAATAATGATACTTTGCATCATGTACAGTATTCAACTGTATATGAAAAAGTCAATAATAAGTATGAACAGTATTATGGCTTTGTGCATTACAAAACTATAGATACGCTTCTTGTTTTTAATAAATTCTTAGATGATAAAAGGCTTTCATCAACTATTCCAAGAGGGACACCGACATATAGACCCATTGACAATATTGTGCCAGCGCCTGACAATGGATATTATGTTGTTCTATGCTTAAATGCATTTTTCATGCCCCCATCTACAATAAAAATATACAGATTAGACTCCAAGTTCGAAATAGTGTGGTCAAAAGAATATGGGTTGACAGAGCCACGAATACATGATGTATTTTATGGCAATTTTAATTTGAATACATTAGTTGCCTTTAAGAATGAGTTAGGAGGACTCACTATGACTTTTGATGCTAAAAATATCGATGGCAATGTAGGTATTTATTGCTTAAAAATAGACTCTACAGGCAAAGCAATAAAACTAGAGGGTAAAGATTTAACGAAAAATTCTATTGTGACAAACTCAGATTTTGCTTATGATTATAGCCTTTATCCTAATCCTAGTAAAGAAATTATTTCTCTTAAAAGTAAAAAAGCATTAAATCACAATAAGCTTTTATTAGAAATATTTGATCTTCTTGGGAGAAAAGTTATTAGCACAGTTTCCGATAGAGAGCATAGATTTGAATTGAAAAGCATACTAAATGGAATTTATCATACAAAAGTTATGGATGAAAATGGAGAAGTAATCCACCAAGAGCGTTTGAGAATTGAAAAATAGATATTTACCTTACCTCCCCCTCATACGCATCCAGCACGATCCTCTTCTGATATTCCTCGATCATTTTCTCTCTGCCTTTCAGCCCCATTTCCTGGCGTTTTTCGGTCGAGAGATTATATAAATTAATCATTTTTTCCGCTAATGAACTTGGATTGCGAACTTCGCATAAATAGCCTGTAATTCCATCTTCTACCAGATTTCGACATCCAGTCACATCTGTGGCTATGAGGGGTTTTGCCATAGACGCACCCTGCATGAGGACATTGGCGCATCCTTCTCGGTAGGAGGGCAGCACTATCGCATCTGCTTCCGCCATGAATAGGCGCACATCGAGGGTATAGCCGAGGTAGTTTATGAAACCTTCGTCTTCCCAAGCCTTGACTTCGGCTTCAGTTATAGTATTTTTAGAGGTGCTCTGCTGCCAAAATGGCCCTAACAAGCGAAATTGTATATCAGGAAAGCTTGACCTCACTATTCTGGCGGCTTCGACATAGTCTCGAACACCTTTATCGACAATCAATCTACTCACCATAAGAAAACTAAACCCTTTGTGAGTCTTCGGTCTTGGCGAATAATAATCTGTATCTACCCCGCTTCCAGGAAGCAGTTTGGCTTGTTCCTTCTTAACATATTTACTTTTTATAAAGAAACTATAATCGTCTTGATTTTGAAAAAAGACGCGTTGATTTTTAGTAAAGGCTAATTTATTAGCCATACGAATCAGACTATATACAAGACCTTTATCTGTGGTTAAAGGTCCAGTTCCCGTCACATTGCTGACGATAGGAATAGATAAAAGCCGAGCCGCAAGACTCCCAAAAATATTGGGGCGAATGGTAAAAGAGAAGATGATGTCAGGCTGTATTTGTTTTATCTCCTTAATTAATCTATAAAAAAACTGAATAGCCTTGATAGGATTTAATACGACCGTCCCCACAGGTCGGCATTTAAAACCTTCTTTTTCTAGAATTTCAATGTCATTTTTTTCTGCTTTCGATAAGATATAGATTTCAAATCCCTTTGCCTTAAAATGACGCAATATCTCCATGCGCAGCGAGAGCACGGTATAGTATGTATTTTCGAGAATAATGATTTTTCTCATAGAGATAGCACGAACTTGTCTTTTGACAGATTGTTTAGCGAATTAAATTCTAAAACGCAAAGTTAGCAAAGCCTTTCGCAAAGACATATAAGAAAAGTGAATTTTAAATACTTCATTTTTTTACCGCAGAGCTGTCGAACCATAAAGTAAGCTTGTCTATTGACCCCTATCCACAAAAGGTGAAAACAGGTTCGCGAATTAAGATCTAAACATAAGGCTAGATTTGCTGTAGGTTTTGACACAGAGGCACACAGAGAAGATACACAGAGAGCCACGAAGTTTTGTTCACTATGGTCAATCAATTGTCAAATCGTCTCATTTTCAAATTGACTAATTGTCATATCAATTTGCTTTTCTCACCGTTCTCTGCTCTATGCGCTTTTCAAATTTCTCTCCTTGGAAAATTCGATGAATATAAATACCGGGTGTATGGATTTGATTGGGGTCCAGTTCGCCCGCTGGGACTAGTTCCTCCACCTCTGCTATCGTGATTTTGCCTCCAATCGCCATCGACGGATTAAAGTTTCTAGCGGTAGATTTATAAATTAAATTACCCATGGTATCCCCTTTCCAGGCCTTGACTATAGCGAAGTCTGCTTCAAATGCATATTCTAGTAAATATTCTTTGCCATTGAATACGCGTGTTTCTTTGCCCTCTGCAACTTCTGTACCCACTCCGGCAGGTGTCCATATAGCTGGCATACCATAGCCAGCAGCCATGCATCGTGTAGCTAGGGTACCTTGAGGTACGAGCTCAACTTCTAGCTCGCCGGATAACATTTGACGCTCAAACTCTGCGTTCTCTCCTACGTAGCTAGAAATCATTTTTTTGATTTGTTTGGTTTGAAGTAATAAACCAAGTCCGAAATCATCTACGCCAGCATTATTCGAAATACAGGTCAAATTTTTAATTCCCTTGCGCACTAGCGCGGCGATTGAATTTTCAGGAATACCACACAATCCAAAGCCTCCTAGCATTAAAGTCATACCATCTTCAATACCTCCAAGAGCCTCATCGGCTGTTTTAAATACTTTATTAAATCCCATGTTTCAGTTATAAATTAAGGCAAAGCTAAAGTAATTTAATTTTTTTAATCGTTAATAATGTTGTGACATTCGCGAGTTTTTAAGACGGAAGTGTTTAAACATTTAGGACAGTTTTACGTCCTAATCGGGAAAAGAGGATAACTATTTGAATCCTATCGTTCGCCAATCCATATTTTTGTAGTTATGCAGCGTTATTTATTCCTTTTTCTATTGCTTTTCCTGTCGATAAAACAACTATTGGCTCAAGATGCAGTTTTCACTAAATCGGACTCTCTCTGGGCTAATAAAGTGTTGAAGAAACTAAATACCAAAGAAAAAATAGCGCAGTTATTTATGACTGAAATCTATCCCAAACCTGAAAACAAAGACAATAAAAAGAAAGTATTACAGCTAATAAAAAAGAGCAAAGTAGGCGGTCTCATCAGTATGAAAGGAGATTATGGTCTTACGGGTGAATGGATTCGAGAATTTCAAAAGAACAGCGATATCCCTCTTCTAGTATCGATCGACGGGGAATGGGGAATCAATATGCGCATAGCAAATACAACAAAATTTCCCTACCAATTGACTATGGGGGCTCTAACTAAGGATAGCCTCATCTATGAGTTGGGGCGGGCAATAGCCAGAGACTGCCGCAGATTAGGGATTCATGTGAACTTCGCCCCAGTAGCGGATGTCAATATCAATCCCAAAAATCCAGTGATTAATTATAGATCATTTGGAGAGAATAAAAACAAAGTTACGGACAAAGCTATTCATTATGCCTTAGGTATGCAATCAGAAAATGTCATGGCCTGTGCCAAACATTTTCCTGGTCATGGAGACACGGATGTGGACAGTCATCACGATCTCCCTGTTATCAACAAATCGAAAGAAAAATTAGAGGAAACCGAATTATTCCCTTTTATCCGAATGGCGGAGGAAAACATCTGGGCTACCATGATTGCTCACCTAAAAGTACCTAGTCTCGATTCATTTAAAACGACTTCTTTATCTTATGATGTGGTCACTAACCTGCTAAAAAAAGACCTAAGATTTTCAGGACTTGTATTTACCGATGCGCTTAATATGAATGGGGCTACGATGAGTTCTGAGCCTGGAACTTTGGAGTTAGAAGCCTATATTGCCGGAAACGATATTTTGCTTATGTCCCCAAACATTGAGTCGGGCATAAATAAAATTTATGATTATATCATGACAAGTTCAAATTCTCAAACTTTAGAGGATTTGAATGCGCGTGTTTATAAACTATTATTGTTTAAAAGTAAACTCAAAACCCATCAAATAGCTCCTATAGAAAATGCTCCCGATGAATCATATAATAGAGTCCTTCGAGATAAAATTTATGAAGATGCCCTGACATTTGTATCCCAAGAGAAATTCGAAGAAACATTAATCTTAGATAAATCGCGTTCTACCATTTTGATATCATTCGCTGAAAAGTCAACAAACTTTGCGCACATGATGCAGGCATTTAAAGAAATGGCTCAAATACGCATATCAAAAAATGCTTCAGACAAAGAATTCGCAAATGTATTGGAAGCTACAAAAAATTATGAGCAAGTATTTATCGCTTATCATGATTTAGCTCAGCATAGTGCCACTAATTTTGGACTAACCAACAGGCAAATCAACTTTATTGAAACGGTGAGTAGTCTGCCCAATGTCACCCACCTTTGGTTTGGAAATCCTTATGCTTTAAAGTTTTTTCAAAAGGCAAAAAATGTTGTGGTAGCCTATGAAGATAATGAGAGCGCTCAAATGGCAGCATTTAAAAAACTCTATTTAAATGAAAAGTTTTTGGGGAAACTACCTGTGTCAGTAGGTGTATATAAAGAGGGAAGTCAATACTATATTTTTAAGAAAGTGGTTCCAAAACAAGAGGATGTGTTAATGGATAGCAGCTATATAGATGAAGCCTACCTGACTCAAATTAGCAAAGCAGATGCCTTGGCTAGAATCGAAAAGCTTTGTCAGGAAATACAGACCAATGGAGTAGCTCCAGGAGGACAGATTTATGTGATGCATAAAGGCAAAGAAATTTATAAAAATTCCTTTGGGAGACATACCTACTCCTCACAATCCCGCGTAGTAAAAAATACCGATATTTATGACCTCGCCTCTGTCTCAAAAATTTTAGGCACCACCTTGGCTCTGATGAAATTGAAAGATGCAGGTATGATTTCACTGACCGACAAAGTGGGAGATTATATCACCTTGGGAGACTATAATACGGTTTCTAATATTACCCTTTCGCAACTTCTTACCCACGAAGCGGGTTTAACGCCATTTATTCCATTTTTTGAGCGCTTTAATGATAGCAATTTTTTCAACTATTTCAGAACAAAACCAGAAGCAAATTTCACCACCCAAGTAGCCAATGATCTCTATATTCGGGACGATTATAAAGATACAATGTGGTATGAAACTACCCATAAGGATCGCAAAGGAGAAGGGCGTTATAAATACTCTGATCTCAGTATGTATATACTTCAAAAAATTATCGAGACCGCTTCCGGATTGTCCCTCGACCAATATCTATACTCTCAAATATATAAGCCAATGGGACTGGAGTTATGCTATAATCCTAAAGAAAAAATCAAACTAGAGAGAATAGCTCCTACGGAGTATGATGTGAAATTTAGACTACAACAAGTACATGGCTATGTTCATGACCAAGGATGCGCGCTCTATGGAGGTGTTTGTGGCCATGCAGGACTATTTGGAAAGGCAGAAGATGTGGCTAAAATTATGCAAATGCTATTGGATGGAGGTAGTTATAAAGGCAAGCAATTTATAAAGCCAGAAACTATCTCGCTCTTTACCAGCCAGCAAAATCCTCACTCAAGGCGCGGATTGGGATTTGACAAACCGAGTGTCGACAATTTAAGTTCTAGCCCTACCTCTCCTTTATGTTCGTTTGCGACCTTTGGGCATACAGGATTTACTGGCACATGTGCTTGGGCAGATCCATTCAACGAACTTGTTTTTGTATTCCTATCCAATCGGGTTTATCCTGATGCAAATAATAAGAAATTAGCAAGGGGAAAATATAGAGAGCGATTACAATCTTTGTTTTATCTTTATACCAAAGATTAATCGCATAAAACAAGGCAGAATTTGTGAAGGTACAACGCGGAAGTTTATTGATAAGTTATCCATTTTTGGAAGACGACTATTTTTATCGTTCGGTAATCTGTATGATAGAACATAACGAAGAAGGCTCATTTGGACTCATCATCAACAAAAAAATGCCCCATAAAATTGGAGATGCAGTGCCCCTATTGGCCCATTTGGATAATCATATATATATGGGGGGCCCTGTGGACACACAATCTCTTTTCTTTTTGCACCCATACAAAGATCTCAAAGACACCATGATGGTTGCAGAAGGACTTTATATGAATGGAGATATTCTGGAACTCAAAGACATGATAGAATTAGATTTTGCCCATGGCGGTGACATCCGTTTCTATCTTGGTTATGCTGGTTGGGCTATAGGACAATTGCAGGGTGAAATCGATGAAAAATCCTGGTTGATTGGCCAACCCAATCTGAGCATTGTGTATGATGAAAGTCCAGATGATGTCATTTGGAGAAAAGCTGTCGAACAGCTCGGGGATGAATACAAGGATCTTGCAAAATTTCCTATAGACCCGCAGATGAACTAAATATGTTTTAGACATTCAACTAATTTTCTTATTGATTTCAAGGTATTTCAGCTATCTTTGTAGGTGTTGAATTAATTTCATTGCTCGAAAATGAAGTTGATAGTTAGTGTTTTATTCCATGATTTAAAAAAAGTGTTGCGATTATTTTTTGCTTTCTTCTTTTTAACTTCGTTCCAGTTATCTGAATTGCGGGCAGATCACTTTATGGGAGGTCAGATAACCTATGAGACGATAGATCTTGACACACTCAGAGGAATTTTTCAAGTGACATTGAGGCTAGAAAGACTTTGCAATTCCTATAGTAAGTTCAACCCAGAATATGCAATCAAAGTATTGGAATACAGCACTAAACCCTCGCCAGCATATAACTTGAGCGTCTATAGCGCCAAGCTTTTCGATTCTAGCTATATCTATTATCCTTGTACAGCTCCCTCTGCTACCTGTGCTAATTCTGGCGGTCAGGTCATTGAAGTCAGATACTATAAAGTACAAATCGTGGTGCAGAACACCAACAAAGAATGCGTAGTTTATTTTGATGAATACTCCAATAGGAGTCACAGCGACAACCTGAAAGAGGAAAATAATGAACCTAATCCTATGGTTCTTTTCAGCTCATTTATACCCAAATATCAAAATTCTCAAGTCCAAATGGTAGAGACCAAGCGACATTTTCCGCTAAAGAATAAACTTTCGGAGATCAGTTATAACATAACGGATTTAGAGGGGGATAGTTTATCTTTCAAGACATCCTTGCCATTTAAAACCTTAAACTATTCTATCACAGGACAAAACTTAAGTTACAGCTTGATAAAATCTCAAGCTAAGGCAGGATTGCATGACAATAGGCCTTTCTTCATGCTAGAGCCCAGTCTCACTAGCTCATCAAATTCTATACTGTTCACACCAACAGTAGGGCAAAGCTCCTGGTTAACCATGGTCAAATTTGAGTATAGAAAAATAAATCTTGGGACAAAGGACACATGGATATGCATAAGTAAATCAAATATGGACAGACTATTTGCCATGTTTCAAATCAATAGTCAGTTTCAATTAGGCGAAATTTCTTCCCCTTCATCTGCCGTTAAAATCAATGGGAATCAGATAACTATTTGCAACAATGGCATTGTAAATCCTATAAAGTTTCAATTTCCAATAGAAACAGGTATTGAGGCGAGCAGATTTAAAGTTAATCTTGGTCTGTCAGATATTAGTTCTCAATTCACAGCAAATAGAAAAACAGGTACAGGAGGTGTAGACACCTTAATATTAAACTATAATAACATTCAAACAAGTGTTATCGACTTCACCTCAAATTTGCGCTTTGACTTTGAGTTGTGCCATTCAGCTAGCGGCGTAGGATTTGATCGGAGTTTTCAGGCTGGGCTGCAGGTATTCAACTACAGAGTATTTGATAAAGATACGCTACTCTCCTGCTCTAGCTCCCTTGCCATAACAACCCTGCTGCAAAAAGCCATGACAGTTTCTTGGGGAAACTATTCGCCTATTAACAAAACCATAACCATAGCTAATCCTAAAGATACTTGGGTTGTCACTCAGCTGGTATCACCCAATCCCCTTTGTCCTTCCAAGGATTCTATTTATATAAATCAAGGCTCTGTTTTTTCGATAGTGACCACTGGTTTCTCGCCGAGTTGTAAAGGATATGCTGACGCATCGGCCAAGGTTTCTGTGACAGGAACTAACGGACCATTTACCTATAGATGGAGCAATAGTTCAACCCTAGATAGCATAGCGAGTATTTCGGCAGGAAAATATGTCGTAGAAGTACATGATAAGGACAAATGCATGCAAGCGGACACCCTTACTATCCTAGAACAACCAGGAATAGAAGCTCACTGGGTTATGGATAGTGTCATCACCTGCTATGGCGGAAGCAATGGAAGAGGACATATTCAGGTGACTTCAAGTCTAAAGCCTAGCCAATATAATTGGATTACCGTAATAGCTGTTGATTCGTTTTTAGCCAACCTATCCGCAAAAACGTATGAAGGCAGCTATCGCTATACGAACAATTTAAACAAAATTTGCGATCAGGCTTTTAGTTTCACCATTCCCCAGTCGGACAGTATTTATCTGCACATTGTCACTACAGACAATACATGCTTTGGGGAGGCCAAAGGGAAAATTGCAGTTCTTCCAGTAGGTGGTCATGGCGATTTCCTATTCTATTTTGATCAGGTTGAAACTAGTGTGGGCTATAAAGACAGATTGGCCAATGGAATTGTCCAAGTGTATGCAAAAGATAGCAAAAACTGTATCACATCTACTTATCCAGTAATGATAAAAAGCCCTGATAGATTGAGATATAATATTATTGCCAATAACCCAAGCTGTGCGGGAGTTTCTAATGGCCTAATTACTTTAAATCACCCCACTGGGGGCATAGCTCCCTATTCTTTTTCATTTAACCTTGGAGACTATAGTTTCAATACAGATTTTCCAAATTTAGGCGCAGGAGTTTACACAGTAAAAATGCGCGATTACAATAACTGTATTTTTATTCAAAATTTTTCTTTGACTCCAAGTTATACCTTGAATGCTAAGCCTAATTTAATAGAAGATTCGAAGTGCCCGCTATCCAATTCTGGCAAAATACATTTAGATATATCTAATGGCATTTCTCCTTATAAAATTTATTATCAGTCTGATTCATTATCTATAAATAATACGATGGTGCAGTTAAACGATTTGCGCAAAGGAGATTATGCTATCCGAATAGTTGACAATAACGGCTGTAATTGGTTAACGCAATATCGAATCAATGAACCAGACACCATTAAGGTAAATTCTACCCTAAAACATGAATCCTGTTTTGGGCTGCATGATGGACAAATAATTGCACAAGCTGTCAGTGGGGGCAATCTGCCCTATGGAAACATGAAATGGTTTAACGAGACTAATTCACTCATTCCTTATCCACAATTCTTAAAGCCAGGAAAATATTATTTGAGATTTGAAGACAATAAAAACTGTAGTTATGAATTTCCATTTCAAATTTATGGCAAGCCTGAATTGAAAGCCAATTTGGAAATTTTACAACCTATAAATTGTCATGGCTACGCAAATGGGAAAATAAAGTCGAGTGCATCTGGAGGTAGCCCTCCCTTCTCCTATTCTTGGAAGGGCCATTCTCAAATTATCTCAAATGAACTATCTAATCTACCTGCGGGAAAATATTTTCTAGAGATAAAGGATATGGATAACTGTAAAAATACAGATAGCATTTCACTTGACCAACCAAATCCAATTATCTTAGAATCTATTAAAATTAAAGATGCAGATTGCCCAAATTCATTAAATGGAGCAATGACGATATTAAGCCTCAATGGCAATGGCAGCAATACATTACTAAGCTATAAATTGAAAGATAAAACCAATTTTTCTCCGTCAAAGACATTTACCAATCTTGCCAAAGATATCTATACAATCGTGGTGCAGGATTCAGCAGGATGTGAAAAAGAATTCAATGGGGAAGTAAAAGTAGATAAAGCGATAGAAATACAATTGTCACCAATACAAACTATAGAAATCGGGCAAGAATTTCAACTGTCGCCCAATTTAGTTTTTGGAGAAAATACCCAGCAAAGCGACATTACAAGTTATGATTGGAATCCAAAAGAGAGTCTTTCCTGCACAGATTGTCTTGCTCCAAAATTTACGGCTTCCCAAACGGAAACCTATACTGTAGAAATCCAATATGGAAAAACGTGCAAAGCCATTGCATCCACCAATATTATAGTGAGTAAACCTGATGATCTGTATATTCCAAATTCATTTAG
This sequence comes from Sphingobacteriales bacterium, assembly GCA_021297855.1. Classification (GTDB taxonomy): domain Bacteria; phylum Bacteroidota; class Bacteroidia; order Chitinophagales; family JADJOU01; genus CHPMRC01. The sequence continues at coordinate 12,826 of JAJTHM010000092.1, read as the reverse complement.
TCCTAATGGGGATGATAAAAACGACATATGGTATGTACATGGCAAGAACATCATTGGATTTGATGCCAAAATATATAATAGAGTCGGTGAATTAGTCTATACTAGTACCGACATCCAAAAGGGCTGGGATGGCACATATAAGGGTATTAAGGAAACCACAAATACGTATAAATACCTCATAAAGGTAACCTATACTGACAAAAGTCAACGATTCTACGAAGGTAGTTTAAACCTATTTAGATAAACTAAAATTTCTTTTTATAATTCTTGAAAAACTGAGATAAGGTTTTCGATTGAAATTTAAACCCTAGATTCTCTATTTTTCTAGAACATACTTTTTGCGAAAACAAAAACATCTCACTTAGATCTCCCACAATCCACTTCAATAGAAAAGCTGGGAAACTAAATGGGATAGATATCCCCCCAAATTTAGAATTGTACTTTTTCAATAGGTATATGAATTGAACTGGCTGAGGTGCCACGGCATTGAAAATGCCTATTTCTTTTCGCGTACTTAGGAAATAAATCTGCTCACATAAATCGTTGATGTCTATCCACGATATATACTGTCTGCCATTGCCAAATATCACCATAAAACGAAAGCGAAGTCCCATCACTAGCTTGGGAAAGGCACCAACTTCAGGATGAAAAACTATGCCGATACGGATAATAGATAAAGGCACATTTAACCCTTGTATAGCATGCTCCCATTGCGCACTCAAATCAGCCAAGAAGCCCTGTCCTTTACTAGATTCTTCTGATAGTTTATCATGACCTCTATCTCCATATAAGCCGATAGCGGATGCTTGCAAAAAATAGTTCGTCTTTAACTTATTACTATTGATCAATTCTTTTAAAAACAAACACGTTTTTACGCGACTATTCAAGAGCTCCTCTTTTCGTTTTTTGGTCCAAAATTTATCCGCGACTCCTGCCCCAGCGAGATTGACAATGATATCGAAACTATCGATGCCTTTTAAATCTATCTCTTGGGTGTATGGTGACCAAAAGAGCACATGCTCTTGCTTTGCCAACTTCTTCTGCGTAGATAGAATATAAGTTTCATAATAATGACTCACAAATAATCTACGAAGATGCTCTCCGACGAAACCACTCCCGCCCGCTATGAGTACCCGTTTTTTCTGATCCATTTCCATTCAATATTTTATCTATGATCTACCAGATGAGCTTCACCTTCTCTATAAACGAGTTTAATCCCTTCTTAAAATCTCCAGTTTCACGCATTTTGGCATTCGCAATGGTCGCCAATTCTATAGCCTCTTCCCAGGATTTATCATGCAGATGCACCAAAAGCTTCTTCGTTTCTCTTATCGAAATTTCACTTGTCGTCTCGACCATTTGGATAGCCAAATCATCTACATAGTCTTGTATAGCTTCCTTCGTTACTATAGCATTGATTATACCCAATCTGTAGGCTTCTTCACCCGAGACCAACTTGCCTGTCAATAGGAGCTCCCTAGCTTTGGACTCACCGATTTTCTTTACTAAATATACAGAGACCAAAGCAGGAACAAACCCTATCCTTACCTCTGAATAACCAAACTTAGCATCAGGTACAGCATAACAAAAATCGCAAGCTGTTGCTATTCCGCAACCTCCAGCTATGGCATGACCCTCTACTTGAGCTATAGTTAGTTTTGGGAAATTATAAATCTTATCAAACAACTCAGCGATGTGTCTGGTGTCACTTACATTATTTTCATAACTATTATTCTTAAGCGAAATAAGATATTCAAGGTCTGCCCCTGCGCAGAAGACATCACTACTTGATTTTATCACCAAAAGCTTGACTTGCGGATGAATTACCAGTTCATCTAAAGCGGTTTTTATTCTTTGAATGAACTCAAAATTTAAGGCATTTTTCTTCTCCACTCTATTGAGGGTAAGGTAACCAACCCTTTTCCGAATCTCAATGTCCAACATATATTTTTTATATTCTAGTGCAAACCTAAGCGATTCGAATTAAGTAATCAAGATTTAGCACCTGTTTTAAGGTTAAGAATCCAGATTTTTCTCTATATTTGATAATTAAAGTTAGAGCATGGTATTCAAAGCGAAGGATATAGCCCAACTCATCGATGGTGAAGTAGTGGGCGATGAGAATAAAGAGATTAGTACTTTTAGTAAAATAGAAGAGGCTACCGCTCAAAGTTTATGCTTTTTTGCCAATGAAAAATATGCCCCCTATTTAGAGCAAACCCAAGCTGCGATCATATTGGTATCCAAAGAATTTGGACACTCAGTGCCAAAAGACACGACCTTGATAAGATGCACCAGTCCTTATGAAGCCACAGCTAAGTTGCTGGAATATTATCAAACTAAAATGAATCAATCGGGCATTGAAGCTAACACTCAAATTCACGATAAGGTCAAACTCGGAAATCAAGTTTACATAGCGTCTTTCGCCTATGTTTCTGAAAATGTGTCAATAGGCGATGGGTGCAAAATTTTTCCCCATGTATTTATCGGCAAAAATGTTCGTATAGGAAAAAATGTGATTTTGCATTCAGGAGTCAAGATTTACGAAGGATGTGTCATTGGGGATAATTGTATACTACATTCTGGTGTGATCATTGGAAGCGATGGCTTTGGTTTTGCCCCTACGACGGATGGCAGCTTCTCTAAAATACCACAGGTAGGAAATGTAGTCTTGGAAGAAAATGTAGAAATCGGTGCTAACACCGTTATAGACAGAGCTACTATGGGTTCTACCCTAATCAAAGCGGGCTCTAAACTCGACAATCTCATACAAATAGCCCATAATGTAGTCATCGGTAAAAACACGGTAATAGCTGCGCAGACAGGCATTTCTGGCAGCACTAAAATTGGCAATCAGGTCATGATAGGAGGTCAAGTAGGTATCGTAGGTCATATACAAATAGGAGATAACTCGCGTATCAATGCACAAAGTGGGGTTTCAAAATCGCTAGAATCAGGGTCTGCAGTGACTGGTTCCCCAGCTTGGGATTATCCCAAAATGCTTAAGGCACAAGCTCTCATCAAAAAACTACCTGAGTTGTTTGAGAGAGTAATGAGGTTGGAGCGAGACGGGAAATAATACCAACCTAGGAATTAAAGCTATTAGCATAAGCTGTAAATCAATTTGATATAATATATTCACTATTTAGACACTAAACCCGCAATCATCAAAGATAAGAATACGCCAAACAGACCAGCCATAATCCAACCAAAAGGATTTTTAGTTTGCTCAGGATTTAGTTTCTCCATAGCTATTTTATTTATTGAATCTTGACGTGCTTGTTCTAGCAGAAATTGCTTTTGTTTTAGATAAAGACTATCAATACGGAGTTTCAACTCATCCTTATTTTTCAATTTAACTGCCGTTCCCGTAAATTTTCTAATGTTGTATGTAAAATAGGAAATATCATTATTTCGATTATTGTCAAAGTTGAAATTTTCCTCCACCTTATATTTTCCCTCTGCTATGTCTTGACTGAGATTTATGATCCCATCGGCACACTGCTTTCTGGCACTTTCCTTCATCTCGAAAAGTATATCAGTATGTAATCCTTTATTCCCATTGGAAAAGGTCATGAGTGAAATAGGCGTATATTCAAAATCAATTTTCTCCCCTTGAAGATAGGTAAAAAAAGTAAGTGGAGAGTCTATAACAGTATCACATGGCACTTCTGAAACCTTTGATACCATATACTTATTTGGAATATGTTCCGTAATAGAACAGGAATAGACAAAGAAGAGCAACAATAAACTTGATAGTTGATAGGTTTTCATTGTTTTTAGGTTTTTAACATTCAATTTCAAATTTAAATATAAAAATCTATATTTGTACGAAATTGAACGGATAATGCGATGAATAATTTCCAACAGACCCTAAAAAATGAAGGTTCCATCAGTGGTCATGGACTGCATAGTGGTAAGACTGTGACCATGACTTTAAAACCTGCGCCGACCAATCATGGAATTAAGTTTCAGCGTGTTGATTTGCCAAAACAACCTATCATCGATGCCAATTGTGATTTTGTGATACCTTCGGAGCGAAGTACCACATTAGATAAGGACGGAATAAAGTTGATAACGATTGAACACATTCTCTCCGCACTAGCAGGTCTTCAAATTGACAACGCCCTTGTCTGCGTGGACAATGAGGAGATGCCCATTCTAGATGGAAGCGCTTTTCCATTTGTAGCTTTGATCAAGAAATGTGAAATCCAACGTCAAGAGGAAACGAGAGAGGTCTTTCAGTTAAAGAACAACCTAATCTTAGAAGATCCTGCGACGGGTTCGAAAATAATCGCTATGCCGAGTGATAGTTTTAAGGTGACTGTCATGGTAGATTATAATTCTCAAATAGTAGGTCCCCAACATGCGTCTTTGGATCATTTCGAAGATTATGAAAAAGAAATTTCTCCATGTAGAACCTTTGTATTCTTTCATGAGCTAAAGGCTCTCTATCAAGCTGGACTCATTAAAGGAGGTAGTGTCGATAATGCTATAGTCCTTGTTGACAAAATGCCATCGCAAAGCGAGATAGATGAATTAGCAAAGTTGTTCAACAGAAATGATATTGAAGTTAAATCAGAAGGCTACTTGAACAATATTGACCTTCATTTTCAAAACGAGCCTACGAGGCATAAATTATTAGATGTGGTAGGAGATTTGTCATTGATTGGCACTTCGATCAACGCCCATATCATAGCGACTAGACCAGGGCATAAAATCAATACCGATTTCGCCAAATTGATTAAAGCCAAAATCAAGGAAACAAAATCTAAGATAGAAGCTCCAGTTTACGATCCAAACAAGGAGCCAGTTTATGATATTCATGCGATACAGAATATCTTGCCTCATAGATTTCCCATGCTACTCGTTGATAAAATCATAGAGGTGACGGACAACTATGTCGTAGGTGTAAAAAACACCACCGTCAATGAACATTATTTTGCTGGTCATTTTCCAGACAATCATGTGATGCCAGGGGTATTGCAGATAGAAGCTATGGCGCAGTGCGGCGGTATGTTAGCCCTAAAATCAGTGGAGAATACCAAAGACTATGATGTCTATTTTTTAAAAATAAATAATGCCAAATTCAAGCGAAAAGTAGTACCAGGTGATACTTTAGTGATGAAAGTAGAACTTATGGGACCCATCCGAAGAGGAATCGTAGAGATGAAAGGCACCATTTTTATAGGCAATCAAATAGCTACGGAGGCTGAAATGATGGCAACAATTATTAAAAGACAAAAATAATTCTATGATACAGCCATTATCGTATATCCACCCAAATGCTAAGATAGCCGAGACCGTCACCATCGACCCATTCACCACTATCTATGGTGATGTAGAAATAGGCGAAGGCACATGGATAGGTTCGCACGTCACTATTATGGATGGCGCTCGAATCGGCAAGAATTGTAAAATATTCCCGGGCGCTGTCATATCAGGTATTCCTCAGGATCTCAAATATAAAAATGAAAAAACTACCGCAGAAATTGGCGACAACTGCGTCATAAGAGAGTGCGTTACGATCAATAGAGGCACCACTTATGCCAATACAACCAAAGTGGGAAATAATTGCCTTATCATGGCTTATGTTCACTTGGGGCATGATACCATCGTAGGTGACAATGTCATCATAGCCAATTCATGCAATCTCGGTGGTCATGTGATCGTAGAAGATTGGGCGATACTCGGTGGCAATATCAATGTGCAGCAATTTACTCGAATAGGAGCCCATAGCTATATATCGGGTGGCATTTCGATCAATAAAGATATACCCCCCTATGTCAAAGCAGCTCGTATGCCAGCTTCTTATCATGGAGTGAATAGTGTAGGGCTGAAGCGAAGAGGGTTTTCTCAAGAAACCATCAACCATATTTTTGATGTATATCGAATCCTATTCGTTCGCAATTCAAATATCACCAAAGGAATCGAAATGATTGAAGCAGATATAACTCCAACAGCGGAGAGAGACTTGATTGTCAACTTCGTCAATGCATCTAAGATAGGGGTACTGAAAGGATTTAGAAAGAATGGAACGAATTGATATGACGATGCGATGATTAGACAATTTGAAAATTAGAATGCCTTTCAGCTAAAGCTTTCATGGCAAATATTACTTAAATGACTTTGCGAATAACTTATCTCTTGACACCCGTCCGCCAGAGGAGGAAATTGGCTTTAAAAAAATTCGTAAATTAGTGGCTATAAAATCCATATATGCATATTCGTTTAGAAGCCATTCAGAAATCGTATCAAAAAAAACTCATTTTTCAAAATCTATCTGCGGAATTTGAAAGTGGCAAGCGCTATGGAATTGCAGGTCATAATGGTTCTGGTAAATCTACACTCCTTAAAATTTTAGCAGGATTTATCACGCCGAATGCAGGTTCTGTGCGCTTTACTCTTGCAGATAAATCTATCCCTGTAGAGTCCGTGTACAAGCATATCAATTTTGTTGCTCCTTATATAGATCTACCCACCGATTTGAGTTTTTATGAGCTTTTAGATTTTCATTTCTCTATGAAAAATAGACAGAGAAATGCGAACAATAATCAAATCAACGAATATTTTCAACTGCCTACCGAACTTCCTATTCGTCAATTCTCCTCAGGCATGCTGCAGCGAGTCAAACTAGCCTTGGCTTTTTTTACTGAAAGCGATTTAGTTTTATTAGACGAACCCACTGAGACGCTTGATGATAGAGGTTTTGAGCTCTATGCAACCCTCTTAGAAAATCTAAGCAATAATAGAACAGTGATTATAGCGAGCAATAAGGACAAGGATTTTATTCAGTGTACTTCGATTCTACGCATCAATGATTTTACAGTATAAGAAATAAACTTAGAATACGCATTTCTTTGTGATAGATGGTATTCTACCGAGGCATCAATACATAAAAAAGGAGAGCCATTCGACTCTCCTTTACCTATTCTAAATTATAGAAATACTATTTCTTTTTTACTTCTTTTCCTCCTTTATCAAATAAATGGATAAAGTCTAGTGCTACTGGAGACGCTACAAAGATAGAAGACAAGGTACCTATGATAACACCGATAACCATAGTGAAAGAGAAACCTCTCAACGATTCTCCACCGAAGAAGAATAGAACAAGCGACACGATCAACAAAGTAGAAGCGGTCATCACAGTTCTAGACAAGGTAGCATTTATGGCATCATTGATAGTTTTAGAGAACTCCTCGGTAGGGAATTTCTTTCTAAACTCTCTGATTCTATCGAAAATAACTACTGTATCATTTGTACTGAAACCTATGATAGTTAAGATAGCCGCTATAACCGACTGATTAAATTCTAAAGAGAATGGCATAACATCCTTTAATAGAGACAAAACTCCTAAAGTAAAGAACAAATCATGTATCAAAGCCGCAATAGCTCCAATAGAGAATTGCCATTTGTCAAATCTAAACCAAACATAAGCAAAGATACCAAGCAGTGCAATGATAGATACCCAAAGTGCACTATTCTTAATATCATCTGCTATGGCAGCATCTATTTTTCTGAAATTCGATACATATTTCGTTTCGAAATCTGACTCTGAAGGCGAAATAGTGTAGAAGGATTGAACCCCTTTATAAATTTCATTCAATACGGTCTCATCATTTTTCTTAGCCGTTTCCTGGGTTTCTCCCGCTTTCCCATAAAGATATGCTGTTGTAATCTGAACCTGATTTGGCTGACCAAACGTTTTAACAACGATATTCTTATCAAAGCCATTAGCCAATACTTCCTTAATTTTAGGAGCATCTACATCCTTGTCAAATGTCACCACATAGCTACGACCTCCGATGAAGTCCACCCCAAGATCAAAGCCACGCGTGAAGATAGAAGCAAAACCAACAACGATGAAGAAAATAGAAAAGGCATATGCATATTTCTTGTTCTTAATAAATTGGAAATTAGAGTTAACGAAGTACTTATCATAGAAACTCTCAACAAACTTGATTTCTTCTTTTTTCGCGTGCTTGATATTGAATACCTCTCTGGTCAATAATACCGCTGTAAATAGTGAAGTCAAAATACCAAAGGTCAAGGTAAATGCGAATCCTTTGATTGGTCCATAACCGAAGAACATCAAGGTCAATGAGGTAATCAAGGTCGTCACGTTGGCATCGATAATCGTCCAATAAGAATGTTTATAACCAGCAGCAACCGAATCCCAATAGCCTTTACCCGATCGCATCTCTTCTTTGATACGCTCGAAGATGATCACATTGGCATCTACAGCTGCACCAATGATTAGGACGATACCTGCGATACCCGGCAAGGTCATAGTGGCATTGATAGAAGACAATACACCTAGAAGAAAGAATAGATTGACTAATAGACAGATATCAGCTACAAGTCCAGGACCTCTAAATAGAAGAAACATATAGGCTAAAATCAACAACAACCCGACCAAAAGGGAAATCATTCCAGACTTGATTGTTTTCTGACCTAGCGTTGGTCCTACCACCTCTTCCTGAATAATTTTTGCTGGAGCATCAATCTTACCTGAATTCAAAATATTAGCTAAGTCTTTTGCATCCTGTGCGGTAAAACTTCCTGAGATTTGGGATTTACCACCCGATATAGGTCCACCTACACTCGGTGCAGAGAAAACCACATTATCCATTACAATAGCGATACTCTTATTAGGGAAATTTGGATCCCCATTGGCAGCAAAAGCTGTCATGCGCTCCCAAATAGCTGCACCCGCAGAATTCATTACCATATCTACCCCTTGTTGACCTTTGTCATCCATTCCCGGCATAGCACTGGTCATCACATCGCCTGTGAGTGGTGCATCTTGGGTGGAAGCCTTGATAGCGTATAGTTCATAAATTCTACCGGCTTTATCCACAGGTTGTGCGCTCCATAGAAACTTGATATCGCCTTTCAAATCCTTTTGGACTTCTTCTTTAGCTAACATCTGAGAGATTTTGTCCAAATCTTTTCTATGCGCCATACCAAGAGAAGGACCCTTTGAATACTGTCCTGTATTTCTATCATAGTTTGGCATGAACAAATCGTAGAGGGGGTTTACATTATTCTTTGCAGAATCTGTTTTTGCATTAGTGGCTGCACCGAGTTTATTTAGAATGGCACTAGCGCCCGTAGCAGCTGTATCTTTTTTTGTGGTATCGCGCACCGCGGTAGTAGGTGATTCTTTCTTAGCCTCCAAGCTAGCCAGTCCCTTCAGAGTTTCATTCACCGCTTCTAATCCTTTCGCTATTTCTCTATTGTCATATACATGCCAGAACTCTAGCTTAGCAGAAGACTGCAACATTTTTTTGACTCTAGCCAAATCATCCGCACCAGGCAACTCGACGATGATACGTCCAGCGCCCTCTTGAAGCGTCACGACTGGTTCTGCGACTCCGAATTGGTTTATACGTGACTTGATTACATTGTAGGTTTGATTGACCGCGGAGTTAATATCTCCATCTAGTACTTTCAAGACAGCCTCATTCTTATCTCCTGACTTGATTTTATCCGCATATTTCTGATTGGTAGCGAAAATAGGCGCCATCGAAGCATTCGGATCAATATCATTGTAGGCCTTGAGCAATAGGGAAGGAAAATTATCCTGTGAATTTGCTTGAGCTTGAATCGCTTGATCTATCGCTTTATTGAAAATAGGATCTTTGGAATTATTAGAAAGAGCTTTTAATATATCTCCTTGATTCACCTCCAATACAAAACTCATGCCCCCTTTTAGGTCTAGACCTAGATTGAGCTGATTCTGATTAATCGACTTATAATCATAGGAAGTGATCCAAAGATCTAAAAAAGGCTTTTCCGTAAATGAATCTCGGAAGTTCGTTCTATAATAGCGCTCTACTTGCTTTAAAGAATCTGTAGATACCGCTTTTAAATGACTGGTGTTTTTTGCTACATACTCATTTTCCGCTTTGGTAAACATCCATCCAACCACTGAAAAAGATAGATAGTAGGCACATATTAAAAACATGGCTATGGTGATAAAACGAACGAGTCCTTGTCCTTGCTTCATTGTTTGATTTTTTTTGTTTGATTCGAATTTTAAAAATAGTCTGCGAAAGTAAGGAATTTTCGCTTTCTGTGACTATATTTTTAGAAACTAAGATTGATAGAGAGGGAATTAGAGTATTCGTCTAGGTTATTTATCAAAATCTTAAGCTAGCTAGTGACATTTAATCGGCCCCATCGGATTGAGCGCGCTTGACAGCATAAGATCCCACCTTATTCCCAGTTATCAAACCCACTTCACAATCAGAGCGATAGTGAATACCTCCATAGATTCTAGATTCAGAGGCTTCTTTGGCCATCGCTTGATATTTACCCGCCTGACTAGGAGTCAAATGTGACAATATAGTAGCCGCGGCTCCGCTAAATGTGCTATGTCCTGAAATATAGGATGGGAAATTTGGTAAACCAACGGTGGTTTTGATTCTCGCGTCTATCTGCATAGGTCTTGGATTGAAATAATAATACTTAGCATTCCAGCAAACTATGGCTGCATCCATAAGACTCATATTGAGTAGAGCTAAATTCCTCGCCCAGCGCACTTCGCTCATTTGTTGCTGCACAAAATCTTCACTCGCTATATAATTCCAATGCCCAGGAGGGGTATAGGTGCGAACGCCATCTGCCCAGAATATACAAATACGCTCTTGCTCGCGGGTGAGATTGCTAGTAATTTGATATATTTCTTCCAATTCTTTTGCGAAGAGAGCGGAGGAGGTAGAAGGCGGAGGAACGGGTCTTAATTTACCTTCGACATCGGCGGTGTTAAATAAAAATGGCTTCACCTTTCCAAACAAAGGCAACATGGGCGGCCGCGGGGGGGTTTCCTGACTGAGCCATGGGACTTCACCTTTGGTTATCGCAGACTGCTTCATAGCTTCCCAAACAGCAGAGCTACCTCCTGCGGTACCTGCGCCATCTGATTTAGCTTTGGCTATATACTTAGCTGCTACAGCCTTTCCTATGGCCTCTCCTGCTTCTAATTCTTCTCGCACATTGCCTCCTCCAGCGATTCTAGCTAGGCTATGCTCTCTCGATTTTTCATTAATAAATCCTGTATCAGCTGGAAAGAGTAATTTCATCATCTCTACAGAGACGGCCATGACTACCGCATCTTCGCTAGGAAAAGACGAACCCGAACTATTAGAAAAATAGGCTTGGACAGCAGAATTAACTTGAGAAGGACTCGAGCGGGGGTATTGTTTTTTGTAATAAAAAGCGGAGACGAGCGCATCATACTGAGCGGCACTCAGATAGGCATAGGCTCTAGCAGCATAGGGTGGATTGGCGAAGGGAAAAGTGGGATAAGCAAAGGGATTGGCTGCACTGGGCACAGGATAACTACCATCTGGATTTTGATAGGGTGGTATATTATTCTTCGCTACTAGCTCACGCATGATTTCATTCCATCGCAAAACCGCCCCTGCGCTCCAATACTGGATAGAAGTTCTCTGGGCATCTGACATATTTTTCTGCAAGTCCAATATCTCTTGAATTTCTCCTTGATAACGAATAGAACTTATCGACACTGGGGCAGGACAGGCCACCTCATTTGGACTAGTCAAGAGTATGGGTTTCCAATTCCCCGCTTTTTCATCCCCTTTAATAGGATCCAATTTTGGGTAAGCCATATTTGCCTCTTGTATTTCCTTCTTACAAGCCAACAAAAATGATAGAAAAAAAATAACAATATATCGCATGATTTTATTTTTAAATTTTAAAATAGTATGAACTCACTACAATCCATGTTTTTTAGTCATATCGATAATATAGAAAGCACCCAATCCAATCCCTAGCCATTGCCCCATGTTTCTCCCTGCTATTGTGGTGAAGCCATTGGCTAGAATAGAAAGTCCATTCACAGGGGTTTCATATTTTAGATAAATACCTAGACGCTGATAGTCCATATTATTGCTGGGAAATGGCATGGCATTGCGGGCAATATCAAAACCGCCTATAGTATTCATATTTTCATAAAATACATCCGCAATAAAATCTTGGTTTCTATAACCAAATCGTGCATTCCAGAGCCACACATCCGGCATAATGACTTCGTTGGAGTAAATCTGTCTATCTGTATAATAAGTATTTCTATCTAGAAAAATATTTTGACGATGCATATAGGTGGCAGCTCCTGTGAAATACCAATGATTTTTTTCATAATCTACCATCATTCTGTAGCTCCATACTCTGCTCTGCATGCCTATTGAGAGAGGCAATAGATCTGGGGTATAATAGCGCGTAGGCATAGAGTATCCTAAAGCAGGTATGATTTGCAAATCTCCTTTGAATAACTTTTTCTGAATCAGTGCATACTTAAGCCATAGGGATAGATCTTGAACGCCATTCTGTCCTTGCATATTTCCAGCAGAAGCTTTGGTTTGAACATAGGGCAAATTAAAAATGAAATTGAGTCTATCGGATAATCCATAATTTCCAATAACTCCCAATGATATATTCGAAACAGTTCCCATATTGAGGTTGTCGCGCTTATGCTCGCCCTCCCAGTAATGAGTGAAACTACTATACGACCCCACCAATCCTACACATAGATAGTTTCTATCCATAAATAGTCCATCAAAATCTGTCTGACTATAGGACAATTTGACACCATTGACCATTAGGAATATGATAAGTAATATTCTCATTTCGTTTTATATTTATAAAAACAAAGATATTAAAATATGAGACTCCGCAAAAATACCACAAAGAGCGACATTTTATGTCATGTTGTAGGAGTATGTTTGTGTAAAATTAAAGAATTTTATATGAACCTATTATCATTTATGAAGGAGTTTCCGACAGAACAAAGCTGTAAAGA
>JAJTHM010000127.1 GCA_021297855.1 Sphingobacteriales bacterium | reverse complement strand
TTTACAGCTTTGTTCTGTCGGAAACTCCTTCATAAATGATAATAGGTTCATATAAAATTCTTTAATTTTATACAAACATACTCCTACAACATGACATAAAATGTCGCTCTTTGTGGTATTTTTGCGGAGTCTCATAAAAAATAACTAAATTATATACACATGAAAAAAATTAAATTAAACAAATTCTTACTGATTGCAATTATGAATTGCGCCTTTGTTCATCTTATAGCACAGCCAGATCCTATTCCAATCGGCAGTGGTGATGGCATTAGTGTTGTCCCAGGTGATTTGACTTTGATGGATCCACAGCTTACGCCACCATGTAATGTGAGCAATACTTGTGTAGAAACAGACAAGTATATACCAGTGTGGCGATGGAATGCTACCTCTAGAGTAATGGATGCCTGCCCTTCTCCTCTCTTTGTAAGAAAAGATGCATTTACCTGTAATAGAATGCTTCGGATCAATTTGTTTGAAAATACGGGAAATTTTGGCACATCATGGATTAATCCGTCTCTCTGTCCTGGTTGTAATATTGGCTTTGTGGGTATCAATGCGACTCAGCCTGAAGAACAGCTCCATGTTATAGGTAATATCAAATGCCAAGAAGGAAAGTTTATAGGAAAAATATCTACCGAAGGTATCTATGGTGCACTCCAATCGGATCCTGATAATATCCCCTATTCTGGCGATGAGACTTATGGAACAATTGAAGTGCACAATTCTATGAACTTTAATAATGGTTTCACCGCTGGTAACGCTACAATAACTGACCTAAGTGTGAGTAATGTGACTGCGGGGAGTTTGTCTGTTTCTAGTTTAACTACAAACTCTTTAACTAACAATGGCGATTTATTTGTCAATGGAGTTTTACGTGTGCGCAATGCGAGTGGACAAAATGTGTTCAGAGTAGATCAGACGGGTCAGATACGAGCTAGAAGAAGCACTGTTGACTTGCAGACTATTCCAGATTATGTATTCAAAAAGGGGTACAAGCTTATGCCTATCGAAGAACTAGAAAGTTTTGTAACCAAATATAATCACCTACCGAAAATCAAATCTGAAGCGGAATACCAAGACGCTGGAGAGATTGACCTAGGAGAATTAAATCTGAAGCTACTGGAAAAAGTAGAAGAACTGACGCTATATCTCATAGAGCAAGACAAGAAAATCAAAGCCCTCGAAGCTAAGTTTAAAAAAGCGGGTAAATAGACTTTTTAGATTCAATTTACTCTAACTAAATTTCTATGTTATGAAATGGTATGCTTATGCTTTATTACTAGGACTGTGGATGGTGAGTGGGTGCTGCAAGGATGATCCATGCAACGATGACACCAATCCTAATTGTCCTAACTATAATCCGTGTAAAAATGTCAAAGAACCTACTGGTAAAATATCGCGTAGTATGGGGCATTCAGATATCTGGTCAGACTCGTTCGGAGATTATGATATGGGTGATACAATACTTTTTACAAGGTCAGGGGGCAATTATATAGCAATTAGATGCCTTGATACAGGGTGTACCTATGAGTGGACGATTGGTTCTGAAAAAATATATGAACAAGGTTTTGTTAGACAAAATGTACCAGCCAATACCCCAATAGAAGTTACACTCAAAGTCACTTTAAAAGATCCAATTAATTGTATTCCCATAGACAAGCGAACCAAGACAACCAAAAGAACATTTTTTGGAATAGAAAACTACGAAGGAAAAATATACAATTATTATGGTCGATGGAAGGGATATTATACGGATGAGCCAACTAAAGAGGTCATTGTTGAGTTTAAGACGGATAAAGTTAGTACTGATGTCGCAATATTAACTGATAGAATTCCTCAATCACCTTATTGTAGAAAAGATAATTGGGTTGGCGGTTTTGTGGACACTATCACAAATATCCCATATTTAGATGATGAAACATATATAGGAAGACATTTTGATTATACAAGAAGAGGTTTTTCAAACTGGATTTTAGGAGGAGAGTATATAGAGCTCAATTTAATGTATAGTATGAATCATATTTTTACCAAAAAAATATGCACATATAATCCTATATATCAACCTTCAATTCAAATCTATTTACCCTCTAAAGATAAAATCCAAATAGATGTGCAAGGAGTACCTGCTTGGAAAAGCAGAAGATACGACCCAAATGAAATACTTTTTAAACGAACTTTTATAGGTTCAAGAATTTAAACCCATTTAAAATGATCCCCTCAATGAGGATATCTAAATCAATTAAATTTTAAAGACATGAGTAAAAAAGCAATTTTAATATTCACATTATTATGTACCATAGATTACATGTATAGTCAAGTGCCTTGCTATGGCAATGACCCTAATAGTTCTTGTTGCAATGGAATTATCAATACCGATGTGCCATACAAAGTCAATACAGAACGTCCTAGTCTAATTAATAATTGGAATTGGACTGTGCCAGACTTTGCTAACTCGATGACCAGCTCCCAATTTAATCAATCTACGATTAAAAACCCCTACTTTGAGACCAACGGATTAAATAGAGATGCTATTTGGGGTAAATTTATTCCTCAAACGAGCTGGTCTTCACTAACGGCTAATGATTTTCCCAATTTGAATCCGAAAAGAGGATGGCAAGTAATTTCATATAATTTTGGAAAAGACTATTTAGGCAACAATTATACAAGCACGAATGATTTGAAAGACCCACATTTTATCTTGTACAATAAATATACTGGTCAGTTAAGGCTTCTATTTACGATAGAAAACAATGGTGGTTACCAAAATAGAGTCAATACCTATCTAGGATTTCCTCAAACAGGAAATAATACAGGTGGAATTGGTGGAACACCTACTGGTAATATTTTAGGTTCTGGATTATTCTCTATGTACAATGACCCCATTCAGACCTTAGATGAAATTTCAAATCCTTATATTATGTCACCAGCTCCTTCAAATGGAGGCACGCAATGGTCGGTAGCAGACTATGTACTTCAATACGACCCTTGTGTTTGTAACAATAATAGCGAACTTAAATTTTCCTTTATGAATTATACAACACAAAATATTCAACTAAGTGGCAGAGGTGTAGGTATTATTAGTCCATTTGGAAGAACGGGAGCAAATCCAGCATTATTTGGTAGAGACTTTATGCTACAAGTCACTGAAGGGTTCAACTCTGATGGAACCTTCATGCTAAATAATGCGGATGCTTTGGCTAAGACGCTTTATGTTCCTCCAATGAATTGGCTAGAAAAATTGGTTAAGAACGGATTAAACACTGCATTTAATGCAGCATTAACTGGGGGAATAGGATTTGGAACTAGTTATTTAAGTAGTGCTATGTCCTCAGAGATTACCCCTTGGATAAACCAAGCTGTCAAAGACAATAAAGACTTTGCATGGGCTATCAAACAATTAGGGCTAAAGGGCGATACTACTGGCGGTGTTACTCAATATAAAGATGAAGCCGTAGCCAAAGCTTTAGCTGGCTACTTAGGTACTGCCACGAGTGGTTTAAGTATGCAGTTATTTGATACCAAAGAGCCTGGTCCTACCAATTATTTTCTCAATGAATTTGAAATTAAAATGGTGGGAACTTCAACAAATGAAACGGATGCTAATAGAGAAAAAATTTATCTTCAAAATCCAGGCAGTTTAAATTCTAAAAACATAAATCCTTCAAGGTTATATCCTTTATACAACGAGCCTCTTGGACTATTTGCCATGCTTCGTAAACCTAAAATCAAGCGAAGAGCCAATTATCATAAAAATGAAACCGCAGAAACACATGTAGATTGGGTTGGATATATTCCTATAATCGGCCCTTTATTTTCTGATGAAACCTATGTCACTTACAATGGGAATTATAATAAGTTGGAGTATGAGATAGGAAGCAACATTGACTTTGCATTAAATCCTTCAGCTGAGATAGATTATGAAAAAACGCAAATATCAGCAGCGTGGAAAATTCCTATCGTCTATAAAAAATCATGTGGTGGTGATTGTAATGTCCCCGTGTCAAAAGATGGGAATAGAATAGTCGTATCTTATACTGGTAAGCAGTTTTGTAGTTATCTACCCGATAGTTTATTCAACTTATCTAGGTCAAAAACATTTATCAAAATCTCTAGCCCTGCTTTCAACCAAGATACCGTCTATTATTCTACTCCATATATCCCAATAGAGCATTTTAAAAATATGCGATTTTCTTATGACTTAGAACAAAGAGCCTGTTCTGAATTTACAGATGTTCCGAGTGGTATTAGATTGAGTTTGATTATCCACTATGTATATAAACCTAATGCTTATGGCGAAGTGAATGAGCATATGCAGACTTTGGATTATGGAGTTGAGGTAGAAACTACAACTAATTTCACTAAGCCGCGATATACTTTGCCTGCAAGTGGCACAGTTACTATAGGGAATACCGTCTTTACAAAAGACACCACAATATATGCTGATAGTATTGTGCTAGATGGCAATATTTCTACCACAAATGGAGCAGTAGTAAGGATAATTGCTACCAAGCCTATCAATCAAATAGGTGGAACAATAGACCCTTCTGTTTCCTACTATCAAGGCACTATTTATCCAGCCAATCCAATATCTCCATTGAGTGAAACTGCTGTTAAATCTTTCTGCTCTTCTTCTGATTACAAAGCTAAAGCATATCCGTTTTCTAATAAATTGGCCTCCGCCGCCCCTTCCAAATCCAAATCCGACGTTCTCACCACCCTCTCCCTCCATCCAAACCCATCCACTTCACTCACCACGCTCACTATCGAGAATCCGAGTGCAGAGCAGGCGAGTGTGCGAGTCTATGACCTCGTAGGTAGAGAAGTCTATAGTCAGGATATGCGAGATGTCAGTGAATCGAATAATAAACTAGAAATATCGACGGATGGCTGGCATACGGGTATCTATATCGTCAAGGTCATTCATGGCGAAGTAGAGAAGAGTATCAAGTTAGAAGTTAGATGATAATAGAAGTGAGATATTAGAAGTTAGAGGTTAGATGCTTCTACTTTTAACTTTAAACTAAAAAGGCTGCTCTTCGGAGCGGTCTTTTTTTGTGGGTATAGTTTGCTGGCGGATTGTTTCACAGAGCTTCACAGAGGAGGCACATAGCTTTCAGAAGTTTTTACCGCAGAGGCGCAGAGAACGCGGAGTTTAATTGGGTAGTGTCTTTGCTTGCTTTGCGTTAAACTTTGCATACTTTGCGTTTAAAAGTTTGATTGAGGTTGGAGCACAAAGTTTCACAAAGTGCTAACATACTTCTGCTATAAAAAGTTGAAGCGTTGACTCTCCCGCTGAGCATTATCTCTTCACAGAGGAGGCACATAGCTTTCAGAAGTTTTTACCGCAGAGGCGCAGAGGACGCGGAGTTTAATTGGGTAGTGTCTTTGCTTGCTTTGCGAAAAACTTT
>JAJTHM010000010.1 GCA_021297855.1 Sphingobacteriales bacterium | reverse complement strand
CAATAATGCTCTGTACTAGCACATTTTTGACACACAACACCTTTCCCTTTTCGATATGTGATAAAATGCTCTTTACAGCTTTGTTCTGTCGGAAACTCCTTCATAAATGATAATAGGTTCATATAAAATTCTTTAATTTTATACAAACATACTCCTACAACATGACATAAAATGTCGCTCTTTGTGGTATTTTTGCGGAGTCTCATATTAAAAAATAAGCCTTCCAAAATCTTATTTTATAATTCGGGAAGGCTTATACTTGTTTGAAAAATTAACTTACTGTTATTTCTTTAGCGACTTTTGTTGCCTTTTCTTTTTTAGGGAGGGTAATTTTCAATTCGCCATTTTCGTATTTAGCGTCGATATGATCTGTTTCTACTGTCTCAGGAATGGTAAATGATCTCGAGAAAGAACTATAGCTATATTCCTTTCTTGTGAATTTACCTTCTTCCTTTTCCTCTTTCTCTGATTTTTGCTCTGACGAGATAGTCAAGATGTTGTGGTTAAGAGCGATTTTGAAATCCTCTTTTTTCAAGCCTGGAGCAGCGATAGTGACAGAGAAATCTTTGTCATTATCCTTGATATTGACTGCAGGGACGGAAGTGCCTATAGCTACCTTATCGAAATAATTGTCATCAAACCAATCATTGAAAAGAGAACTGTAGCTTGGAGCTAATTTATTGTCTTTTTGCCATTTTAAGAGTGTCATAATTGTTAAATTTTAATTGTGAAAATGAAGTTTTTTATACCATAAATTTGCCGGCAATTTTGGTAGTTAATGATTGTTTATCAATAAGAGTGCCGAGTGAAAAACTGACATTTTATATGACGATAAGACATAGAAAGACAAGAGATTAGGCAAAAATGTCACTGAGGTGAGGTAAAAAATTGACGTTTTGGCAAGCTATAACGCACTCTCTAGCTAGACATTAATTTAGCCTCAATACGATATTTCATTATATTTGTAAAATAAACGAGTTTATATTTGAATGAATCAAGCAATGCAGACGAAGAAGTTATTTGAAAAATGCTATAATTTCACGAGGGCGGATGAAATAAAAAAAGCAGGAATATATCCATATTTCAATCCTATAGAAGATAGTGAAGGCCCAGAGGTTCATATGAATGGCAAAAAGGTCGTAATGGCTGGGTCGAATAATTACCTTGGACTTACTTCACATCCCAAGGTAAAAGAAGCAGCTATAGCAGCCATAAATAAATACGGAACCAGCTGTTCGGGTTCTAGATATTTAACAGGAACTATTGATTTGCACAATGAGCTAGAATTTAAATTAGCCAAGTTCGTAGGTAAAGAAGCCGCCTTACTATTCAGTACAGGATATCAAGCAGGGCAAGGAGTTATAGCTCCCTTGGTTGGACGGCATGACTTTATTATCAGCGATAAAGATAATCACGCGTCTATCCAAACGTCTAATATGCTGGCTAAAGGAACCTATGGAACAGAAATCCTGCGTTATCATCACAATGATATGGCAGATTTGGAGAAGAGATTGAATCAAATCAAAGACAAAGATGGCGCTAAGTTTATTGTAACCGATGGCGTTTTTTCGACCTTTGGAGACATTCCAGATTTACCAAAAATAGTGGAATTAGCCAAGGCGCATGGTGCTCAGCTTTTAGTCGATGACGCACATGCATTTGGTGTCATTGGTAAAGGAGGAAGAGGCACTGCTAGTGAGTTTGAGTTGGATAATGAGGTGGATTTAATCATTTGTACGTTTTCAAAAACATTAGCATCGCTTGGGGGCTTTGTGGCGGGCGAGGAGCGCGTTATCAACTATTTGAAACATCATTCACCAGCCTTAATATTTAGTGCCTCACCTACACCAGCCTCGGTTGCTAGTGCTTTGGCAGCTTTAGATATTTTGATAGAACATCCTGAGCTTGTTAAACAATTAAATGATAATGCAGACTATGTAAGACAAGGGTTGATTGTAATGGGATACAACGTATTTCCTTCTAGAACAGCTATTGTTTCAATTGTTATTGGAAGTGACAATAAGGGTTTCGAATTATGGAAAGGCCTTTATGACGAAGGTGTATTTGTCAATGTATTTGTGCCTCCAGCAGCGCCTCCGGGAATGTCTATGATGCGAAATAGCTTTATGGCTAGCCATAGAAAAGAGCACCTTGATGTAATATTAGATAAATATCATAAGATAGGGAAGAGGTTAGAGATTATTTAAAAAATTACTTTTTATGAAGTTACAGAAAATAGTTTTAGGAATTTTCCTAATAGTTGGCTTGTTTTGTTTTGCGGGCGACGGTGATACTACCAAAATTAATTTTTTCAAAAAGTATGACCTACAACAATGGAAAGGAAGTTGGTTACATAAGAAGTTTGATCAATTAGATCAAAACAAAACATACAAAAAAGCGTATTTAGTTTTAGAGCTTGGTTGTGCAAGCTATGGATGTTGTGTTTGGGATTATGGTTTTCATGCATATATAGGCAAACCTATACCTGGTTATGATACAATGAAATTTAGCAAGAAGGATACGGTGACTTGGAACGCTGTTACTGTAATTTTAGATTCTCTCTGGATTAATAGAAAAACAAGTAATGTTGAGGTAGCAAGTTTGATAACACCTTATGGAACTTACATGCGAGCGGGAAGCAATGGCTTTACTAATAATTGGACACATCCTTATGTTTTTGATGTAACGGATTATTTACCCTTGATGAAGGATAGCTTTGCCTTGGTGATAGAGTCAGGAGGGTATGATGGCAAGAAAGGATTTAATCTCACAGCAGATTTAATATTGATAGAAGGTAACTCGCTTTATACTCCAAAGCGTGTCATCAATGCATATGGGAAAGGGTATAGTTACAAAAATGAAGCGCAGATAGATACCATAATAAAGCCTTATAAATTTAAACTAGCTAGCGATGAAAACCAAGCAAAGTTTCGAACCATTGTTACAGGACACAATCAAGATGGCGAATTTAGTCCAATAGAATATTATGTAACATTGAATGAACAAGAGGTTTTTTCCAAGCGATTATGGAGAAATGATTGCGATAAAACGCATGTTCAACCTCAAGGTGGCACATGGGTTTTTAGCCGCTGCAACTGGTGTCCAGGTGAAAAAGTTATCGATTTTGAGATAGACTTAACGCCCTATTTAAAAGCGACAGATAGCAATGTGTTAAAAATTTCTTTCCGAAAAATGGAGACCAATAGTACGAATATTCAAGCTAGCTATGCCATAGCAGGGAATATTATTACTTATGGGAATAAGAGCCCTTATGATATTTCATTAATAGATGTTATAGCCCCTAGCAAGGATAAAACCTATTTTCTTCACAACCCACTTTGTCAAGGGCCAAGAGTCAAAATCAGAAATGAAGGTACTAAGTCGGTTAAAGAGGCTTATATAGATTATTGGGTGGATATAAATAATAAAACAACACATATCTGGAAAGGAAACTTAATGCCTGAACAGTCAGAAGTTGTTCAACTCCCAGCATTTCCATGGAATAATGTCAATTATAATTCGCCTATTTTCTTTGCAGCATTGCAAAAGACAGCGGACAATTTAATTACATGGAATGATCAAATTCGTTCTGAATTTGATATACCAGCTGTATTTTCAACGCAGAAGTTAAAGTTTGAAATTAAAACGACGAATGACACGAAGGACAATACTCTAAAAATATACAATGAGGTAAATCAGGAAGTCTTCACAAAAGTTTATAAAAATGATAATAAAACCTATTCAGATACTATAACACTTGCTGATGGTTGCTATAGAATGGAATTGGTGGACTTTGACGATAGATTGGATGTTGGGGATGGACTAAATTTTTGGTGGTCGACACAGCAGCTAGCCAAAACAACAGGAAGCTTTACAATCCGCAATGCAACTAATAATGCAACCCTAAAATCATTTAATGCAGATTTTGGAGGTATGCTCAATTTTCAATTTACTATTAATAGCCTCAAAATAGGAGAGTATACGTCTATATCAAGTTATGATTACAAAGCATATAAATTCCCCGATACTATCAAAACGAATATACAGACTGCTAATAATGATGAATTTTGGTATTTGAGTCCCAATCCATCAGCAGATGGTCGTATCCAACTAAACTTCATTGGAACTGAAAAACAAAGTGTAGAGGTAAAAGTATTTAGTTTAAATGGAAAACTAAGCTATCATAAAGCATTCAAGAATTTATCTAGTTTTGAAGAGCTAAATCTAAGTCATTTGCCAAGAGGAACATATATCGTGAGGGTAAACATTAACGGTAAAGAGGATGAGAAAAAATGGATATTTAGGTAGAGTGTTTCTAGCTATCTTTTTAGGCCTTTTCAATGTAAATTATGCATTGGCTTCAGAAGATACCCTAAAAATCGTTTTCTACCAAGATTCCAATATACAACAATTTCGAGGGGTAGAGTGGCACCGCATCGCCCACAAAAATACCAAAAGGAAATTATTCCAAAGCAATATTGCAAATTGATCTCGGCTGTGCCACCTATGGCTGTTGCGCTTGGGATTATACTTATAGAGGTTTTATTTCTCAAAAAATTAATGATTCAAGCTATAATGACATTGAGGTAGCTAGACTCATCACGCCATATAGTTCTTTTATGCGCAAGGGCAGATATGGTTATGATTCAGCTTGGGTTCATCCTTATGTCTATGACGTCACCGACTATTTACCATTATTGAGAGGGGATTCCGTTATTTACAGCGCCTCTACGGGTGGATGGGATGACAAGGGAAAATTCGGGTTTAAACATACTGTAACGCTTTATCTCATCAAAGGCGATACCCTTCGCAATCCGGTCCGAGTGATTCCTGCATTTCAAGACCATTATCGCTATCACGACTCAGCCCAAATGGACAGTTTCATTCAACCATTTAAATTTAAATTAAAGAAGGGCGAAAACTTCGCTAAGCTAAGAAACATCATTACTGGACATGATCAAGAAGGAGAATTCTCACCTATTTATTTCTATGTAAAACTCAATGGAAAAGAAATTTATCAGAAGCGATTATGGAAAACAGATTGTGATAAAAATCCGATACAGCCGCAGTCGGGGACTTGGATATTCTCTCGCACAAACTGGTGTCCTGGAGAAAAGGTGAATGAAATAGAGGTTTATTTGCCGAATCTAATAGGCTATGAAGACAATGAGATTGAAATAGTTTTTGGTAAAATACAAACAGAGAGCAAAAAAATCAATGCACTTTATTCAGTAGAATCTCATATTATAACCTATGGATACAAGGATTCCTTTGATATAGCACTAGTGGATATCGTAGCACCGAGTAGAAATCCGAATTATAGAATGTATAATCCTTCATGTAATAAGGTAAGAGTAAAAGTAAAGAACAATGGTTCAAAGAAGGTAAAAACAGTTGCACTTGAATTTATAGACTGGGTTAGTGGTAAGGATACATTAATGGATATTCAGGTAGATTTAGATCCGTATGAAGAAAAAGTTGTAGAGTTTCACGCTAATGAGTTTTACCAAGGGCAAATAGCATTGCATCAAAAGAAATTTAACTCTATAAAAATTGACAACTATCAATATATATCCCAAACTTCATTTCCAAGGTTTAATTCCAAAGCACTTATTTTCGAAATTACCACCACAAATGATAGTTCTAAGAATAGTTTAGTTCTAAGAAGTGGAAACGGCGACACCGTTATGAAAAGAGATTATTTCAATAACAACACAACTTATAGAGACACCACTCAATTAGTACCAAACTGTTACCATCTGGAGTTATTTGACTACGACAAAAACTATGAATGCGGTGATGGTTTGAGTTTCTGGTATTCGAGTCGTGTGATGAAAAAGACCTCGGGGATATTTAAAATCTACGATGCAAATACTGGGAAACTATTGAAAGTGTTTAATCCAGATTTTGGCGGCAAGATTAATTATGAGTTTAGGGTGGAATAATTTCATTTTTAGTAATAATTGAAACTACCAAACGATAAAATTTTATTTAGTTTTGCGCGTTTGAACAACAGAAAAAAACCTATGATTCGATACTTGCTCACTACTTTATTTATATGGAGTTTCATCTTCTGTCAGTCTCAGAATGTTCGTATTTATGGTAATGTAATAGACCATATTGACTATAGCTCAGTTATTCTCTCGCCGGCTATTGCCTCCAAACTGTTAGATTCAAAAATCGAAACGAATCCTAAGAATGGATTTTTCGAGTTTAATATAATAGTGCCCAATGCCTGTTTTTATAAGTTGTATTACAAATCCAAGCGCATCAGTCTTTACGTCAAACCAGGGGCAAATATTCAGCTGACGATTGAAAATTCCAAAGATCAGAATTTTGTAACTTTCTATGAAAATCTCGTGCAGGAAAATACTTTGTTGCAACTAGAAACAACGCCATATTTAGGCAACAAGAAAGACCGAGAATCCTTTAAACAAGCTGCCCTATTAGGAGAAGCTGCCTATTTCAAAGAAGTGGACTTGGCCAATAAAGCTAGACAAGCAGAATGGGAGAGCATGACTGAAGAAGTTAATTTGGATTGGGATTTTATCGATTTGTATAGAAAAAACTATATGGAAATGGCAGCATTTTTATATAAGTATTATTTCCCTAAATATCTTGGATATAACCTAGATTCTTTTATCGTAAGTCAAAACAACTATCTAGATTATTATAAGGATATGCCTGATATATCGGAGTATTATTTTTGCCCATTGTATTATGAAAATAAAATGAATGTTCTGAAAGGAAAAGTCAATGTTAGGAATAAAGAAAAGATACTAAAGAATAATGTGGATGATCTCGAGCTTTATAAAAGTTACATACGAGAGGCAGAGCTTGTCCATGATGGATATGTGCGAGGAATACTCATCGAAAATTTAATTGGGGAATGGGTAAATAGTTATGGAAGAACTTCCGATCTGAAAGATGAAATTGTGTCCTATATTGAACAGGTGACGGACTCGGATAAAAAGAATATGTTGAAGAAACGCTTGGTGAATTTAGCGCAGTATGAAATGGGGCAGCCAGCACCGAACTTTAGTTTTGAGGATTATTCAGGAAACAAAAGAAATTCCAGAGAGCTGCTAGGAAAGATAGTTTATATACATGTTTGGTCTAGTTCAAATGCGAGTAGCATGAATGAATGGAAAGCTGCTAAAGAAATATATGCGAAATACAAGGACAAGCAAGATATGATATTTTTATTTTTATCAATTGATGATGAAAAAGATGCCTGGGAAAAGGTAATCCGAGAAAAGAAGCTCTTTGAAGATATTCACGCGATATCTTTTCCGCACGGTTACAATTCGGACTTTGCTCGCAAATATGCTATACAGACTTTGCCGTCTTATCTACTTATTGACAAGAGTGGCAATATTATATCCAACCGGGTGCCGAAGCCTAGTCAACCTGAAAAGTTAGTTCCCTTGTTGGATAAGTTGTTAGGGCTCTAGCTGATAGGCAGCTCAGCTAAAATGGGTCTAAAATTGCGTTACATTTCCCACTTTACATAGTGGATTTGACTTCCTTGACCCGCATGCAGCCGTTCATAATAGGTTTGAACTTTTAGGATATCGTCAATTTTTTTGTCATTCCCGTAGATATTTTCCAAACAGCGGAGAATTCTTTCTCCTCGGCCATCTAGAACCCCAACGGCATATCGGAATAAGGGGAAATTATCCGTTTTTAGGTGAAAGGTGATTTTCTTACCATTTAAAAGTTTTTTATAGTAATCTAAAAACTTAGGAGAAATTAAGCGATTGCCTCTGTCTGAGAAGCTGGGGAAAGGGTCTGGGAATGTAATCCAAATTTCATCTATTTCCTCGCCATCCATAAACTCATGAAGTAATTCAATTTTGGTTCGTAAAAAACAAACATTTAGCAGATTTTTCTCCAAGGCAATCCGTGCCCCATTATGTATTCTATTGCCTTTAATGTCAATGCCAATAAAATTTTTATTTGGGAACATTCCTCCGAGCGCTACTGCGTATTCTCCTTTGCCGCAAGCCAATTCTAGAACGAGGGGATTAGAATTGCCAAAGTGCTGTGATTTCCATTTTCCCCGCGGATTATCTAGCTGATTGTTACGAATCAATTTTGGTTCTGTAAAGGAAAAATTTTCATAGACATTGGGCATGGTTTTTAATGCCTCAAACTTTTGAAGTTTATTTAAACTCATGGATGTTAATAAAGCATTATTCTGAAACTTTTATCCTTCTTTTAATTGAGGTATCCGCTTCAGTGTCTTTCATTATAGACTTATATAAATCGGAAATATTGGATTTTTCTGTATTGACGCTATTTTCTTTTGATTTAGTGGGTGCAGCGGCAGGCGCCCGAAGTATGACAATGCGTGGCTTTTGAGGCTCCTTTGGCGACTTCTTGTTCGTTTCAATTGGCGCGATAGCAGGCTCTGTTTTTATTACTTTTGCTGCAGCAGGTTTTGTTGTAACTGGTGCTTCTGTTTTTTTAATCGCTGGTGGAAGTGTTGGCGCTTTTGTATCTATAGTAGTTTCTATTTTTAGGATTGGCGTCTTAGCGGAATCAGCTATTGTAAGTTGGGCAGTTTGCGCCGAGCTAGTCTTAGTGGTAGGTAATGGCAACTTGGATGTTTTAGTAGCTTTTAGTTTACTGAATGTTGGTGGCTCAGGGATTATTTCTTCTTTGACTGGAGGAAGGTCTGAAACTAGTCCTTTCGGGTGTATTGTGAAGATGCGAAGGACTTGTCCTATTTTTAAACCTTGTTCAATCGTTAACCCATTCCAATTCAAAATTTCATTGGGCTTGCACTCATAGAATTTAGATATTTTAAAAATGGTTTCTTTCGGCTTTACTTGATGGTTTATCCAAACTTGGTTGCCCTTAGAAGGGATGGTATCCATTGGTTCGATTTGGATAGGTGGTGCACCAACATGACGAACAATAGGAGTCAGGGGTGTGTCAATCTTAATTTTTGGAGGCTCTATTTGGGTCGCAGCAGGTATGGTTTGCTTGACTTCTGGCATTTCTAAGACTGCAATATTTTTAGGTTCAGCCGGGATAGGTGTGTCAATCTTTGGTGAAATTTCTTTAGGTAATTTGATGGGAATAAAAAGTTCAAGGTTCTTATCCATTCGTTCCATATAGACCTGATAAAAAGGACGTGTTTTTATAAAGTCATCCCTAAGCTTACTTAGATATATTGTTTCTCCGACAGCGGGTTGCTCCCAGGTTTCTAATTTGTTATATTTTCTTAGAAGTTTAAGACCTACTCCATACATTTGAGAAATATCATAAAGGCTTTCTCCGATGAGCACCGTGTGTTTGTCTTTGAGATTCATTTTCCCCTTTTTTTCAAGAAAGAAATTTTGACCCATTCGGATAGGTTGTTCTCCTTCCAGATCATTGATCTCCATTAGAAACCCTACGCTTTGGTTTTTGTTTGAGGCTAGTTTATAAATATCAAACGATTCATCAACGATAACTAAGTCTAGGTTATTAGCAAGTTCTCTTCTCAGTTTTATTAATTCAGCAAGGCTTAGTTTAGGCTTAGGTTTTTCGTCGGGTTTCGGTGCAGAAACTATAGCTTTCTCAAGCCCATAATTATCAAATTGAAACAATTTAAAATCTTCGATGTACTTAATCAACATGGTTGGATAATTTGGATTGGTTGCATATCCAGCCTGCTTGAGTCCATAAGCCCACGATCTATAGTCGGTCATATCATAACTAAAAAGTATACTATATCTAGGCTTGAGAAGAAAGATAGAATGGTCT
This sequence comes from Sphingobacteriales bacterium, assembly GCA_021297855.1. Lineage (GTDB taxonomy): Bacteria > Bacteroidota > Bacteroidia > Chitinophagales > JADJOU01 > CHPMRC01. The sequence continues at coordinate 91,992 of JAJTHM010000010.1, read as the reverse complement.
CGATAGGACTCTTCAGCAGTTCCATAGGAACGAAAGCATTCGTTTTTTGTATCATCATCTTTGATAAATGTGACACCTGTCCATTCAGTTTTACATTTAATTCCAAAGTGATTATTGGCTTTGGTGGCCAAAAGTGAGTTGCCACTTTCCGTTTCTATTAGGCCTTGGGCTAAGGTTATACTTGCTGGCACTTTATATAGATTCATTTCTTGTACGGCGAGAGGATAGTGTTTGTTGATATACTCTTCTGCGGTCATTTTCTTTTGGGCATGGCAAAAGAGGCTATGGCAAAGTAAAAAAACAGCTAGGTATAAAATTCTGATCGAGTTATACATATACATACAAATATAGGGCTAAGACTACTTTATCATTTGGAAATACTTTTCACTAAGACTTTTGAAAAAAGGAGTTAAACCCAAAGGTGTGCGCTGTATTTGGGATTCATTTTGCCGTTTGTTTTCTAAATACTGTCTTAATTCTAGAGGCATATCGGGCTTCACATTTTTTGCTCGCTCGCTTTCTCTTCTAGTTTCCTCATCTTGCTCTCTTTCTGCCTTGGCAGACTCAAGTAGTTTGACCTGAATTTCACGCTGCCTCTTCATCATTTCATCATATAGTCGCTTGTTTACTAGATCTCGTTCTGTTTCTTTCATTTTTTCCATGGCATCTTTGAGTTCATTTCCAAATGGTTTTTTGCCTGATTTATCTGGTTGATTGCCTTCGTCTTCCAATTTCTTAAGAAGGTTTCTGATAGCTTGTTGTTGGGCGGCTATTTTGGCGAATTCAGCTGCTTCTCTGGCATCGCCTTGCTTCTGACTAGGGTTTTTTCCTTGTTGACCATCTTCGCTAGGTTTTTCTCCAGAGGGGGCTTTCCCTTCTTTAACTGATTTTTCTCCTTTCTCCTTCATCTGTTGTTGTAGCTTTTCCATTTGTTCGTTGAGTTGTTGTTGCATTTCTCCTAGTTTTTCCATACTCATACTTTTCTTTTTCTTTTTCCCACTCTTAGGATTATCGCATTGCTGATCTGAACCAGGGGTTTCTTCTTCCTCTTCTTCCTGCATTTTTTTTAATGATTCGCTCATCATTAAGCCAAGTTTATTATATGAAGACATAGTAAATTGTTCGTTGGAAATGGCCAAATCAGTTCTTCTATCCACAAGTCTCTTAATGGCCAAATCTGTATTGTTTGTAATTTTATCAACTTCTTCAAATAAGAATTTTCTAATTTTTGTTTGTCGAGATGCTATTTTATAGAGAGTATCTTCAACCAACTTGAAATCTTCTTTTAATTTTTGTTGTGATTGAATGAGTTTGAGAAAACTAGGACTTTGGATTGGCGTTATTTTCGTTTTTTCTAAAATCTTTTCTTGTTCGAAAGAGAGAAAAATTACATTCTCTAGTAATCGTCTCATCATCTGGGCATCCTCCGCATTTTGTTTTTTCCTTTGTTTCTTTTTTAGTTTTTCCAGTTTTTCTTTTGCCTGGTTCATCTTATCTGCAGCCTTTTCTTGTTTTTGACTACTAGAATTTTTATCGCCTTCATTCATTTCTTTTTCTGCTCCTTCCTGCTGTTCGGCTGCATCGGAGAGGTCTTTTTTGACCTCATCCATTTCTTTATTATCGGTTTTATTTACTTCATTATTTAGTTTGCTTAGTTCCTCCATTTTCTTTTGAGCATCTTTCATTTCCTCATTGAGCGCTTGCTGTTTTTCCTTAGTATCTTTTTTTTGTTCAGATTCCATAGCAAGTTTTTTTTGCTCTTTGCTCATAGCGTCGAGCTTGTCTATCATATCATTTAGTTTTTGTTTATATTCAAGATTTTTGTAAAGATTAAGAAGTCTGTCAAAATTTTTCTCCATTTTCTCAGATTTATTATCCATCTGATTAATGTTTTGAAGGAGTTCTTTTTTGTCTTGTTCTTCGAGTAAGTCATTTATTTTTTGAAGTAAATCTTTTAACTCTGGATTTTTCATTTGTTCTATAATTTCTTCTAGCTGCTGTTGCTGATCTAAAAGGGCTTGTTCTTGTTTATTGAGTTCATTTTTTTTCTGAAAATTTCTTTGAATGTCTTCTTTGCTATTTTCCAATTTTTTTTGTAAGTCTTCTTGTTTCTTCAAAAGGTCTTCAATCAATTTCTTATCATTAAAATCTAATTTTTCAGTTTGCAGCATTTTCTTTTTTAACTGTTCGAGGTCTTTTTGGAATTGTCTAGCATCTTGCAGTGATTTAGTTATTTTATTTTGAATCTGCATAGAGTTATTATCTACTACTTTTTCTAGCTCTTTGGCTGTGAGTTTTTTTAATGAATAGTATGCAGATCTGGAAGATTTAGGTCCGCTTATCTGATCGTTGTCAAAGACTTCGAAATAATAATTCAGCTCAGTGCCCTTTGGATATTTATCAAACAATTTATGAGTTGAAAAATGAAAAGACGCATTTTTTCCTCGAGGTATGTTGACTCGGAGTCGTTCAGACTCGCCTGCATGTTGAATAATAAAATAAAGATTTGAAATTCCGTAGTCATCTGCCAGATCGCCAGCATAATACTTGATTTCATTTATACTATCATTGAACTCTGTTATCGATATCATGGGGTGGTTATCGGAAATGAGAGATAAGTTATAGCTTTGCGAATCAATCAACAAAGACTGTTTGTTATGGGTAAAGACTTTGTAGTTATTGGCGTGAATTAAAGACGCTTTAGCGCCAAATCCATTGCTATACTTTTCTACTTGAAGCAATTTTGAACCAAGACTTATTTTAATTTGGTCAATATTTTCTGTTTTAAATTTCCAGATGGCTACGCTGCCAATCGGGGCTTGAATGTCACCTGTATTGTGAAGTCTAAATGGCTTGAAACCAGTGTAGGCCGGAGGGATAATGTCTATGTCGAAGGAAGTGATAATAGGTCTTGGGATAATGTCAATAGCATATTCGTCGGATAAAAACCCTAATGATTCTAGCCGAAAAGCGGTATTTTCTTCAATGTTTTTAATAGTAAATTCATAAACTCTATTTTCGTTTACCATCATAGGATACTTCACTCCTTGATATAAAATATTAAGACCTTCGGGAAGGGATTTACCTTCCAATTTAGCATTGAGTGTTAAAGATTCGAACTGAGGTACTTTTAAATTTTGATTTATGAGTACAAAATTGAATGGTGCTTTCGGAGAAAAGATCTGGTTATAATTAATTAATCGATGCGTACTTTCTCGAAAAAGGCTGGGCATAAATACTAACACAAAGAGGGTAATGAGAAGGGGCAAGATAAGATACTTGGCCAATTTTCTATTCCTGGTCCAATCGATCGCTTCATTGAACTTTACCCAAAGCAAGGCTTGCGACTTTTGCTTGATGGAGGCATAGATTAATTCCTGCGAAGTGTTGCGATTAGACATCTCCCCGAGATAGAGAACGTTAAGTAATTTATCTTTTACTTCAGGAAAATGATTGCCTATGATTTTAGCAGCCTGCTTGTCATTTAGACGACTTCGATGCTGATAGTATTGTATGAAAGGCTGGAGAATCCATAAATAAAATAGTGTGAAAAAGCCTATTAAAAAGAAGAAAAAAAGGAACTTGCGTATAATAGGACTCAAATAGAGATTGTATTCGAGAGTGGTGGATATAAGGTAGAGGCATATAAAAACGAGCAATATTTGCAAAGACCCTTTTATCCATCGCTGCTTGTAGTATGATGAGATGAACTTTTGTAGTTTGGTTTTGAGTAATGAATAGTCGTCGAGCTGGTCTTCTTGCGGCATATTACAAAAATATAAAATATTGGCAATAAAACAGCAATTCTATTTATAAAGAGCGTTAAATTTCTCTTTGAGAATGGTATGAATGATAAGTCAACGCTAAATTTATATTACAAGTCTTATCTATTCTTGCCAACTAGGTAAACCCCAAATAGAATGATCAGCAGCGAAGCAAAATGAACCCAAGTAATCATTTCCCCATCCATAAACCCCCAAAAAATGGACATTAAAGGTATGAGATAAGTGTTAGTAGATGCAAAGAGTGCATTGGTTTGCTTGAGTAATCTATAGAACACGAGAGAGGCAATAAACGAACCAATGAAACCAAGGATAAACATAGCTTCTATCGATTTCATTTTTTGAATAGTCGTATCAGAATTGGACACCCAAAAATTGAAAGAACACTGACTAAAGTCTAAGTCATTTAAAACGCCCAAATAAAGAGCAATAGGAAGAGAGAGCCATCCGAGAATGCCAAAAACTCCTTTTAAAATATCAATGGAAGGCAAATGACTTAGTTTGACCTTGACTATATTCATATTGATACCATACATCATCGTCGCCAATAAAGGAAAAACAGCATATTGTGCTTGGGTAAACGTTGTATTTTTCTGGGTAAAAAGCATCAAGACTCCAAAAAACCCAATGAATATGCCTATTAAACTCAATAAACTGGTTTTGTATTTTAACCAAATAATCCCAACAATAAGGGTAAATAGAGGCGTGAGCGAATTGATAACTCCATTGAGATTGCTATCCATTCTACTCGCAGAGTAAGCATAGAAAAGACTTGGAATACCGCTTCCAAGGAGAGAAGAGACCAGCATCCAGAAGAGAATCTTTTTATCATACTTTTTCAAAATGGAGAATAAAAAAGGCAGAGCCAAACATCCACCAAAAAACATACGAAGAACAGATAGCTCTATGGTGCTAAAGCTTCTGGTTCCTATTTTCATTAAAATAAAAGAACTTCCCCAGATAGTGCCTAGAAGAATAAGTGTAAGCCATTGTATAGGACTAATTTTAATCTTTTCCACTCGTTTGCGTGATTAGGATTTGTTTAGGGATACCCTGAGAGATATTCTTTTCTTTGAAGGCATTGATGACCAAACTATGGGTGTCATTAAATACCGTCCAATAATCTGGCTGCGTGCAATAAGGTCTTACGATAAGCTGTATTGAACCCGATTGGATTTGTTGTATGTGTACCTCAGGCTTAGGGCTCTTGAGTATGAGTTTGTGTTCTTTTAGCGCTTCGAGGATAATGGATTTCGCCAGATCAATATCAATATTAGCTTCGATATTAAAGGGTACATCAACCCGTATTTTTCTATTGCGACTCCAATTGATAATAATCCCTGTGGACAACATCCCGTTGGGGAGGAAGACGGTTTTCATATCGCCTGTCAAAATGCACGTATTTAATATGCCTATTTCTTTCACGACCCCACTGACGCCATTGAACTCGATGAATTCGCCTACCTTAATCGGTTGATAAATGATAATCATAAAGCCTCCAGCAAAGTTTCCTAGTGAGCCATTAAATGCTGAACCAATAGCGACTCCAAACCCTGCTAACATAGCTGCTATAGAAGTGGTCTGAATGCCTAAAACACCTATAATAATGATAAATAGGACGATGCGGAGACCTATCCTGACAAAGGAAAGAAAAAATGTTTCTACCGATGGGTCGAAGTCTTTGGCATCCAGAATTTTTTTACAGACTTTGTGCGCCCATTTAATTAACAATGAACCAATAATCCAAATTAGAATAGCCCCAATAACTTTAGGAATAAGCACTTCGACTATGCCATGAAATTGGTCGATATATTTTTGTGGGTTAAAAGACATAGGGGGTACTAAAGTTCTAATTTTGAATGGTTGAAATATCTGTCTTCCTCCTCATAGCCCAGAAACTAAGCCCTGCGCCGATAAGAATCATAAAGATGGACATATACTGCGCCTGAGAGAGTTCGAAGCCGAAGTAATTGTATTTATTATTGATACGGACAAACTCGATGAGAAATCGCTCCATACCATTGAATACCAAAAATAGTCCTGTAATAGCGCCTGGATGAACAGTCAATCTTTTTCTCAGACTCCATAGTATAAGAAATAAAAGACTGACGAAAATAGTTTCATAAAGCGGTGTGGGCAAATGGGGCTCTGCCAATTTCATACAGTAATCTTCATTACAGCCAGGTATAAGCACACCCTCTCTGTTTACATTATGGTTATAGGTGCTCCCCCACAAAAAATCTGGAATGAAAGAAGGCTTTGTAAGTCCTATGCTAGGAATACCCCAGCAACCATCACCAGAGAATTGGCAACCTAAACGACCAACAGCGTATCCAATAAAAAAGGGAGGAGAGAGACTATCTGTAAAAGGGAGTACTTTGATCTTATTTTTTATTGCATATCCAATTAAAAGGATAGAAACGGTGAATAAGCCACCGAGAACGCTCAATCCAGAGGTCAATGAGCCAAAGGGGTCGGATAGGAAATCGGATAAGGTCTCTGGACTATCGAGTGTATCGAGGAGTTTGGAGCCTAACACGCCTCCAATCATACATATAACAAGTACATCACCAATTCTATCTTCAATGTTATTTGATATAATTTTCTTTTCAGGTGGATTTTTTTTATTTTTCCATTGATTGTACATAGTAAGGCTAGCCAATACTAGAGCAACAAGCAGACCACCTGGCATAGAGCCCTGCATAGAGATTATATAGCGCTGAGGATTTGTAAAAAAGGATGAACTGTCCAAATAAAAACCTATTATTTTCAAGCCAAGGAAAAAGCCAATGAGTGCATATAGCAGAACATCGCCGAGCATGATGCCTTGTCCTTCGTATATTTCCTTGGTAGCACGCGGAAAAATACCGAGCTTGGTCTTACGAGCCAGCTCGTTTCTTGCTAAAAAGAAACCCACAATAAAGGCTATGGCCATGATAAAACCATAGGTATTTGGGGGCATAGATGGAATTTTAGTGCCAAAAATAGTATTGACAAAATCCCAAATCGAAGCATAAGCGCGAAGTAATAGCATGTAAGTTATGATTATTATTTAAGTCTAATGGTAATATTTGTTTTCGTGCATACGCAGAGATTCGATCCAGCGGTAATTTTAAGCTCATTGATGTCTAGATTTTTATCAAAGATTATTTCAGTGGCCTGTAATTTGTTATCTGGACTTAGAATACTGTATGTATAAAAGCTATTTCCATTTAAGTTAATAGATTTATTTAAGACGGTTGTTGAATTTTCTAAAAATCCAGCTATATCTAATTTATAATACTGCTGATGTGGAATCGAGAAAAGAACTTGGTCCTTAGCATGATTTAGTGAAGTTGCGGTATGGTCCAGAATATAAAGCTTATCGAGATATTTGTAGAGATAAAAACTTATGGATTCAGTTTTCCCATCGCTTAAGGTAAATTTACTAAGCAATACTTTTTTCTTATTATAAATTAGTGGTTTCGAGCCAGGAGTTACATCTAAGAATATTTTGCTTCCTGAAAGGGCTCGGCACTTATATTCCAAATTCTGGCCAAGAGAATTTTTAGCAATCAAAAGCAAGAGTATAATACCAAGTTTTTTAATCATGTTTATTTTTTACCCCAATCGTCAGGTAGTATAGAATCTTTTAGTGCCGTTTTTTTTTGGTTACGAGACTTTTTCATTTTTGAACTATTTTTTATAGTGCCTTCCTTAGGCTCAATTATTATGCCATTCAGTACACATTGACTAGTGCCAAGATAAGATTTTATTTCTATTTGGTTTATATCTAGTTGTTGATCAAACACCATTCTCGTAACATTAAAATAAGAGAAGGCAATCGCACTCGCAGAGTAGAAGTAGAAATAATGATTATTCAGTCTCAGTTTATCATCCATTTTTAAATCTATATCAGAAAAGACACCAGAGACTTTTTCTAGGACTCTATTTTCTTCATTTAAGTCGAACAAAATTTGATCCTTGGTGTAATTTATGGTATTTGCATCTTCGTCAAGTAGATATAGTCTTTTATTAAATTTATAGGTGTAAAAGGAGTCGTATCTCGCAGCGCCTATCATTAAATCATATTTATATATGTAAAAAGACTGACCTAGGTAATCCATAGCTTCTGTGCTAGGCGTCACATTTAAATATACTGGTGTGCCATCAATTGCGGTACATTGGTATTCTATTATTTTTTGTGATTTAAGTTCAGCAAATAGTAAAAGAAGAAAAATTAGGGAGGTGATTTTCATCTTTTTACTTTTGGTTTTTTAAGGGACATCTCCTTGTTTTTAATTAGTTTCAATTGGAAAGTCATTACAATTTTTTTAGTATTGTTCTTTTTGGTTAGGAAAGCTACCTGATTGCACATCGAGTATATAATTCTTAACGGCAGAATCTATTATTTCGTTTAAATTGGCATATTTGCGAATGAATCGCGGGTTGAAGTCAACATTTATTCCGAGCATATCATGCATAACCAAAACTTGTCCATCCACCTGCCCTCCTGCTCCAATGCCAATAACTGGTATTGAGAGTTTTTTGGCGACCTTGGTAGCGAGAACAGCGGGAATTTTTTCTAGTACTAGACCAAAACAGCCAAGGTTTTGCAACAACTCTGCATCGGACTCAACCTGCTCTGCTTCTTTTTTTCCCTTTGCGCGAACGTTGTAGGTACCAAATTTGTATATACTTTGAGGGGTTAATCCAAGATGACCCATTACTGGAATACCCGCACTTAGTATTCTCGAGATGGACTCTTTGATCTCCTCGCCACCTTCAATTTTTACAGCATGTGCGCCCGATTCTTTCATAATGCGAATAGCAGAGGTTAGCGCCAACTTGGAATCTCCTTGATAATAACCAAAGGGAATATCTACGACAATAAGTGCTCTATCTACAGCACGCACCACAGATGTGGCATGATATATCATTTGGTCTAGCGTAATAGGAAGGGTTGTTTCATGCCCAGCCATCACATTGGAGGCACTATCGCCAACTAAAATAACATCAATTCCAGCTCCGTCAATGAGTTTTGCCATGGAGTAGTCATAAGCAGTGAGCATGGAAATTTTTTTCCCGTCCAATTTAAATTTTTGGATGCTTTGGGTGGTAACTCTTTTAATTTCTTTATATGTTGACATAATTATCTTCTAGTCGTTTAATTGTTCTTTCTACAAAAATATAAGGGTTGAGATTAAAGACTTAACTAATTGTCAAAAATTAGTATTATTCCAAGGAAATATAGCGCTGAGTTAAATTCAGAATTTTATCTATAGAATCTACCCTTTGTTCAAAGTAGTGTTCTTTTTCTTTACGAATACTAAGATTATCATTGGCTAGTAAGGCATTCAATGCGGATTGAAATTCTTGATCTGATGTTATTTTTCGGACAAATCCTAATTGGATAAAATCAATAGCTTCTTCGCTCTTAGTTATATTCTTTCCTATAATCACAGGAAGAGAATAGGCAAGGGGCTCTACAAGGCTGTGGACCACTTTATTAAACCCACCTCCGACATAGGCTAGATCGGCATAACGATACAATCGGGCTAACAAACCGATGCAATCTATAATAAGGATATTGGTTGGCTTTGACTCTTCGTATTGTGAGTATTTTTGAGCATGGGGATAATAAGAGAGCAGTTGAGCAATTCTCGAGTCATCAACCTCGTGAGGGGCTAAAATCCAATGAATATCATTTCTATGTCGAATAGTAGTATTGAGAATTTCATCATCATTTGCCCAAATGCTACCACAAATCACAACCTTTTCGGTTTGGACGAAATGTTGAATAATCTTATCTTCAAATGGATTCAAAGCCACTTGCCGCATTCTACTATAACGCGTATCATAAATAACTGTGGAGCAAAATCCAAGAGCATCTAGATTTAGTTGTGAAGATTTATTTATCACGGCTATTTCAGAAAATGAACGCAGACAACTCTTCAAGTACGGCTTGTATAAAAAGGATATATTATTTCTAAAGACACCATTGAGCAGAATTAAAGGAATGTCCTTCTCTCTTACATATTCAAGTGTATTGAGCCAAAACTCATATCGAACCCAAAAGACCATTTTGGGTTGAATACATTCAATGAAGGGCTTTATCGAACTGAAAAAATCAAAAGGTAAATACAATATATGGTCGGCGAATGGGAAGTTCTTCTTCATTTCATAACCTGAAGGGGAAAAGAACGTGACTAGAATCTTCTCGTGAGGAAACTTTTGCTTAATTGTTTCTATAAGAAAACTGATTTGTTCAAATTCGCCTAAGGAGGAAGCATGAAACCAAAGACAATTAGTGTCTCGGAAATTTGACAGATATGAGTGTGTTGTTTTTCTACCTTCAATCCATTGTTTGGCTTTCGCGTTTTTCGAAGAAAATAGCCATACAGCAAAGTAATAAAATACAAGAAACGCGTTGTAAATAATACCCACGACTAAGGATTAATTATAAAAGTAGCCATCTGCCTTGGGGTCTTTTTTCTGGAATCTTTTTAGGGCAATTGTCAAGGCAATTTTAGGGCCAATAAAGAAGCTATTTCTGCCGGATTGGTCAGGAATAAGACTAGTGGCATAGTCCGCGACTCCTTTAAAGCTAGTACTGGTATAGATAGTCTGCACCCCAATGCTACCATTAAGCAGTCTGCTATTGGAGTAAAGGGTATATCCGATAAAACTCTGCAGACTCCAACCACTTTCCAATCTATTGTATCCATTGAAATACTCTCCACCAAGCTGCGTTGCAGACACTACATCTGCATTGTTATAAACAGAATAGAAAAGATAACCAACTCCAGCTTTTATATGTAAACCACTATTGAGATTTTTGGTGCCTAAAGGAAATATTTTCCCGGCTTCAATAAAGAAATTTCCTCCTCTGCCTTCTAATTCAGGAACCTCTATGGTGTTGTTTTCGCCTATGATGAAACCTCCTGAGGTGACCATAGACCCTAATACGCTGAAATCGTTATATTTACTAGCAAACATAAATTGACCCTCAGCACCAAAAGTAAAATTATTGATAAGCTTTATGTTGAGACCGAAGCCAGCATTGCTATTTGAGCCATATTGGGTGGCAACAGATCCATAGGGAAGCTGGTACATGTAATGCATTGTAGCCCCAATAATGGTTTCTTGAGCAAAAGAATTCAAAGTTGAAAAGAATGATAAGAGAAAGACTAATTTTTTTGACATAATTCCCAATGAGACAAAGGTAAAAAAAATGCCGCCTCTCAGGGCGGCATTTTTAAGTTAAAAGCAGTGTTCTATCTTATTTCTATTTTTTCTAAATAGACATTGCCATCTATTTCTGTGCTAATAAAATATGAGCCTTTGGCAAGGTTAGATTTGAATGGAACGATGGTGCCATTGATTTCTACTTGACTATTTGACAAGGTTCTTCCATCCATACTTGTAATGATAATTCTTGCCTTATTTTCTTTATTACCCTCAACTTTGATATTGAAATCTCCATTGGATGGATTAGGGAAAATGCTTACATTAAGTGAATTGGAGACGCTAGAAATACCAACGGAGTATTTCAAGGATTTACATTCCTTAGAAATAGGTTTTGGAGGAGTAGTCGCAGTATTGAATCCGTTTGATACTTCCAAACATATTGAGTCAAAACTTGTGACACCTGCAGGTATATTGGCGTTCACTAGATTGTGAGTTGCTGCTACCGTATTGGATTGGGTACCTTTTTTTACGGTCCATTTGTATACATTGGAGGTGCCAGGTTCAGTTAATAAATCGAGACTAGTTGAACCTTTAGCATTAATCTTGTTATTAGAAGTTAATGCTTCTTCTGTGATGACAGCCGTAGGAGCTACACCAACGAATACCTTTCTAGTCGCAGTTGCTTGATTATTTGCACCATCCTTTGCATTATAAGTAATCGTATAAGTTCCTTTCACCGCTTTATTTACAGTACCTGTTGTAGTTACAGAAGCAGATGTACAAGGGTTGTTATCACTAATTTCTGATCCTGGATCAGTATAATTTGCTCCATTTAGATAAACATAACCTGGGTTAGCACCAAGAAGGGTGATTGTTGGTGCCTCTTTATCTTCTAATATTTGTATACCCATATTTAAGGTGTCAAAATATGTGTTTCCAATTCTGATAGTTGGGTTGCCTGCGGCATCTTTACCCGTAATTCGAATTAATCTGTCTCCTGGTATATTTGTATTAATCGTATCTAGCCCAATTATAGTCAAGAAAGAAGTATCGTCACTAAATTCTATATAGTTTCCACTTATGAAACTTTTATTTTTAGCGAAGGTTTTGCCTGTTACGGTATCAGTGCCACATCCAACAAATAAAACGGCACTTATAAGTTGTAAATTTTTTCTCAATACCAGATTCTGAAAATTATTACTAAATCTTAGAAGTGGATTGGTGATATCCACTGCGGGATTTACAATGTCAACTACTGGTACTTTGGCGTAGAACATTTTATTTCGAGTGTGCACAGGACCTGCTTGGCTGCCAGTGCCATTCGAACTACCTGTGGCAGTCATTACGGCATTGCCATACAAGTTATCTTCTTGATACACTAGATGTACGTGGTCATCCACAAGTCTTGACATAGAAGGATATGTGTTTTCAAGTGTTGGGCTGTTCGAGACATTTATAGGACCTACCCATGTTTGACCGTTGTCAGAAGATTTCATTACGTAAACATCATACAAGTTGTATCCTGTAGGATCTGCATCTTTTCCTATACCAGTATTGGCTGGTGTGGTATCAATAATACCTCTGTTATATCCATAGGTAAGATAAATATTTCCTGATGCATCAATACCAGTAGAGGGCCATGTTGTAGTTGAAGTTCTATATCCACTTCCAGAACCCATATAGGAAAGGGTTTGATTAGCCGTATTGAATCTATTTAGAGGAGAAAGAGGTCCTTTGGTATTTTCACGAATAAAATCAGTATTAGGAATTAGTTTTGGAGGCGCATTCCCCATATCTTCGTTCCAATACATAATTCCAGAGCGAGTAATATCGATAAAAGTTCCAGCCCCTTGGCTTGGATCAGAAAAGGTGACATAGCGAGGCCAAAAGCAATGCACTTTATTGTTATTGTCAATTAAAACAGAATAACCTCCATCAGATCTATCGGCTCTTTCTAATATTTCGCCATCCAGAATGAAATTCCAAGCAGTAGGAAAAATACTTTTCTTGGTCCAGCTTGTGCCTAGATTTGTAGATTTATAAAGGGTAATATCATTAATCCCTGTGAGTATCGCCACATTGGTGCCATTTATGTCCATGGCATATCTATCTCCGCCAACCACGGTGTAGTTGTCTTTATCTATACCGTCTATGGCCGCTGGTGCAGACCAAACGGATCCACCATCAGTAGATTTTATAAACATCAACCCAGCGTCTACCTCATTAAATGGAGCTTGGAAATGAGAGCTAATAAGAAAAACGTTGTTGCCACTTGCTCCTCCTCTAGGCCAAGTTTCTGTACCACTAGTCACATTTAAATCCGTCCAAGTACCTGTCCCTGCAGTTGCGCGAGATGACTGATAGATGCCATTGGATCCAGTACTTGATTTATGTGACATAATTAATTCCTTATTTCCAATAAACATAGGGTTGGGCCAACCTACTCTTACTGCCTCAATTCTTCCATAGAATGTATCAACAGGAGCAGTCAACATAAGGTTTTTAGAATTAAACCATTGTGTAGTGGCATTGTTCCAAAAAACATAGCCAGTACCTCTATCATCATAGTTTCCATCATCTTTAAGACTTCCAGAAAAAGTTACAATTACATCTTTAGATGTTGGGTGCACCGCAACTCTTCTTTGAATTGAGTTATTGGTTTGAAGATCATATCGCGTAGTACCAATATGCGTTTTGCTAATTTGAGAAATAGATTCTGAGACTATTATGAGACTCAAAAGAAGGAATAAAAATTTTTTCATCACGTGGATTTTAAATTATAAAGGTAAAATTGTTTTTTCTAAAGATATACTAGATTCCAAAAATAGGATAATTCCTGCTTTTTTCCTATAGTTTTTTTTATTTTTTCTTAAGATTTTGTTGCAATTTCTTTTGTTTTTCAGCTTCTTCCATCATATCAGCCATTTTTTTCTGGAAAGCACTTTGTTTCTTAGGGGTTTTCTTAGCTAATTCCATTTTGGCTCTTATTTTATCTTCTTTGATAATAAAAGTAGTAAAGAACCATTGCTGTAGCATACCTAGGATATTTTGCAAGAAATAATAAAAGGTCAATGCAGCTGGGAAGGAATTAAACATAAATAAAAACATGACAGGCATGACATACATGAGCATTTTCATCTGATCTGCTTGGGGACTACTTGGCTGAAGTCTTTGTGAATACCAGCTCATACCTATCTGGGTCAGTGCACTTAGCATAGCAAAAAGACTAATATGCGCCCCATAAAAAGGGATATTAAATGGAAGTTTTAAAATCGAATCGTAGGTGCTAAGATCAGAGGCCCATAAAAAAGATTCATGTCTCAACTCGATAGAAGAGGGGAAGAAAGAAAACATGGCGAAGAGGATGGGCATTTGAAGAAGCATGGGCAAGCATCCACCAAATGGACTGACGCCAAACTCTCCGTAGAGTTTCATTTGCTCTTGGGATAACTTAGCCTGATCATCACCAAACTTGGCTTTAAGTTTATCTAATTCGGGCTTTAATATTCGCATAGCTACCCCAGATTCATAGGTCTTGTAGGAGAGAGGGGCAGTAATTAACTTGATAAAAAGTGTCAAAAGGATAATGATAACGCCATAATTAGAGACGAACTGAGATAGAAAATTGAAAATGGGGATGATAAGGTAAATATTGAATATTTTCATCCATCTAAATATCAAAATATCTTGACTTAAAGGAACTAGAAGATCTAAATCCTTATCTTCTTTCTTAAGAAGTTTGTAGTCAATAGGACCTATAAAATAATCAAATGAGAGCGTATCGCCAATATCAGCGAGCTTTGTTTTCAAGGTGTAATTTTTAACATAATTCTTATCTGCCTCTTGATATTTGGCGTCGAGAATGGTATTTTCAAATGGCACAGAAGGAATGATAGTTGTATGGAAAAACTGTTGGCCAAAACTCACCCATTGAATTGGGGTAGGAACATCTTTCGTCTCATTGCTCGTCATACTAAGGCTCTGTAAAACATCTTCGTTTTCAGGCAAATATTTAATAGTGGATAACGAACGTTCACGGTCTAGATTGACCTCTTGTTTGTTCATTTGTGTTTTAATAAGCAGGGATGCCTTATTCTCCTTTCCACCAGAGAGTATCCATTTTTGAGATAATTTATAAGAATTGGGTTTTAGTTCATAAATGACTCTTAAACCTTGAGAAGATTGAAGTTCTATTTTTTGTTTGTCTTTGGACACAATCTGAAATCCAGTGGTGTTTGTATTGACAGTCCCAATGGCTGAAGTTATAGCAAGTTCAAATTCCGTATTTTTATTTGAAAGCAATTCGACCGGTTTTTCTTCATAAGTAGTATGCTTGGCTAGACTTGCGGAATGTATTTTACCACCCGCTGTATTTACTTTTAGACTTATCAATTCGTTGAATAAAGTAATATCTTCTCCTACTATAGGAACTATGGCCGCAGAAGAATTTGTATCGGTCACACCGATTGCCTTTACAGTAGAATTGGCAATACTTTCAGTATTCTTGGGACTATCTTTTGCTTTAAGTACTGCCTTTAATTTTTCATCTTTAATTCTTTTCTCTGCTTCACTGGTAGAGTATTTAAAGTAAACCACAACCATGGTCATTATGAGTAACGCACCAAGAATCGTATTCTTATCGAAATTTTTAAACATAGATGTTTTAATATGAGGGGGCAAAAATAAGTAAAGAGAGACTAATAGCGATTGTTATCTGCTATAATTCGGACTTTCTTTCGTGATACTTACATCGTGCGGATGACTTTCTTTAATTCCTGAAGCAGTAATCTGAATGAATTCTGCCTTTTTTAAATCGGAGAGGTTTTTCGCTCCACAATAACCCATAGAGGCTCTTAGGCCGCCTACGTATTGATAAACCACTTCTCTAATATTCCCTTTAAAGGGCACTCTGCCTACGATTCCTTCTGGGACTAGTTTTTTAATATCATCTTCTACATCCTGGAAATATCGGTCTTTTGATCCTTCTGCCATAGCATCTAAAGACCCCATGCCTCTGTAAGATTTGAATTTTCTACCCTCATATAGAATGGTATCACCTGGAGACTCTTCTGTGCCAGCAAAAACAGAGCCCGCCATTATACAATCAGCACCAGCAGCTATTGCCTTAGCCAAATCACCAGTATAGCGTATTCCTCCGTCTGCTATCAATGGAATCCCTGCAGGTATGCATGCTTCGGCAGCCATGAGAATGGCAGAAAGCTGTGGTACACCTACGCCAGCTACCACTCTGGTGGTACATATGGACCCAGGACCTACACCCACCTTCACGCCATCGACGCCAGCATCTATAAGGGCCTGTGCCCCTGCTTTTGTTGCAATGTTTCCAGCGATGAGTTCTATATTTTTAAAGTCTTTTTTTATTTTTCTAATATTTTCTAGGACTCCTGCTGAATGTCCATGTGCAGTATCTAAACATATGAGGTCGGCACCAACTGAGAGGAGCGCTTCTAGTCGTTCAAACATTGTGGCATTGATGCCGAGGGCAGCGCCAACGAGCAAGCGACCGATACTATCTTTGTTGGAATTGGGATTATTCTTTACTTTGAGAATGTCTTTATAGGTTATTAAACCTCTTAAAATATTATTATCATCGCAGACGAGCAATTTTTCAATCTTGTAATTTTTTAAAATTTCTTCTGCTTGCACTAGGTCTGTTCCAAGTTTGGCCGTTATCAGGTTTTCCTTGGTCATTATTTCTGATATACAAAGGGCTTTGTTTTTTTCAAAGCGCAAATCTCTATTCGTTATGATACCTTGCAATTTGTTGTTATTATCAACAACAGGAATACCCCCAATTTTGTGTTCTTCCATGATTTTAAGGGCATCACCAACTGTTTTATCTATGGTTAAGGTTATGGGATCTACAATCATGCCGCTATCAGCACGTTTTACTTTTCGAACCTCTTCGGACTGTTTGTCAATGCTCAGGTTTTTATGAAGAATTCCGATTCCACCTTCTCTGGCAATCGCAATGGCCATAGCTGACTCTGTCACTGTATCCATAGCGGCTGTTACAAGAGGAATATTGAGGGAGATATTTCTGCTTATGCGCGAACTTAGGTTCGTTTCTCTAGGAAGTACAGCGGAGGCTGCTGGAATGAGAAGGACGTCGTCAAATGTTAGTCCTAGTGTTTTGATTTTATCGGAATGAAAGTGCATAATGTTGCTTCTTTCCGCGCAAAACTACTGTATTTACTGTAGATTGTATTATAAACTTTTTGATAATGGCGACTAGACCTCTGTTAGCCTTCTATCTTACCAAGATTTGGCTTTTTTAAGTCTTTCGTTTATTTCTTTTTTCTTTTTTTCAATCTCCGCCTCCAAATCTTTTGCTTTTTGTTCAGAGGTCATAGAGTCGATAACTTGGTTGTTCACTTTTGCTGGTTCAGTTTTTGCAGGGATTTCTTTTTGGGCAGACTTAGAGATTGGGGTTTTCTCTTTTGCGGTAGGTTGCGTGTTTGAAGATTTAGCTAATGTGTCCTGCGCTTTTTCTTTCTTTTTCTCGGTTGGTATTGATTCTTTTGTGTTTTTCAAATCCTTAGCCCCCTTTAACCCTTTTTCAATTATTTGCGTCTTCTTATCTTCTTTTGTTTGGGTTTTTGTTATGACTTCTTCCTTTTTTGTCACGGTCTTTGCTGTGGAATCAATGGGAGTGTAGGTAGGAATGGGTCTATTTTTCTGCATTTGTATGAAAAAAGAATCTGTTACCGCTTTATCTTCGGTTTTCATTTGAGCCAATAACCTTGCTTCCTCTTCAGGTGTTATAAGTTTAACTCTAGCTAAAAGGTTCTTGGTATTTTCTGATTTTGGTGTAAAAATTCTATCAGCTAAAACTTGCTCACGAGTTCTGTTATCTGCTAGTTTACTCGGAGGATCCGTAGAGACCGTAGCAAACATTTCTCCAGAGTTCGGATTTTTTAACAATGCATCTCTCTCGGCTTCCATAGCAGATTTTTGGGCAGCTAGAACTGCTTCTCTTCGTCTTTCTTTTTCTCGCACTAGTTGTGCACTATCTTCTGCATACTTCTTGGCAGCTAGGATTCTATTAAAGCTATCTTTTGATGCCTTTACTCTAGCCATTGAAGCTTCAATTTCAGCTGCTTTGGCTCTTCGTATCGCTAACAAGGAATCTTGTTTTTTTTGTTTTTCGTTGGCTAATAATGAATCACGCACTGCTTTCTTCATTTTCATTTCTGTAGCAGATTTTTCTCGCTCAGCCTTTACTCTTGCTATATCCTCCGCACGTTTTGAGGCAGTATTATTTTCTTCAGTAGGTTCAACATCCCTTGTTTGTTTTGTTCTTTGGTATCCTTCTTCTTCTTCAATTTCTCTTGCAATTCTCCTAACAGCCTCACTGACTGTTTCATTTTCAGCTCTCTTATATGATTTTCTCGCAATAGTTTGAGGCCTTTTTTTCTCTACTGCGGGTTCAGCGTTTTTTGGTTTGGAAGCATTTAACTTTTCTGAAGAACTTATGTCTGATGGCGTTGGATTCATTTTTGCTTTTTCCTCTTCCCTTTTTCTTTTGGCTTCTTCTATTTTTTTATTGACCTCTGTCTTTTTTATTGAATCAGAAATAAATTTTTCTCGAATCTTAAGGGCTATTGTTTCTTTTTTCACTTTCAAAATGGAATCGCGCTTGAACTGGAGTTTATCCTTCTCTTCCTGCTCGATTTTTTTGGATGTTAATGCCAATTCCTCTCTGGCTTTTTTAGCGCTATCAACGGCTTTTTTGCGCAAATCTTCTCTCAATCTTCTCTCAGCCAATTTAGCAGAATCAATCACTGGCATTGGGGTCGGAGTTTTTACAGGGGTATTGATTTTAGATTCCGAACCTAAAACATTCACCGCATTGTTCAATTTGCCATCGCTAGGAGGGGGTGGAGGCGGAACGTCTCCATCTAGTCTATAATTATTAGTGCTGACTGCATCTTTCGTGGTTTTATTTCCCGAGTAGTTTGTTACTTGATTATTTAAACTTTGGTCATTAGCAATATTGGAGGCTCCAATGCTCGTTACAGCTATATCAGAACTCTTTATGGCCTGGCCTCCGAAAGCATTGTTTAAGTCGGTATAGAATTGGTCTAAAAGTCTTTTGATACTTGACCACATGGCTACGTTAGAGCCTTCCTTGAGGTTTGTATTGTAGGATTCATTATACCCATTAATATTCTTATTAAAGAAGGTATATTCCTGATAAGATTTCGTAAAAAGTACTTGAGAGCCTTTACTCACTTGTATATTTATCTTAGAAAGCATCCAATAACCCTTTTCTGGAAAAGAAACAAAATTTGGATAAAGTACATCGAGGGTCGGCTCAACTTTATAAATATTATCGCCTTGGGCAGAGTAATCTACGTTAATATTTGCTTTTGCTAGGTCTTGGTTTAGTTTGTTTTTGAAGAGAACATTCATCGGGTAGTTCCAATAGTCTCCAATCGCTTCAATCTTCACAGAGTCGTTCACCTGTTTATTCCAATTGAGAGATCTTCTATCTTTTAGTTCTGCTATATATACGGTAACGCCATTTTGATTGGTAAAGCTAAACTGTGAAGGGCTATAATGCATGGATGTTCCATTACCCTTTAACTCTTTCTTTAGAGGGTTTTGTCCAATTGCGAGGAATGGAATAATTCCGAGCAAAATCAATAATCTATATCTCATATGTTGATATAACTTGGAAGGGTTATTTTTAAAAACCCAAAGGTAATGTTTTTTTATATTTTAACTGAAATAAAATAGATATCAGTACTTCGGATGCCATTTAAAACTCAAAAGTGAGACCCTCTATGGCTAGGTCGGTATTAGAAAAAATCGCTGAGGCCTCGGATAGTAGCGGCTGAAGGTCCAAATACCGAGCAGAAAAGTGACCAATGAGTAGTTTTTTTGCATTTGCTTTCAAGGCTACGTGAGCGGCCTCAGCGGCGGTGGAATGCTTCGTCTCTATAGCTCGGGTCAAGTCCTTTTGCAAGAAAGTGGATTCATGATAAAGTAAATCAACTTCATATAAGTAATTAATGTAGGAGTCATCAAATCTGGTATCGGTGCAGTAGGCGAATGATTTTTTGGATGTATTTTCCTCTGAAATAGTATCTAGTGAAATGATCTGATTGTCCTTCACAATAGTATTGTTCTTCACCAAATCCGCAATTTCTAATGGGGAAAGCCCATGCTCCTCAATCTTATCTTTCCTTATTTTTCTTTTTGGAAATAGTTTATGAAAAATGAAACCGCAAGTGTCTATTTTGTGAATTAGAGGAATCGTTTTGACATGAATATTGGCATCTAAAAAAATAGTTTGATGCACCATACTAGTTTCTATGAATCGAATAGGAAATCGGATAATAGTTTTGGAAATTTTGCATTGCAAATCAATTATATCCTTTAACCCTGGAGGACAAATGATGGTGAGTTCATCCGTCTTTTCGTGCATACTCATTGTGGTTAGAAGTCCAATGAGGCCATAATAATGATCACCATGCAGGTGTGAAATAAATATAGCTTTAATTTTATTTTTTTTGACTCCAAAACCGTTAAGGCGAAAGAGGGTGCCTTCCCCACAGTCTATGAGATAGATGTGGTCATTGACAGTGAGCAACTGGCTGGAAGGATGTCTATCTAAATAGGGCGTAGCGCTGCTGCTGCCGAGAATCGTTAATTTCACCTAGATGTCTTCAGCAGATAAATCCCTTTCTAGCTCCTCAAGGATAAGTAAATCAATGGCTTCTTTTTGCGTAGGCGCTATGATTAGAACCTTATCTAATTTTGCTATGCGTATCAAATTGCCGTTATTTTCGTTTAGACCATAGATGACGAGAAAACCATTATTTTCTTTGGTAGTCCGGTCAGCATTTAAAAGTGCTCCAAGGCCACTGGAATCCATGAATTCGAGCTCAGACAAATTGAGTAGAATGGAATTGTAACCTTCTGCAACTAGAATGGCGATTTCTGATTTTAAATCGGAGCTATTGTGGCTGGTTAGATTTTTTTCTTTTATACTGAAAATAGTATATCGTTCATTTTTTTCTATGGTGCTTTTCATTTTATGGGGATTAATGCTGGATAGATGGTTATAGTTGATTCTACCAAAGTCCGAAATGGATTGAGGTAAATGCCGTTGGAATAATCTGATTATAGGTTAATTCATTTTTCATCAGATTGACTTTTATTCCTGTAATCAGGTAGGCGGTTTGGGAAAATCGAGAAACTATACCTCCGCCAGCAAAGGCGTTGAAGTTAACTTTGTTGTAGGATGGAAAACCAGAAACACTGGTAGTATTGTAAAAACCTACACCTTCTACTTGAAGAAAAACTTCAGGAATAGGGTAGGCTCTTAAAATGGGGCCAGCACTAATTGAGTGGGAATTGATAACCCCAAAAGAACCCGTATAAGAATAAGATGTAGTCAATCCCCCTTCGAAGTATTCTGACATGACGTAGGTCAGCTGAGGGCTTAACATGATAAAAAATAGCTGTCCGTCGTAAAATCCCGATTGGTAGTAATACGAACCTAGGTTAAAGGCTCCACCGATGCGCAGATTTCGCTTAAAGTCAGACATACCACTATAGGCTTTGCTATTATCGTCGCCTTGTGGTTCTTCTTTTTTTTTGTCAGATACATCTATGGAGTCAGACTTTTTATATAAAGGCTCTCTTTGATCATTTTTTTCTTTTTTATCATATTCGTCTTGCGCCAAGAGCGAAATGGATGATAAAATGAGAAAGCAGGCGAAGATTAATTTCATACTATTCTGAATTATTGTATTAAAATGGACATTTTTAGTTGCAGTAATTTTTCAGCATTTGACTCAAAACAAAATTATGGAGTATTTTAAATTCCTTTTTTATGATAGTCATAGCAAATTTAAGAGAAAGTTTTTATCTGTCTAACATAAAATAAGCAAAGTAGTTGTAATTTTAAATATAATTAGCTAACCTCACTATCTCTTTAGAGAATTAACTAATTCCACTATTTTTGTTAACGATTATTGTTATAAATGGAATTTTTAAGTAGAAGTGAACTTTTACTAGGTAGAAGTGGATTAGAAAAGTTAAAACAAGCTCATATTTTAGTAGTGGGGTTGGGTGGAGTAGGAAGCTATGCAGCGGAAGCCCTGATTAGAGCAGGAGTTGGAGAAATTACAATAGTAGATGGAGACTATGTAGTTCAATCCAATATTAATAGACAATTGCAAGCGCTTCATAGCACTATTGGGCAATCCAAATCTGATTTGATGTCCAAGCGCTTAAAGGATGTGAATCCTGAACTTGTAATTCATGAGGTGAGTCAGTTTTTAAATCCAGAAGATATAAATGAATTGTTGAATAAAAACTATTCTTATGTGCTGGATTGTATAGACTCGGTTACTCCTAAGTTACAAATAATAATGCTTTGTAAACAGCGCAAACTCAAGTTTATTTCATCTATGGGTGCCGGCGGTAAAACAGATCCTGCTCGAATCAAAATAGTAGATATCAATGAAACGAGAGATTGTTTCTTCTCAAGAGAGATTAGAAAGAGGCTTCGAAGGGAACATTACAATTATGGAATAAAAGTAGTATACTCCGATGAGGTGGTCGATAAAGATAAAATGGAGTTAACTGATGGTACGCATTTTAAAAAATCATATTATGGTACCATATCCTACATGCCAGCTATGTTTGGCTTAACTATGGCCAGCTATGTGATTCAAAAAATTTTAGCGTCTCAAACAGTCAAAGGCCTGTCCTAGGCTTTCAGTAATATCTGATGCAATCATTGCCTCTTGGCTATATTTCTTGGACGCCAATTCGCCTGCTAAACCATGAATATAAACTCCTAATAAGCAAGAATCAAGAGCTGAATATCCTTGAGCTAAGAGCCCCGTGACGATTCCTGTAAGCACATCTCCACTGCCTCCAGTGGCCATTCCTGGATTCCCAGTAGAGTTAAAAAAGATATCTCCATTCGGGCAAGCAATGCTCGTATGAGCACCTTTTAGTATAAGGTAAATTTTATATTGTATGGCAAACGCCCTCTGCAGTTCCAATCTTTCAGTGTCATCCACCGCTTTTTTAGAAAGTCTCTCGAATTCTTTGGGATGAGGAGTCAGTATCGAGTTGGCAGGAAGTTTAGATAGCCAATTTTTATTTTCTGCTAGAATATTTAGAGCATCCGCATCTAAAACTATAGGTACATGACTATTTTCTATCAATCTTTTTAAAAGCTTTTGAGTCTGTTTTTCTCTGCCTATCGCAGGCCCAATGCCTAATGCGCTATATTTTTCTTGTGGAATGAAGTTTGTAATGCAATGCTTAGATTTGTCCACTACGACCATGACTTCTGGTATTGCGGTCTGAATTATTTCATAACCACATTGTGGAATTTGGGATGTCAAAAGTCCCACTCCTGATCTCATACAAGCCTTAGCGCTCAATATGGCGGCACCCATTTTCCCATAACTACCAGCAATCAGTAAAGCATGACCATGGCTGCCCTTGTGAGAAAATTTAGTTCTTTTTTTTAATATCGATTTAATATCCTTAAACTCGACATAATAATTTGGGCATTTGACTTCAGATAAGTAATCGTTATGTAAGCCGATATGGAGCAAATAAAATTTTCCTACATACTCTCCAGAACTAGGCAGCAGAAAAGATAATTTAGGTGTTTGAAATGACAAAGTAATGGTCGCTTTAATAGCAGTAGCCAGATTTTCAGATGCATTATTTTCGCAAAATAGTCCAGAAGGAAGGTCTATAGAAACAATATCATTTTCAGCAGTGTTGATGAGCAGAAAAGCTTTGGCTAACCAACCATCTATTGGCCTGCTCAAGCCCGAACCGAATACTGCATCAATGACAATTCCATCCGGTGGAATTGATTTTAAGACCCTGCGGTAGTTATTCTCATTTATATAAATAAGCTTTGTTTTGTTTTTAATTAATCGAGCCTCATTTTTTCTAAAATTTGCAGAGAATTTATCGGAATATCTAAAAATATAAACTCGAATAGAATAGTTTTTTTCAATTAAAAGTCGGGCGATAGCTAATCCATCTCCCCCATTATTGCCTAGGCCACAAAGACAGTGGAGGGTTTTGGTTTTATCATAGGTATTGATTAGCCAGTTGAAACAAGCGTTTGCGGCTCTTTCCATGAGGTCTATAGATGCAATTGGTTCATGCTTTATAGTAAAAGCATCGGCTTCTCTGATTTGAGTGGCACTAAGAATTTTCACTGGCAGAATTGGTTTTGTGAAAACTTATTTTGGAGCTGGCACATTTAACTTTTATAAGAAATTTTATAAGGCGATAACAGGAGTTTAAACTAAGATGTGAAAAAATAATACAAGGGATGAATTATTTGATAGCAAAGAGGTAAATTCTTAGTTGGCGAGCGAATTATTCCTCATCATCAGTAAATTCCTTTATTTCTAAAGCAAAACCAAAAATTAACAACAAGGTAACAAGACCAGCAAAATAGGGAAGTAAACTAACCATTTTTTGTTCTTTTAATTAGTTTTAAATAAATCCCAAATCCCAATATGGAAGGCACCCAGATACCAACGAATAGCGCATCAATTTTTTCACCTTGAAAATACATAATTTCAGAAAATACTAATGATAAAAGTGCTACAGCAAGTATGATAATATCTGCGAGCGAAAATTTTCTAAACATTGTCTCTAAATTTTAGTTAGGCAATATTACCTGTTTTTCTACCAAAATAAATATTTATTTAGCGGACTTTTTAGAGTGGTAGAAGGGAGCATAAATAAGAGTATCCTTTCGTTTGCCCTATTCTTTTTTAGGGTCGGGGTTGTTTTAATAATAATTGACTTTGATAGTTATAAAAAATTAATGCAATAGCTTAATTTCATCCTCTAATTTAAAACTGAAGAATCTAAAATCTATTTTTGCTTATAGCAGCCCGATCTTTTATCTTTTTTAGGTTTTGCATAATCTATACCCTCTTCTTTTTCCCTATTGCCAAAAGGCATGATTTTTAAACTTAAATAAACATCCGCTCCTCGAAGTTTTGGTTGAGAAAAGAGCAAAGCATTAATATGATCAGAGCCAATTGTCAATAAACCTAATCGGATATAGGTTCCAATACCTAGCCATGTATCTTCAGTGAGTGATATATTGGCTCCAGCCTCAAACCAACGTTGTTCAAAGCGAGCGCCGATAGCCATCACATTCGGAGCGGCTATTTGTCTTTCCAAGGTTTTTAGTCGACGACCTATAAACGCATTAATATAGAAATCGGATCGAATATTATAGTCCCAAGTTAGGTTTATTGAAGTAGGTGTATGTATGGTCATTTCATTGGAGATTTTAGATTTGAAAGAATCTCCCTGATAAACTGCTGCCGATAGTCGTTTTATTAGGTCATAATTGTGATTTAAATTATTGTTTATGGTTGTTAAAACTCCAAAATCGACTTCTCTAATAGAATAATTATGTTGCTCGGTATTCTTATCAAACTTAATAGAACCAAAGTCTTTGACAGCGATTCCAAACTTCATGTAATGGGGGCTATTAGACTCCTCTTCTTCATTCGGAATTATATATTCAGCCCCCAAGTCTAATCCAAGGCCGGTGCCTTGTACGCCTAAATTATAGTTATTTGACGAGCGGGAAGCACCACTAGCAAAACCGACGGCAGCATTAGCGCTAGAGGCAAAAAAAGTGTCGCGTTCGCGATAAAAGTTATAATCTGACTTATTTTGAATGTAGGCAGCTTCAAATCCCAATAAATACTTTGGGTTGGCTCCGACGGCTAGGGTATGTCCATTTTCTAGCTCAAGAGCATAGCCAATATTAAGTCCAATTTCTCCCCACGCCATGGCATTGACAGAGAATGGTGTGATTTTGTATGCTTGAAAATCGATCAGCTGCTGCAAGTTTCCATAGTTAAAGAAATTTGGGGCATCCAAACCATCGGCGGCTATTTTGATATTGGAGAAGACGCCAAAAGAAAATCGTTTGACTTTAAAACAAAACGATGGAAGATGAATCGTTTGTTGGATCATGAGTCCGGTAAGGGTTTGGTCGTATGTATTCGCGAAAAATAGTGAATTTTTATCCTTACTATAATTAAAAGGAAGTGTATCCATGCCGTTCATAATTGATTTACCGGACGCAGACAGCAGGCTTTCATCTTGAAGATATCCGTATTCTGTGAAAAAAAATAATCCTGAACCGAGGATATTTACATCCCAATTAGGCTTTTTGGTTACGAAACTTGCAGGATTTTCTTGGATACCATAAATTCCAGAATAGCCACCTATGTGATTTCCAAGGTAGCGCTGTGCAAAAGAGAAATTGAACACATTGCTTAAAAAAAGAATAAGAAGGAGTCTCATTTCCTAAGAACCAAAAAATGTAAAAATTATTGCATATATTTATCTTCTTCGTATATCGTATTGAGAAGAGTTTTGCCAACAGCTTTTAAAGTGGACTTATCTACAGAACTCATATTATCATCATGCGTATGCCAGTAGTCCGCAAAACCACCGTTGTTTAATTTATAATGAATAATGTCAATAGTAGGTATGCCGGCTAATTTATTAATATATACGTGGTCGTCAATTACTGATGAGGATTCTCCACGAAAATGCTTTTCAAAACCCAATTTTTGGCCATGACTCCACACTCGATTTACGAGATTAGAAGCGTAGTTCATACTCGTTTCTTCTTTGAGAAAAGTCGCATCTTTACCTCCTACCATATCGAGTAAAATACCCCAACGTGGGAGAAACTCATGTTTAGTGTTCTTAGCCCAGTATTGTGAGCCGAGACACCAGCTATTTTCCATTGGCGTCAAGCCACTATTCTCAGGTTGGCCATAGTCTTCGAGATCGAAAAAAACAATGTCAATGCCTAGGGTGATTGGTTTTTCTTTGAAATTTTGGAGTAGAGCCAATATGACCCCAACACCACTGCCAGCATCATTGGCGCCTAGGATAGGGCCTGTAGGATTTTTCGGGTCATGGTCAGCGATAGGTCTCGTATCCCAGTGAGCACAGAGTAGAATTCTAGTAGGATTTTTAGAGTTTAATTTAGCAATAATATTTTTGCCTTTATGCTTTTTAGAATCATAAGTAATCGATTCGAATTCCTGAATATAGGCAGTATCTGTCATTTCTTTTAAGGTAGTTAAAATCCACTCTGCACAAGCTTTGTGTCCCACAGTGCTCGGCACTCGCGGTCCGAAAGAGACCTGTTTATCTATATAATTGTAGGCGAGATTTTCATCAAATTGGAGATAACTCGCTTCAATAGGCTGAACAGAAGTGTCTGTGTTTGAACTTGATTCTTCTTTGGAAGAAAAGAATTGACAAGAATGAAGCTGAAAAAGACAAAATACTAAGAATAAAACTTTAGAGATACCCATGAGGATGCTTGATTTAAGTACAAATGTAGCGGAAAGAATCTATTTTCTATTTGGGCAATTTATTTATAATACCAAAGTATTTACCCCTTGCCTTTCATTACCTCATCGATTACAGCCATGATATTACTTAATGATTCGGCGATAGAATATTCACATGATTTGAGTATTCCATAATATTTTAATTTATAAACGAGGTCATCATTTTTGCGATAGACTTTATAAATTTCATCGATGGATGTGCCTTTTTTATCTTTATTAACCCAATAATAGTCTTTCAAGTGAATATCATAGGTAGATGTATTAAATTTAATCAAAATAGTGGAAGTGATAATTCCTTCATTGATGATTTGATGATCTTGAATATCCTTTACATTAAAGCCTTTACAGGGGTAAACAACAAATAGTTCAATATAGTTTTTTCCAGAATCTAATAAATGGTAAAATTCAGTATTCATTGTATTAACAATGTGATTGGAAAACAGTTTGACTATTTTATCTTTATGAATAACGGTTTCATCAAGGGTAGTACTCAAACCAATTTTTGACTCATCGTTATTGGGCAAATTAACTTCCTCATCTATTGGTATGAGCGTCTTAATTTGTGCATGGAGGCAAAAAATCGAGAGACTAAGGAGAAAACTAGTAACGAACTTCAAGGCTATTTATTTAGTATTTTGAGTATTTCTTCTTCACTCGCAAAGCCGAGTTTTTTCCATTCTATCGTATCATTTTTATAGATTAGAATATAGGGCAAACCACTTACTCCGAGCGTTTGACAAAGCTCTGGATGTTCGTCGGCATTTATTCTAATCACTGTTACTTGCGCGGCCATTTTGACTTCGATTTTTTTCAAAAAGAGTTTCATTTTTTGACATGGTATGCACCAGTCGGCATAGAAGTCTATCAAAACTTTTTTAGATTTACCTTTATATAGGGCTTCATACTCAACTAAAGTCATTCCTGCTTTTTTCTCTCCTCGTGGCGAGGTGAGTGGCTGCTTATGGGCTCTCCAAGACATGATTCCTCCGTTTAAACCATAAATGTTTCTGAAACCCATGTCCTTTGCCTTTCTCATAGCATTCCCACTTCTACCACCACTCAGGCAATAGACAAATAAAGGAGTATTTCTATCGAGTTTATCTAACTGGGCTTCGAAATCTGTTGCGTTCCAATCTATATTTTTAGCTCCAAATATATATCCTTCTGCATATTCTTCAGGTGTTCTGACATCTATAAGATGTTTTGTTTTTTCGGACTTTAGCTTTTCAGAAAATTCATTTGCACTTAGTTCCCTATTCTGACTAGAGCAGGAAGTAAAGGCAATAAAGTAAGTGCATAAAAGGAAAAATTTGTACATAAGTCAAATTAAAATTAATACTAAATTAGTTCTTTTTTATTTTCTATCGATTGGAAATACTTTTTATAGTAAGTATTTGTTTGAAGCAGACTTGTGTGTGTTCCTTCGCCCACAATGACTCCATGATCAAGCACGAGTATTTTGTCTGCCTGCATGATGGTAGATAGCCTATGGGCTATGACTATGGACGTGGTGTTTTTGATACTCTGCGAAATCAATTTTTGAATATAAAACTCTGTATTGGAGTCGATAGACGATGTAGCTTCATCTAGAATAAGTATGCTTGGCTTTTTAGCTATTGCTCTAAAGAGAGAAATAATTTGTTTTTGTCCATGTGATAAGGAGCTTCCTCGTTCTTTGATTTCAAAATCATAATTATTGGGCAATTTCATGAAAAAATCATGAATATCCAATTGCGTTGCCATTTGAATAATTTCTTCACGCGATGTGTTAGTGCTTTCCACTACAATGTTGTCGAGTATACTACCGCTAAATAAATAGACATCTTGAAGCACCATGGCTATTTGAGAGCGAAGAAAGTTAAGGCTAAAATCTTCTATTGGATGTTGATCAATATATATCTTACCCGACTGATAGGGATAAAATCGGTTAAGAATATTAATAATGCTCGTCTTGCCAGATCCTGTAGCACCTACTATGGCTAGAGATTTGCCTGCCTCTATTTGGAAAGAAACATCTCTGAGCACAGGTACTTCAGGACTATAGGAAAACGATACTTTGTCAAATCGAATATCACCACGAATGGCAATATTATTTATCGTTCCTTGATCAGCTTCTTGTGTTGGGGTATCTAATAAATCAAATACTCGATTGGAGGCCACAAAACCCATTTGTATAGAATTAAACTTATCCGCTATGAAGCGCATGGGTCTAAAAAGTAGATTGAGGTAAAGCAAAAATGAGGTAATGACACCAGCCGATAAATCTTTCTGTTCGAAACTATAAATAGCAACATAGGACACAACAAGACCTATACTGATAGAAATCAACGTCTCTAAGACTGGGAAGAACCAAGAATAATACCAAATACTTTTGAAATTTAATTCGGTAAATTCAGCATTAATTTTATTGAATTTAGTCTGTTCCTTGTCTTCAACCGCAAACGCCTTTACGATTTTAAACCCCATGAGATGTTCCTGAACGAAGGCGTTGAGTTCACCAATCTTGTCTCGCAGTTTTTCATTGACCACCTTTACTTTTTCCTTAAAAATATAAGTAGCTAGATAAAGAAATGGCAATGTGACAAGCGATATGAGCGTCAATTGTACATTTGTGTATAGCATAAAGCCTAGCACGAAAATGATGGTTAAAATATCTGAGACGATGGTGAAAAAATTATCGGAATAAACTTCATTGATCGTTTCTACATCATTCACTGTGCGCGTAGTGAGACGGCCTATAGGCGTTTCATCATAGTATTGAACATGTAAATTCATGAGGTGGGAGAACACTTTTTTTCTTAAATTATTCACTATATTTTGGCTGAAAAAAGATGTAGCATAAACGAATATATATTTAAGCAATGATTCAAAAATTAGTAATCCAAAAAGCAAACTGGCATTGAATACTAAACGCTCTTTCTGTCCTGTTTTTATATCCACATCGATGATTTGCTGCAAAATATAGGGTCGGATAGGAGTCAAAGCAGAAATGATAACGGCAAGTATAAAGCAACCTATAAACCAATTCTTATAAGGCAAAGCTTGTTTAATAATATGTCTGTAAACACTAGTCTTGTTCTGCATTGTCTATAAATGGGTAATCTAATTTAATAAGATGAAGACCATTAGCGGGAGCCAAATTTATCAACCGCATGGGAGATTGATGTTTCATGCTATATTGAAATTCTTCAAGAGTCAATTTTTCTCTGCCAATGAGCATAAGAGTGCCGACGATTCTCCTTACCATATTGTGCAGAAAACGATTGGCAGAAATTTCGTATCTATAATAATGTGGCTCTAACTGTTCAAAATGACTTGAAAATAGGGTGCAATGGGTCTTTTGTTTCTCCTTATCTAGCTTTATTAGAGGCAGAAATTCATTGTAATTTAGCAATTCACTTGCAGCGAATTTCATTAAATCAAGATTGAGGTGGTGATGAGTATACTCATAACTGTACAATCTGCGAAACGGATTTTTTTGAGTATGGATAAAATAATGATAGGTTCTTTTGGTAGCGTTATATCGACTATTGCATTCGACTGGCACTTCAAAAATTTCTTTAATGGCAATACTACGAGGAAGAATAGAGTTTAGTTTTATGCAGGTATTTTCCTCCAATATGCCGTCGAAATCCCAATGTGCATAGAAATCATCTGCATGTACGCCAGTATCTGTTCTCCCACAACCCACTATCTTTTGAGGAGCCCTATACAAGGTAGATAGCGCTGATTCAATAGTTCCTTGGACAGATTCTTGTTCATTTTGGTTTTGCCAGCCACAATAATTGGTCCCATCATAGGCTAGACGTATAAAAAATCTTTTCTTCTCAGCCATTCGCACAAAGTTAGAAAGTTAAGGTCAATTTAATCCTAGAACTTCGTTAAATAGATATAATACCCATGTGATTTGTGTAAATAGACCAAATTTAAATTCCGCACCAGCTGGATTTTATACCGATTGGATAGCAGTTTAGGCCAATATAGTTGTTCCATTACAGATATCAGTTCGTTATAAGTGGTTGAGGATTTGAAATAGTATAGCTTCTCGTATTGCTATTTTGTTAATTTGTCCTCTTTTGCTTAAAAAGACAAGCAATTTGAGATAAATTGTTAAATTTGTCCATCCTTTTATAAAGAGACTTGAAATTGCGGAAACTTGTTTTGCGCAGGATAGTCGAAACCTTAAACAAATATTATATACATGAATAAGTTTTTTAAATCCTTATTAATGCTATGCTTGATGTCATCCACGCTTATAGCTCAAAACTATGACATTATCCAAAAAGCCCTTAAGGCAGAGAGGAGTCATAACTACTACAGGGCTATCAAGTATTATAATTGTGCACTGCAAAATGACCCTAATAGCGAATACATCCATTATAAGTTAGGAAAGAATTATTTTAATCAAAATGATTACGAGACTTCGATTTATCATATGGAGCAAGCTAAAAAACTGATGAAGGATAGTATGAATTATCATTTTGACATGTACCATCTGTATTCTGTGACTGGCTATACCGCCTTGGCCAAGGAATCTTTTATTCGATATATAAATCTTTGCCCTACCTGTGTCAAGTCTGATTTACTGCCTGGGGGCCAGAGTAATAAGTTTATCTATAGTCGGCCTTTAAAGGAGCCAGAGCTTATGGGGTATGATTCTAAGAGAACGGAATACTACTCATATATCATAGATGACAACACTATTCATACCCTGAATGCAAAAATGTCTTGTAAAAATAATTCGAATGCACTGAATTTTAATGGAAATTTTACAACTAAATATTCACGGAATGATTTTATGTTTTTCGATGTAGATCATAAAACACAAATTAACAAATGGAGCGGCTTCGAATATGGACCATATTCCATGTCCAAGAAGTTAGATGTGATTTATACTACTCGATTGGATGAGGAGAATAACAGAATGTTTATATACCTCTCAAAGAGAAAGGTGGAAGAAGGCAGCACGGCTTGGGAACGCTTTATCCCTATAGAAATAGAAATAGATAAGGGAAATTTTAACTTTATACATCCCATGCTGACCAGTGATGAGAACCATCTTATCTTTTCAAGTAATCAGCCAGGAGGACTTGGAGGATATGATTTATGGATAGGAGAAATAGAAAATCAAACTAAACTTAAAAACATTAAAAGTCTTGGCACTTATGTCAACACGCCAGGAGATGAGTGTTTTCCTACGGTGTATGATGATAACGT
Organism: Sphingobacteriales bacterium; assembly: GCA_021297855.1. Classification (GTDB taxonomy): domain Bacteria; phylum Bacteroidota; class Bacteroidia; order Chitinophagales; family JADJOU01; genus CHPMRC01. Next base: position 59,387 of record JAJTHM010000010.1, on the reverse strand, counting down.
AATATTTTTTGCTTCGAATGGACATTATGGTTTGGGAAAGTTAGATATATATGCTGGAGTGAGAGGTAAAGGTGCGCGATTTAACCGAACGTATAATCTGGGAGCCAATTTTAATTCTGAGAATGATGACTACGCCTTATTTTACCATCAGAAGAAAAATGTTGGATTCTTTTCTTCGAATAGATTTGTGAATAAGTATGATAATCATTCTGATAGAATATACAAACAATCATTTGATAAAATAAAGACAACCATAACGGTGAAGGATGAACTAAAAAGGCCCATCACTGGAATGAAAGTCTCCATTCCTTCAGAAAAAATTGAAATGAAGACCAATCAATTAGGACAGGTAACAGCCAGTTTATCGCCTATTGGGTATAAGAAGGTTGTGGTATCGGGAGACTTTCACCAATTAGTAGATACGAGTTTATATCCATTCGAGACCAAGCTAGATATAGAGGCGAGACGAAATTTGCCAAAGGATTTTGTTACCTTTTCCTTATTGTCCCATCCTTTTGAGAATGCCTATCCAAATATATATTATAAGATTACAAATACTGCGGATTGCTCCAATTATTCAGGGTATACTGATGAGACTGGTAAAGGTCAGGTGGTTCTATACCTTAATGAGGAGTACAAAGTAGAGGTTCCGGAGCTTGGCTTTGTGAGTCCAGTTATGAAATTCACAGCAGATAATAATAAAATATTTATAACTAGTGATATACCTGCCAAAAGAGAAGAGCCAGCAGCAGTTGCGGAAGTGAAGGAGGAAATGTTAAACGATAATTTCACTATTTACTATGAGACTACGCAATGGAATATAACAAATGATATAGATAAAAAGATGAAGTATGTCATAATGGAACTAAATAAGAACCCAAGCTATCGATTAGAGTTGAGCGCACATACAGATTGTCAAGGAGATGCAAAAACAAATATGGTTTTATCAAGACAGCGCTTAGCTGAAGCTATTAAGTTATTCTTTTCTCGTGGAGCCAATGAGTCGCAAATCTTAGGACGCTATTTTGGCGAGGAAAAACCTGCCAATAATTGTCATTGCGATGGAAATAATAACTACGACTGCTCCAATGAAGAAATGAAGAAAAATAGAAGAACAGAGGTGCGTTTGATAAAATAAACTAATTAATGAAATTATCCTTTCATGGTGCAGCAAGAACTGTAACAGGTAGTAAACACGTTTTGACCCTTTCGGATAACAGAAAAGTACTTCTGGATTGTGGGTTGTTTCAGGGGGGAAAGGAGTTGCAGCAACTCAATAATCATTTTGGATTTAATCCAATGGAAATTGATGCACTAGTCTTATCTCATGCACATATTGATCATTCAGGGCTTATCCCAAGACTAGTCAAAGAGGGCTTCTCTGGTCCAATCTATTGTTCTCCTGCTACCGCAGATCTGGTAGAAATTTTATTGAAGGACAGTGCCAAAATTCAAGAAGAGGATACTAAATTTATTAATAAAAGAAGAGAGGCTACTGGCAAGGAATTTGTAAAGCCTTTGTACACATTAAAAGATGTAGAGCAAGCCTTACCTCTTTTAGTAACCAGAAAATTACATCAACAATTCGAAGTCATACCAGGAGTTCATTGCTTGTATACAGATGCAGGGCATATTTTGGGAAGCTGTACAGTGAATCTAACTATTGAAGATAAAGGTAAAACAAAAAAAATCTGCTTTACAGGAGATATCGGGCGATACAATAGCCCTCTGTTGAAAAATCCAGAAAAATTCCCACAAGCAGATATCATTATCTGTGAAAGTACCTATGGTGATTCATTGCACGATGATGCAGCTTTAAATGAACAAGTGTTTTATGATATTGTACAGGAAACGTGTGTAAAAAATAAGGGCAAACTTATTATCCCAGCTTTCAGTGTTGGTAGAACGCAAGAAATAGTTTATGCCTTGAATAAATTGGATTTATCTGGGAAACTTCCTCCGATACGAGTGTTCGTCGATAGTCCTCTTTCTATAGCCGCTACAGAAATAACAAAAAAGCATAAGGAGTGTTATAACAAGCATATATTAGGAGTGATGGAAGGTGATGAAGACCCATTTGGATTTAAAAACCTAGTCTATATCAGCGAAAGAAAAGATTCGCAAGCGCTAAATGATTTTAAAGGTCCTTGTATTATTATCTCGGCGTCAGGTATGGCCGAATTCGGTAGAATAAAGCATCATATTTACCATAATATCGAGCAAGAGAAAAATACGATACTCATTGTTGGATATTGTGAGCCATTTAGTCTAGGAGCTAGGCTGCTAAATGAGGATCCCAAGGTCAAGATATTTGGCGAATACATGAATAAAATAGCCCAGATAAAAAAGATAAAGTCATTTTCAGCTCATGGGGATTATTCAGATATGCTGCACTACCTATCCTGCCAAGATCCGAAACAGGTAGATAAATTTTTTCTAGTACACGGCGAATACCTAGTTCAAAATAATTTTAAAAATAAGTTGATAAAAGTAGGCTTTGATTTTGTAGAAATCCCTGAAATTCATCAAGAGTTTTCTATTTAATTTTTCTCACAGTATATATACAGGCAACTACCGCCTTTTGTTATATCTATAATCTCTTTGACCAAATGCTTTGGCAGTGCAGGGCACCCATGGCTTCGACCTAGACGTCCATGTTTTTGAATAAACTCTTTACTGACATAATCTGCTCCATGAATGACAATAGCTCGCTTCTCTGCTTGGTCATTAACTCCTTCTTGTAATCCTTTCAATCTAAGCGAATAGCCATGCTTTCCATAATAAGTTTTTCCTGTCTTATACCAATAGCGGTTTTAAAATGGTCCAACCCATTTTAAAACCTTGCTATGGTAAATGCCGTAGCTGTATTTGTTTAGTGCAATGAGCCATGCGACATTGGACTATTACTAATACGCTTACGGTATTATAAAAGCCTAAGCTGCTCATAAGAGATTCCTCTTTATTGGAAAATTGCCTAGCATAGTTTTCGCCAGAATTTTTACCATGCGCCACATAGGAATGAAAAAGCAATTTCCTTTCTCTCAAATCTAAAAGATAGAAACGCTTATCTGTAGAAGGTTTTGTAAAATCTATGATGGAAATATAGCGAGTGTATTTGCAATGCTTTCTCTTACCTACTAGTGCTTTTTTAACCCAAAATCCGCATTAGAAAAGCGGATTCGTATAAGAGTTTTATGGTCAATATTTTAGAATATCTGACCAAAACTCTATCACGTCTCGTTTTTTTGAACGAGACCACCTATCGCACTATCCTTTTCCTTCGTCAAAGTCTATTGCGTAATGTGGGTTTAAAAATGCAGAATTCTAGTTTTGAATTTAAATTAATGTCGTTATATATGGATTGATGGTCTGAGAAATTGTAAGAGAAGTCTAAATAAATTCCAAAGACAAGAGCCAATAGAATTAGAATCAGAAAAATATTCTTTGCTCTCATTTAATTACCCCAAACTCTGCAAGTCCACCATATTTTTATACTTAGTGTTTTCGGCATAAAGCGTCTCGTGTGTTCCTGTTGCTAAGATTTCGCCCTGATTCATTAAAATAATGCAATCGGCATTTTTTACCGTACTCAGTCTATGCGCTATGATGATGCTCGTTTTATTTTTTAACAAAATATCCAAGGCTTTTTGAACTTCAGCTTCATTCTGGCTATCGAGTGCCGAAGTGGCTTCATCTAGCAAAACAATTTCTGGATTTCTATAGGCTACACGAGCTATGGTCAATCGCTGTTTCTCTCCACCACTCAGTACGCCACCGCGTTCTCCTATAAGTTGATTCCCTAATCGTTTTGAAAAGTCTGTAGCATTGCCTATTTTTAAGGCTTGGTTTGCCATAGTTGTGTCGAGTTGATCAAAGGAAAGATTATTATCTACGGTATCATTAAATAATAGAGCTTCTTGAGTTACTAAACCAAACAAAGCACGATAGGATTCAAGCGAAAATTTTCGAATGTCTAGCCCATCAATTTTTATATGGCCAGAAGTGGGTTGATAGAACCCAAGAATCAAATCAATAAGCGTGCTTTTGCCAGCACCACTCTGACCTACTAAGGCATATTTTTTTCCCTTTTCAAAGTGGAAACTTAAATTTTTTACAGACTCGGATTCCGAATTTTCATAACGAAATGAAATATTTTCTAGTTGAAGGGAGGATTCAAAATTTATTTTTTTAAGCCCTGCTTCATTAAAATCAACCGTGTTTTCATCTAAAATAGTTTGAATTCTTTCATAAGAAGCCATTCCTTTTTTGATTTCATAAAATGCCGATGAAAAGCTCTTGGCTGGAGGGATGAGTTGTGAAAATACAACCATAAAGGCAATAAATGTAGATGCAGTGAGTCCCTCATTATTGAGCACAATTTGTCCTCCAAACCATAAGACCAAGCAAACTACACCGATAGCTAAAAACTCGGTTAACGGAGAGGATAAGTCTCGCTTGCGATACATGCGATTGTAGGTGTCAAAATAGTTTTTATTTTGCTCTTTAAACTTAGCATAAATCCAATTATGGGCAAAAAATGCCTGAATAATTTTTATACCGTAAATACTTTCATCCAGAATTGATGTCAACCGGCCAGTCACTTCTTTTCCTTCCTTGCTTTCTTTTTTGAGGCTTTTACCTATTCGTCCAATAAATAGTGCCATGATGAGTATCATGCCAAAGACAAAAAGAGTGAGTTTCGTGCTCATCGTCAACATGGCTGCTAAGAATAGAAAGATATTCAAAGGAGATTGGATAGAAGTTTCCAAAGTATTGATGATGCTGTATTCTATTTCGCCCAAATCGGAGGTGAATTTAGTAATGATATCGCCCTTGCTATTCTTTTGGAAAAACGAAATTGGCAGTCGAACCAAGCGCTGGTACATAGCATCTCGCAGGTCATAGATCATATGATTCCTCAATGGAGCTAAGACATACAAGGCTAAATATCGAAATAAATTTTTCAGTAAAAAAACAACACAAACCACACAACAGAAAAAAGCAAGTGCCGCTGTTTTGCCATTATTCTGAATCTGTGTAGAAAGAAAATAATAGAACGAATCTATAAAATAAGTTTTGGACAAACTAAAGTCTGGCTTTACAAGAACAAGCGGTGTTTTGTCAAACAGCAGTTCTAGAAAGGGGACAAGCATCACTAAACTGACCAATGAAAAAATAACAGTCAAAACACTGAAAAGAATGAAAAAACCGAGCAATTTTTTGTGCGGTAAAACGTGGCGGAGAAGGGTCAGGTATGATTTCAAAAGATAGTATCTAACAAGTTAATAGGAAGCAGAGTAATTGGGTGTAGTAAATGGCTTGGAATATTCAATAAACTTTAAATGACTCATCAATAGTAGTCTTTTTTTAGTATCTACTAGGTCACGCAAGAAATATAAATAGTCAAAAGCACGCGTTTTTATGCTTCTTTCTCTTTGTACATTTTGGATGAATTCTTCGATAGACTTTGAAAACACTTCACTAGATGCCTCTATAAATTGCGTATTGAGCAAATGGAATACATTATCTAGATAAGCCTCGTATTTTTTTGAATTAGATTTAATCATATTATAGTGACTATTCAATATTTTAGAGACCATTATTGTCAATAAAATAGATGACCTCAAATCCTTTGACTCTTTGATTTTATCATAAATAGGTTTATTTATTTTATCAAAGATATTGAGTAGGTTTTTGATTTGCAATTGATCCAGCTTTTTACGATTATTGGTCGTGGAGCTTATGGCTTCTAGCATTCTGTGCTCTATTGCTTCTGCACTAAATGAATTCTCTTTAAATTGAAGTAAAAACTCAAATCGGACTGCTTTATTATTGTCCATTAAATCTTTCAGCCATTCCCTTAGTTTGACTTCGTCTAAGTTGTCAATGAGGACATGATGTTCAGGAGTTTTTTTGGAAGACTTTCGTTTTATTTTTTCAGGGTACAATTGCCTTTTCTCCGAAATATATTTTGCCAAAAAAACCTGATGTAAGCAGGGCTTTTTATTTTCACAGTCACATTCGAGTTTGATTAATTCATGGTTATCATCTACAGAAACATGCACATCAAAAGACTCCTTTCCTTCATCTACAAAGCTGACAAAATTTCCAATAGCCTCTTCATCAAGTTCTCGAACTTTGAGTTTCTTATTCGCTATAAGATGCTTGTGGTCAGAAAAAAATGAGGTGAGGGTTGGCATGGGGTGAGATTATATAAGTTCTGAATTTCCTACACAATCATAAATGAATCTAAATTTAAAATCATCTCTTTCTCTATCATCATCTTTTTTATTTTTGAAATGATTTCTTATGTTTTGAAACTCCATTTTTCTTAAAAAACAGCGTTTGTTTTTTTCATTATCTTCGTTATTAATTCCGTAGCGAATTAGATAATTATTAGCTTTTAAAAATAAATTGCTATTTTGAATTTCTAGAGTTTCTATAATTTCTATTTTACCAGTATAGGCATCAAAATAAAAAATAGAATCAAAGGAATAATCAGGATGGTCTGGCTTAAGATTATCAATAAATCTTCTTTGTTTATTAGCGCTAGAATTGCAGAAATTACAGCATAAAAATAAATTACTCCAGTTGTATGATAATAATGGAAATTCATTTTTTGGATAGTAATGTTCTAACTGATACGTTGAGCTTTCCCCAAGATATGAATCACAGAAATTGCAATGATTATATGTTAATTTAGTTAATATCGAAACTAAAGGATTATTAATGTTCCTTTTCCAAGAAAAATCAGAACTTTTTCCTCCAGCTTCCAATTTGGACTTAAATTCCTGCCCCCATGCAACCCAATTATCTTTTAATTCAATTAATTCGGCAATTGTATCTAAATTGGGTCTAGTTATTTTTTCCATTTAAATAATCTTTACCAATAACTCTTTTAAGTCTAAATAATTTTGAACTAACTAGTGCCATAACCTCTTCTCCATCCAATTTTAGTTTTTCTATAACATCAATAAATTCATTTTCATTTGAAAAATCAGATAGAACAATCTCCTTATCAATTTCATTAAATCTTTCTATTAGTTTAATTGTTTCATGTCCAAATATATTTTTTGTGTATAGTATATTTTCATAAACATATTGGTATGAGTCACCTGTTTCTGATAATACAATTTTTTCCAACCTTGTTTCACAATTTTCATTATTGAGCATATATATCTTAGCATTATCAATAGAATTTAATATAAATGGTGAATGGGTTGTAATAAAGATTTGAGCATTAGGTAAAATTTCTTTTAGCAGTGGGAGTATTTTATCCTGCCATGTAGGATGCAGGTGAACTTCAATTTCATCTAAGAAAAGGATAATATTCTGTTCTGTTATCGAGATACTATTCTCTTCCCATGGAATAGCATCTAGTCTCATTAATAAATCTCCTAACCAACTTAAAATAGAGCGAAGTCCATCTGGAAGCACATCAAACTCTAAAATAGAGCCACAATAGCTAATGCCAATTCTCCATGGATTTGTTTCAATTTTAATCGTATAATCGTTGTTTGTAAAATTATTTATGCATTCTATCAATCTATTTATGGCAAACCTTATCTTGTTTGCGCCTTCCTTATTTCCACTGATTTCCTCAATAGCTGCTTTAGACCAACGCGATGCAATCCAATTGGAAATACTAAAAGCTCTATCGTCTTTCCTTTTATTAAACTCTAGTGCTAGATGAAGTGGATTTCCTTTTTCTTTATCTGTTATTTCTATATTTTCAGTTTCTAATAGTCTATAGCCAGAATATCCAAAAGCCGCAAAACTAAACTTTTTATTTGTTAAATCGATTGCATTAATGGCACTCTTGTATGATAACAAATCTTTATTACTCGGAGTAGTTTTGTAAGAATTGCCTGTTTTTGAAATTGTAGAATTGGTTGTTATTGTCTTTTCGAAATTTTGATGAATATTTTTACAACTCTTACAACCATAAATACATACCTTTTCTATAATTCTATTATTTTCTTCTAGATTTACATGAATATAGCTTTCAGCCATTGATTTATTATCTTCGTCAAACACTTTAAACTTTTTAAATAAATTATTTGAACGATGTTGTTCATGATCTTTCTCAAACCAATCAAAAGCACTAGCTAGCGAATGTAAAAGTGTTGATTTTCCAGTTCCATTTTTTCCAGTAAAAATATGTATGTCTGGGTGTCCCTTCTCTATTGAAAAGTCAAACATTTCCTCATCGAATGGTCCAATATTTTTAATAAATAATTGATTTATTCTTTTCATATCTTTATCTAAAATTTTATACCTCTCTATTCACGTCAAAAGCCTCCAAAATCTCAGCTACTCTTTTCACAAAAGTACCACCTAGCATACCATCTACGATTCTATGGTCGTAACTATGAGAAAGATACATCATGGAACGAATGCCTATGGTATCGCCCTCAGGAGACTCTACAACCACGGGTTTTTTCACTATGGCTCCTACTCCTAATATAGCTACTTGGGGTTGATTAATGATGGGAGTTCCAAAAAGATTTCCAAAAGAACCTAAATTGGTCATGGTATAGGTGCCTCCTTGAATTTCGTCAGGCTTTAACTGATTTTTCTTTGCGCGTTGTCCTAGGTCATTTACTTTTTTAGCTAAGCCCAATAAATTGAGCATATCTGCATTTTTGATGACGGGGACTATTAAATTCCCATCGGGAAGTGCTGCAGCCATGCCTATATTGATTTCTTTTTTCAATAAGACTTTGCCTCCATCCACGGAGGAGTTTATCATAGGAAACTCAATCAAGGCCTTGGCTATAGCTTCAATTAATATTGGAGTAAAGGTTAGATTTTCTCCATATTTTTCCTTGAACTTATCCTTTGATTTATTTCTCCAAAGAACAACATTGGTCATATCGGCCTCCAAGAAGCTACAAACATGAGCGGATGTCTGAATAGACTTCATCATATGCTCACCAATTAGCTTGCGCATCCTATCCATTTTTTGCACTTCTACGTTGGGTCCAAAATCTATCCTGGCATCAGATTGTTCTACAGTTTCATTCTTTATCTCAACCTGTTTGATAACAGGATTAGACTGAACTGTGTTAGTAATTTGTATAGCATTTGGATTTCGTCTATTTTGTAAATAAATTAATATATCCTCTTTCGTGACTCTTCCACCTTGACCCGTGCCGAGTATCTGATCCAATTCTGTCTGGTTTATTCCCTCTTCTCTGGCTATATTCATAACGAGAGGAGAATAGAATCTATCTCCATGGTTCGTTATTTGAACTTCGGGTGTCGATATACTTTTTTCAATTTTGACGACTTCTTCTTCTACTATTTTTTTAATCTCTGGCTCAATCGGTTTTTCTTCTTTTTTCACGATAATTGGAGCGGTATCGCCTCCTGTTGAAATGATCGCAAAAGCTTTCCCAACAGGTACCACATCATTATCACCAAATAGCTTTTGATGTAAAACTCCAGCTGCAGTCGATGGCACCTCGCTGTTTACCTTATCTGTAGCTACTTCTATTAGATTCTCGTCTATAGCTACCGCGTCTCCTTCGTTCTTCATCCATGAAATGAGGGTTGCCTCTATGATTCCTTCTCCCATCGCTGGGAGTGATACTTCTACTAAAGCCATTTAAAACAATGAATAATTAAAAATTAATAATTAATAATGAGATTGGACACAAGATTAACTTGCAGCAAAAATAGCTAATAACTAATAACTAAACACTAGAAACTAGTAAGGGTCATACTCTTCCAGCAAAATTCTAAACTCGCAGCGCCTGTTTCGCTGTCTCCCTTCGGCATTATCAGTACCATCTGGGTTTTCATTTGGAGCCAATGGAACATATTCTCCATATCCTTTGCTCGTCAGCCTTTCGGGATATATTTTCTTACTGTCTATCATGTAAAATCGAATGGCCTCTGCTCTTCGTTGGCTAAGGGTTTCGTTATATTCATCCGTGCCGCGGCTATCGGTATGTGCACTGAGTTCTATTTTCAATGTGGGATTAGATCTTAATACTGGAACGACTAAGGAGTCTATAATGTGCCTTGCCTCTGATGTCAAGGTAAAGCTATCAAATTCAAATTCGACCAAGGGCAATAGAATGGGGTTGAAATCGATTGGATCAAGCTCAAACTCTATGATATAAAGCGAATCATTTTTTACCTCAATCAGGGCTTTTTTTCTATAAAATTTGGGTGAATGAACTTCTATTTCATAGATCGCTTTAATCATCAAATCTTTTATCAATGCAGTATCCTGTCCAACACCATTTTCAATAAAGGATAAATCATTGGAATCAATTTTAAATAGCTGGTAGGAAAAATCAGGGATCACTTCTTTGGTTTTTTTATTAACCGCTTGCACTTTTATTTTCCCAAATTTTTTATTTCTTAGGACGCTTGTCATCTCAAAAAAGAAAATATCGTCACAACAATGTGGGTTGATGAGTGAATTTTCGCTATATCTATTCGAGACAAGATAGCCTTCTGTTACGGATTTATTGGGGGTAAAAAAAACATCGTCTTGGGGAGAGTTTATCTCTTCTCCCAAGGAGGATACATTTTCAAAAAAACTACTTTTCAAAATACTATAATATACATCGTGACCACCTTTGCCGCCTCTCCCATTCGAACTAAAGTAGAGCGTATTCGTTGGCGTATGATAATATGGGGTTATGTCATCTTTTGGAGTATTGATTTTGCCGCCTAGATTTCTAGGGGTACTAAAGGTCAAAGTACGAGTATTGTAAAAACTCATATTTAAATCATAACCGCCTCGTCCGCCGGCTCTATCACTAGCGAAAAATAGGAAAGGAGAATTTCTTACTGCGTCAAAACCAATGGAAACATGGGTATTGGAGGATTCAGGGGTAGTCAACTCAGGGATGAGTTCGGGTTTTGTCCAGACCTTATCTTTGAATTTGGATTGATAAATATCGCATTTATATTTCTTCAATTCTTCGCTGTACTTGCACCCACTTATGTAGAGGACTCTTTTATCTAGGCTAAAGGCAAAGCTGCTGATTTCCATTTCGGGAGTTTCTAGGGGAAAATTTTGCAATTCCGTAAAGACCTCTTTTTGCCCTTTAGCCGAATAAATGGCTCTTGTAGCCATTATCTTTGACTTATCCAGCTTGGTGGATTTGTAATAATTTACAGCTTTCATATCTTGTGAACCAAAGAGAATCCCCTCATTGGTTATGATAGGATTGAATTCAGCGCCTGAGGCATTTACTGGTCCTTCCAATGCATAGATTCGGGAAGAAATGGTATCGGCCGATTTGCCGCCAAAAGAATCGAGATACATTTTTAAGTTAGCCATGTGGGTATGCTCTGCTTTATATTCTGCCAACATCCCCTTTTTTTTAAGAAAGAACAAGGCGTAGTCTCTTGCTTTCTTTGGCTCCCGTTCGCTATTGTATAAAATGGCAGCATAGTAAAAGACCAATGGATGATCATATTTATTCTTTATTAACTCATTGATTAGTTGGAGAGCCAACTTATTCTCTCCAAGAATGTGAAGTAATTTAGCATATTCAAATTTTTGTAGGTCGCTTTCTATGCCTTTTTCAACGAGCGCATCGAAATATCGTTTTGCTAGGAAATAATCCTTAAGTTCAATAGCTTTAAGTGCTTGTTTAAAAATTTTGGATTTAGAAGAAGGGATTTTTACATCCACCTTCTCCTGACTATGAGCAGAAAAAACAAACAGTAAAAAGAAAGTAGAACATAGCCAGCGCATCATAACCGGAGACAATCTATAGAATAATATTGATGCTTAGGAGCTTTAAAAATATAAGAAAGAGATAGTTCATATACATTTTTTATTCCTTCTTGACCCAATCCAGAGGTCACTTGATCATAGCTGACTCCAATTCTCATTCTATGCAGCCTTAATCCAACAACGGGTATTATGGCATCAGCATTTCTGTCTATTCCCCAGCGGTATAATAAGCCTCCGTATAGGTCTGTTTTTTCATTCATTGTAAATTTTACCAAAGCCCCAGTGTTGATATTATTCGTGCTAGCAGTATTGATAATGCCAATCTTTGGCATTAAGGTTATGTTCTTTTTCAGCTGGTAATAAAGATGATAGTTGAATGTGAGTTTAAATGGTTGGTAAAATACAAAATCAGAGCCTTGATTTTGGGCCACATATAAAGCTGCTAGATCTAGTGTATGAAGGAGTTTTGTCTTTTGGATATTGATGCTGGTTCCTATTCCTAGGAATGGGGTATAAATGTTTTCATTATTGAAATTTTCTAAATGAGGGATACTATGCTGAAACTGTCCTGTGCTGGGATCCCACTGCCTGTCATAGGTTAGCTTGCTATAGTCGATTGAAGTCATTCGCGTACCGCCTTGGAACCCAATGCCTCCCAATATAGTTCGAGAGAACCTTTTTTGATAGGAGATGCTTCCTGCCAGACGAATTTGATGGTACATGAGATAACTTAACTGATCTCGAAGAAAGGAAAGCGAAAATGCCCAGTAATGGTCTTCTTTATCAAGTTTAAACGTCGCATCTGCATACATAGTAGTCAGAGGAGTGTTAAATTGAGACCATTGATTGCGATACTGCCCGCTCAATTTCAAATTGCCATCAAAATTGCCGATATGGGTAGGGTTGGCAAAAGCAGAAGGTTCCCAAAACTGCGAAAAATGGATATCTTGACCCCTTAATCCAAGAGATAAAAAAATAAGAATGCCAATCCCACTATTTGTTTTCAAGTTTTAATAATTGTCTTTTGGTACGTACGAAGGTACAATTTTTTTTACAAATAAAGAAATTTATATGAAATAAAGTCCAGATGAGGAAAAAAATATGGCGCAGCCGTTATATTTATTGGTAAAATCAAAATAGTTTACTATCTTTGTCAGTTCAAACCTTAAAATTTTCTATGTTATGAGAAAATACTACTCAGACAGACTATTAACTTTTAAATATCAGCTCCTACTATGGCTGATGATTTTCAATTTCTTTTCCTTGTATTCCCAAGTATCATTAACGGCTACAGCAGGGGTAGCTACAGCCACCTACACCACAGTGAGTCAGGCTTTTGATTCGATCAATAAAGGTGTTCACGGCGGAGATGTAGTATTGACCATTACGGCAAACACTACAGAGCCTGGTGCGCCAATATCTCTACTCAAACCAGGAACTTCTGGTTATACGAGCGTAAAGATTATACCATCAGGAGTTAGAACCATAGGCCTAACCAATTTGAATGCGAATAGAGCCATCATAGAATTATTCGGTGCACGAAATGTAACGATTGACGGAGATGATCCAGTGGTGACTGGTGTAGATAGAAGCTTAACAATTGGCTTCTATGGCGGTACAGCTTCGTTTAATAATACTTCGGTTATTAGAATTGGTTCTGTGGCTAATCCGACGGATTCTGCAGCAGGAATTATTATTAAGAATTGTAAGATTGAGGGCCCGAGGCCAAGTACTACTAGTACTTCGGTCAATTACGGCATCATTATAGGTTCCAATAGTACAACCAATCAACTGACTTTTGGCGCGAGAAATAGAGATATTACGATTGAGAATAACTCTATTATACGCTGTTACAATGGTATTGGTTCATACTCAAATGGCGCTGCGGCTAATTTATTCTCAAATATTATCATACGGGGCAATGAAATCGGTATAGCAGGCAATGCCAATGATTTTGTAGGAAGTATGGGTATAGATTGTCAGGGCTCTTCCAGCGCAGCAGCTCCATTGATTATCGAACGCAACCAAATTCGCGTAGGGACCAACACCACCTCAGGGTTTAATGATGTAACTCTAGGCATAAATCTAAGACTAGGAAATGCATCAACCATAATCCGCTACAACCGGTTGTCAGACATCATGAATAACAATAGCTTAACCGTTGCTGGAGGATTGATTGTCGGGATATTTATGAGCGGAACGGACAATACAAACATAGATATAAATAATAATATTATCAAAGATGTAGTAGGTGCTAGAAAGCAAACTAGTCTATTTTTAGAGGCCAACTATGGTATTTATGCTAATAATATCGGGTCAGTTCGACTTAATCATAATACCATAGCTTTCAATACTCCAAATTATATCGGAACAGGAGCGAATACCGTGAGTAGCTGTCTTGCGCTTATGGGTACTACGAATGTTTTGGAATTAAATAATAATATTCTCGTCAATAGAAATGCATCAACCAATGCCTATTGTATCGGGACTATGGCCAATCTATCGCCATTTGCGACCACGACGTTAAATAAGAATTGTTATTTCTATCCAAATGGTTCAATGGCCAACATAACTCCTGCGACTTTAGCGAACTGGCAATCAGTAACTGGCAGGGATCAAAATAGTTTTCTTGAAAATCCACCATTTATATCTGCAAATGACCTCCACATCCAAACGGGAGTGGTCACTCTTTTAGAGAGCAATGCTGTGCCAACAGGCTATGCTTTTGATGTAGATTTAGATGTTCGCCCTAATCCTACGGACATAGGTGCGGACGAATTTGCAGGAACTGCTTATCAAGCGCCCGTTATCTTGAGCGTAAGTCACACCCCGACAACGCAGAGCTGTGCTACTGCTACAGCACGAACAGTGCAGGCCATTTTTACTACTTTAGGTAATGCGCTAGATAGTATATTAGTTGAATACTCAATCAATGGAGGCGCCTTAAATTATTTAAGAATGAATTCAGTCTCCGCTTTAGGGTTTACTAGATTGATACCTGCTGTGACCCCTTTGAACGCAATCGTTCGCTATCGTGTGATGGCGTTAACCTCTGTGAGGGATACTGTATTTTCCAATTATTTTTACTACAATGACAATACTGCCAGCAGAGCTTTGATGCCTACTTTATTATCTGATCCACCGCAGGCTTGTGTGACAAGTACTGTACAGTTAAACTATCGGTTTTCACCTGATCCCACGGGTTTTATTTTCCCACCAAATGTCTTGGATACAGTGATGCAGACCAATATAAGCAATGTTAAGTTGACCACTATTGATAATACAACTCCAGCTACCAACTCCTTAGTCGGAACCATAGGAACTGCTACAGGTGTGCGGGGTGCTTATTCTAATTTTAGAAATTTTGTGGCAGATACGGTAGGTTTGGGGAGAAGTTATTCAGTATCAGTTACGGGATCTACTACCGCCAACGTTAAGCTCTATTTCGCAGCTTTTGTAGATTTTGATGGGGATGGAAGTTTTACTAGCGCCAACGAAATGGTATTTAATACAACTCAAGCTAGAACGAATGGAACTCGAACGGAAAATTTCAGTCTCTACATCCCACCCAATGCGAGACCAGGGAAAACGTGCATACGATTTATATGCAGTCACGCACCAATAACCAATTCATTTTTTAACGTTTTCCGTGGGGAGGTAGAAGACTACTCGATATACATACGACCATTATCAGCTGTGTGGAAAACTGGTGTTACCACTCTAGGCGGCAATAATCCACAAAGTTATACCATAACGGCCTTACCATCTGCAGTTTATTTAGAAATGACGGACTCTTCTGGATGTACTGCGGCTTCAAATCCTTTAAGTATAACAGCATCTGTAGCTGGTATGAATGTAATCCTTACTTCTCCTGCATCGGCATGCTACAATACTCCTGTACTTATTAGAGCAAATGTCACAGGTGGCTGTCCTCCATATAGCTACAGCTGGAGCAACAATTCATCGCTGAACGAGCCATCACAAATAGTAACACTTTTAAATGATACATTATTTCTGACAGTGACTGCCACAGATAAAAATGGCTCACAATATTCGAGAATAGGTTTCATTAGACCTAATAATCCTAGGCTAACTTTTGTACCAGACACAACAATAATCTGCAATAGGGGTACAGCCAATATTACCGTTTCCACTGCAGCCACAGACTCTGCTTATTGGTTTCAGTCAGCTACTGCGAATCCATTTGAATTTGACTTTATGGGAAAGACGTATACCACGCCTACATTGAACTCCACCAAGGACTTCTATGTAGCAGCCTTAAGATCTAGTTCTGACTCAGTAGGAAAAATGAACACAACAGGAACTACGGTTACCACAGGAGTCATGCCTACAGCCGGCTTGCAATTTGATGCTGTCGAGCCTGTTATCATAAGGGATTGCCAAATGTATTTAACAGGTATCGCAGGAGCTACAGTGAGTATTGGCCTATTGGATAAATATGGGACCTTGATAGCTCAGCTAAATAATTATGCTTTAAGTCCTGTACCTACCGTTTTAACGAGACCGACTAGAATACCCCTTAATTTTGCACTGCCGACACCAGATACTGGCTATAAGCTCATTTTACTAGGATTTACCAATCTAACTGGGCTTACCTATAATACCGCGGGCTACACCTATCCATTTAATACCCCTGCGAATCGTCCATTGATAATTCAAAAGGCCTATCAGATTGGAAATCCAGCGGCTACGGCCTATTTCTATTTTTATAATATTAGGGTGTTAAAAGGAGTCTGTATAGGTCAGAAAGATACCACTACTGCCAAAGTAAAGCCTCCTATAGTACCAAAACTTTTTGAAGATTTAAAATACACTCTATTGTGTAAGGATGATACGTTAAATATTAAGGTAAAATCGGATTCATTTGGCAATCGATTTGTGTGGTTGAAGGATGGCAATGTAATTCAAAACTTTTCGGTGAGTCCTCCATCAGATACAACTAATGATTCGTTTTATAGAGTTCCAATTTCTAAACCAACCGATACGGGATTGTATCAGGTAAAAATTTATAGCTCAAAATTCTGTACACGAGATACTTTCTCAAGGGAGGTGAGAGTATCCTTCCATAAGGAGCCTGAATTTGTTAAGGATTTATCGCCAGTTGATATTTGTCTGAATAGAAATATAAAGCTGAGCGTGACCACAAAGAATGCAAAATTCTTCAAATGGTATAAGGATACTACTATTTATAAATCAGGGTCAGATACCATAAGCCCTGAGTATAACATTACAAATGCTAGTTTCTCGGAATCGGGGATTTATCATGTTGTAGCTACGGACAGTAATTATTGTAGAGATGTTAAATCTCTCATGGTAAAGGTGACTGTGCATGACACGCCAATTTTCGTGACCCAACCAATAGATACCGTTATATGTGAGGGACAAAGGTATGTAATAAAATCAAAACCAATCAATGCCTTAAACTATCAATGGTATAAGGATAATGGAATTATGAATGGTTTTATCAAGGATTCTTTAACCCTCTTCTCTTCAAAAATAGCAGATTCAGGTAGTTATCGACTCATTGCTTCAAGCTACCCTGGGTGTCCTGAAGCTATTTCAAATATAGCCAAGTTGGCGGTGAATCCAAGTCCTATAATCCAAGGATTTTATCCAAAGGAAATGAAGTTCTGCGAAGGACAGAAGTTGAAAATCGAGGCCAGTGCCTTAAACAAACAAGAAATACAGTGGTATAGGGGAAATACATTATTAGTTTCACAAGACTCTGTGGTTATTCCTATTGTTGGATTAGCGAGTGCGGGCAAATATTATTTTAACGTGAAAGCGTTAAACAAATGTCAAGATATCAAATCGGATACGATCGATGTAAAGGTGATTAATAGACCAACAGTAAGTGGAACCAGACCTGCGCTAATAGCATGCCAAGATGGTGAGTTTAAGTTTGGATTTAGTTCTACCAACGGAAAGATTTATCAATGGTACAAAAATGGGGTGCCAATTCAAGGGAAAATAGATTCTCAACTATGGATTCAATTCTTATCTGACAAGGATAATGGCAGCTATTACGTCTCAGTAAATAGTGATGCTGTATGTCCAGAGGTCAAATCAAACAACTTCAATATTGATATTAAGACGAAGCCTCAAATAACCCTTCAGCCTGAAGGCAGGATTGCGTGCATGGGTGAAACGGTTCAGCTAGTAGCCAACACTAATTTTGCTACTGCTTTTCAATGGTTCAAGGATGGTAGTCAAATACCTGGTGCTACGACCAATACGTTTGTGATAAATAATATGACAGGAAGCAATTCAGGAAAATATTGGTTACGCGTTTCAGGCACCTCGCCTTGTCTTCCAATATTAACAGATACTGCCGTCGTGGTTCATCGATCTGGACAAACAAATGCTGCGGTTTCGCTTGTATCAGCCTATAACCTTGAAGAACAATGCACGGACGCAGACGATTGGACCTACTATGCTACGAAGCAAGAACCAAACAAATATTTATTTGCTGTAAACAAAAAGGGCAATAGTATAACTGGGTCTGCCGATGTTGTCGTTCGACCTAATACATTCGTTAGTGTAGATAATACAGGCAAACAATATACTGCCTCTATAATGTTGAAACGATTTTGGAATTTCAAACTTACATCAGGAGTTATCAATAACCCTATTGAAGTAAAGTTCTATGTCAATCAATCAGAAATAGATGATTTGGAAAATAAAATGCTTGAAACTAAAAATTTATACGGCGATCAGCTCGAACTGGAGAACAAGGATGTCCGATGGTTCAAATCAAAGACCTTACCATTTACCAATGCTTTATTGGGTGGGGTTCGTGGAAACCGTTTTAATTTCGACTCTGTCGTATTTGGTCAGTTTGTAGATGGAACAGAAAATGGATTGAAGTATTTCATTTTCCCAGATATTCTGGAAGCGGGAGGAGGAACAGGCGCTTATTTGTTTAAAGGAGGTAGTCGATACCTAGGGTCGATCCAAAGTGCTAGTGCAGATATGTCAGCTGGCATAAGCCCAAATCCAAATAATGGTCAATTTAACTTAAGCATAGTTTCCAGGACATTAGGTAAAGTCAATCTAATATTGATTAATAATCTAGGACAGACGGTCTATAATGCTGAACTTAAATTGACAGGTTTAGATTCTGAGTTTCCAATGAATATACCAAACTTGGCCAATGGCTTATACCAACTTGTTATTTCCAAGGATGATGTTCATACATCAATAAAACTACAAATCGAAAAATAGTTAGGACTACTTGGAAGAAGAGGGAAATTTTTATAGAACGAATACCAGAACACCAAAGGAGAGAGAAATTTATTTTAATGATAAATTTTTCCCCCATTTAAGTACGCTATACAATTATGCATTCTACCTCACCAAAGAGGAGGAGGATTCAAATGATTTGGTTCAAGATACCTTTGTCAAGGCTTTCCGTTTTATGGACAACTTTCAGGAAGGCACCAATGAAAAAGCCTGGTTGTTTAAAATCATGAAGAATGGTTTTATAAACGATTATAGGAAAAAGTCGGTAAAACCAACGCACTATTCATTTGACAATATCATTGAGACCAAGGATGGAGATTCTAATGATGAAAATTCAAGTCAAGACCTAGATGGAGTCGTAGTCAAAGATACTACGGATCATTTTAAATCAATGATGGGAGACGAGGTGACTACATCATTGGAGAGATTGCCTGCCGATTACAGGCAAATTATCATTTTGGCAGACTTAGAAGATTTTACCTATGAAGAACTGAGTGATATCCTAGAGATACCAATCGGTACAGTTCGATCGAGGTTATTTAGAGCTAGAAATATGTTGAAATCAAAGCTGCAACTTTATGGAGCCAAAATGGGTTATAAAGATAAACGAAATAAAAATGATTAATCATGGCAGATAATGCTTGTCAAGACATACGAAATCAAGTCATGTACTACATAGACAATGAATTGTCAGAAGAAAAACGAATAGGACTCGTAAGTCACATAAACGACTGTGCGGAATGTCAAGAATACATATGTCATGAGCAAGATTTGAAGACAAAAATCTGTCAGAAACTGAAGGATAATTATATTTGTCGGTGTGATGTACAAAGACTTAAAGATTCTATCAAAGATAAAATCAGTGGGTTTTTTCAATCCTAATTTTTTTATTTAACCCCAAGGTTATTCCAATGAAGTACAAGAGAGTATTGCTCAAACTAAGTGGCGAGGCCCTTATGGGAAGTCGAAATTATGGACATGATCCTGAAAGATTAAAGCAATATGCAGAAGACATAAAATCTGCGGTGGATTTGGGTGTTGAATTGGCTTTAGTCATAGGTGGGGGAAATATTTTTCGAGGTAAGGATGCCGCTGAAATCGGGATAGACAAAGTACAAGGTGACCACATGGGTATGCTGGCGACAGTGATCAACGGTCTAGCTCTACAGAGCTCGATAGAGAATTTAGGGATATATACGAGATTATTGAGTGCAGTGCGTATGGATCAGATAGCAGAACCATATATAAAAAGACGGGCTATCCGGCACATGGAAAAAGGGCGGGTTGTAATATTCGGCGCGGGAACTGGAAATCCTTACTTCACCACCGATACTGCTGCAGCGCTTCGCTCAATAGAAATCAATGCGGATATCGTCATGAAAGGCACCAATGTGGATGGCATCTATTCCGCAGATCCACGCAAGGACCCGAATGCGAAAAAATTTGACAAACTCAGCTTCAAAGAAGTCTATGAAAATAAGTATGAGGTCATGGATTTGACAGCCTTTACACTCTGCGAAGAAAATAAAAAACCCATTATGGTCTTCGACATGAATCAGCCAGGAAATCTAGCGCGAATATTGAAAGGAGAGGCCTTGGGGACATTGGTGAGTTAATCATTTTTTGGTGAAAAATTTTTGGTTTGTTTTATGTTTTCTTCTTATAATAGGGAAAGGGTATTCTCAGACCCCAGAAGACGAGCGCTTAGCTATACAGTTTTTTCAGCTGAGAGAATATGATAAGGCGGAGATTCTTTTGAAAAAACAGTTTGAACTTAAGCCAACTAAGTTTTACGATTATCTTTATAAGACTTATTTTCAACTTAAAAAATATAGTGAGGCCATAGAACTGACTAAGCAAGTTCTGAAGACGAATAACAAAAGCCTCATTTATAAATACAATCTGGGACTGGCTTTTGAGAAACTCAATGATAGCAACCAAGCCAAGAAAGAATGGACACAAATTAATGATCTCATAGGAGAAAATGAATACGAAGCCAATTCATTTATTCAGAAGTATATGGAGAATCGAAATTGGTCCATGGCGGAGGATTTGATTCTCAAGTTTCAGAAAAAGACTAAATCAAAAGACGCTTTTCAGTCGAATTTATTAGCCGTCTATGTCAAACAAGATCGAATGGAAGAGGCCGTCAGTTTAGCCTTTGGTCAACTGGAGTTGGACAATCATAACTATATGTATCTCTACTCCACCTATGATTTTTTGACTACGAGCAAGACCGCACAGCGAATCATGGAGAAGAAACTATTCGCGAAGCTAGGCGCAGAACCAGGAAGTGATAAATGGAATGAACTAGCTATGCAGATGGCCATGACGGTCAAAGACTATGAGCAAGCATTGCAACTCACCAAATCATATGAAAAAAGAAAAGGGGGTCAAGGTATGCAAGTATATCAAATAGCTGAAATAGCCGCTGGTGAAAATGAATTTAAAATTGCAATAGATGGCTATGACTATGTGATAAAAAACAATTCTTCTGGCTATGCCAAACTGGCGAATGAGAAAAAGATTCTCTCACTCTATACCAGACTTAAAAGAGAACGACTTCGCGATTCGACACATTTATCCGAGCTACATAATGAGATTATACGGTATCTGGAGCAATATGGTAGCAATCAAACAACCGCAGAGATACAGTTGCTGTATGCGGAATATACTGTTAAGTACTTAAAAAGATTGCCACAAGCATTAAGCATTCTCGAAAAAATGATAGAGACACCTATGTTGGCTAGTCAATATATCTCTAGAGCCAAGCTCGACCTAGCCGACATCAAACTAGCGATGAACGATATATGGGAAGCCTCTCTGCTCTATGGTCAAGTGGATAAGGAGGAGAAAGATGGACCTTTAGGAGAGGAGGCCAGGTATAAGAATTCTAAGGTTTTTTACTTTAATGGAGATTATGAATTGGCAGAGGATTTGCTATCTATTTTGAAATCATCTACCAGTGAGTTGATAGCAAATGATGCTTTGCAATTGGCTGTATTTATCCAAGAAAACCAAGGAGACAATGCCAAAGAATTAGCTATGAAGGATGTGTCCACTGCCGAATTGCTATTTTATCAGAATAGACCCGAAGAAGCTGTCAAGACGCTGGCTTCCTTAAAAAAGGTATTTCCAAATTCTAGTCTTATCGACGACGTGTTGCTCATAGAAGCAAATTATGAAAAAGGAGTGGAAAATGATAGCGCTGCATCTAGACTCTACAAAGAACTCTATGATAAATTTCCAACGTCAATCCTAGCCGACAGAGCGCTCTATGAATGGGCAAAACTAGAGGAAGAGGTTTTTAAAAATATAGAAAGCGCCAAAGCTGCCTATCTAAACTTATTGACTAAGTATAAAGATTCTGTATTCACAGCAGATGCCAGAAAACGGCTGCGAAAGCTGCGTGGAGAGAAATTAGAAGATGAAATATGACAGTCCAATTCGGTCAGTATAAAATTCAGTCCAAGGCACAGGATCAATCCAAAGTTATTTATGATATTGTGCGAAAAAAATGGGTTCTAGCCAGTCCTGAAGAAGAGGTTCGACAGTTGTGGTTGCATTATTTGACCGAGACTAAGCAGATTTCAATTAGCAAAATAGCCGTAGAGAAGGGTTTCTATATTAATGAACGATTAAAGCGATTTGATATTTGCGTGTATGATGAGGCAGCAAAACCGTCTATACTCATAGAATGTAAGGCTCCACAGAAGAAACTGAGCAGCAGTGTGATGGAACAATTGGCACGCTATAACTTGAATCTCGGGGCAAACACCTTTATCATAACCAATGGGATATCTCATTTAGGGGTCACTAAGGCGAATAATAAACTAACTGAACTCGAATTGTTTTGATATGAAGTCAATTTCGCATTATCAAGTGTTTAGAGAATCGACTACAAACGTAGCGCAGGTAGATAGCTGGAAGGAGCTATCCGCTGCAGTGAGTGAAGGCTATTCAAAAGTCATTTGGGTGATAGATAGTAAAATTAGACGCCATATACCATTTAATCTTACGGACCGTGTCATAGAGTTAGATGGTGGAGATGAGGGTAAGAGTTTAGAGGTTTTTTATTGGCTCGTCGGTCAATTTTCAAATCAGGAGCTGGATAGGAAGGGTCATGTAGTGACTATAGGTGGGGGGTCGGTATCTGATTTAGCGGGCTTTGCAGCATCAGTTTATCTAAGAGGTGTTTCGTTTTCCATTGTGCCCAGCACACTTCTAAGTCTGATCGATGCAAGCATAGGGGGCAAGAACGGGATTAATTTCAAACAGTTCAAAAATCAACTAGGTACGATTTATCAGCCAAAGTCCATTTACTATTTTCCAGAAATTTTAAATCAGCTCCCTCCAGAAGAAATGGCAGATGGATTTGCAGAGATTATTAAGTATGGATTGATCCTAGATGCTGGTCTTTTTCAAGAACTATCAAACCAGAATTTGCATGAGATCATGATTGATAAAGCTAGTTTACAAAAGATAATCTATCGTTGTATAATACATAAATCCACTATAGTAAAGGAGGATCCATTTGAAGAGAACAAAAGACGCATTCTGAATTTTGGACATACTGTGGGACACGCTATAGAGTCGATCTATGGCTTATCTCATGGAAAATCGGTAGGTCTAGGGATGCTATTTGCTGCCAAAATGTCTGAAAGCTATTATCATGTAAATCTCGGCTTTACAGGTCAAGTTCAAAAAGTACTAGGTCTATATAAATTACCTACTGGTCTAGAAAGCTTTTCCGCTATGGCTATTTATGAGAAAATAAAGGCAGATAAAAAACGCGAAGGAGATGCCATTTTTTTTATTTTATTAAAAGAACTAGGGAAAGCCAGTATAGAAAAAATGAGTTTAGATAAACTGAAGGAGTATCTCATCAAAGCAGAGCAGGAGAAATGGATGTTGTCATAGAGTCATGTCAAAAACTCGCGGGGGTTTTATCAGTGCCACCGTCTAAAAGCTATAGTCAACGAGCGCTTGCAGCTTCTTTTTTAATTCCAACGCTCGAAATTTTAAATTTAGGTAAATCCACGGATGAGCTCTCAGTTCTCGATATAATTAAATCTACTGAAGCCGAACTGGTCTGGAGAGAAGAGACACACTTAGTGGTTCATTCATCGTTTGATTTTACCAAGGATGTGACCATCCATTGCCACGAATCGGGACTCTGTGCTAGATTATTTTTGGGACTTATGCTGCTAAATAAGGGAAAAACTCTAGTTGAAGGAACAGGAAGTCTGCTTCATCGGCCAATGAATTCTCTATATCCTGTATTTGATCAACTGGGTCTAGCCTACCAAGGACAGCAAAATCATTTGCCTATTACTTATCATGGGAATAGACGTGCCATAGATTTGGAAATAGATGGTTCTATAAGTTCGCAGTTTATTTCAGGATTGCTCTATTATCTAGTGGGGCTAAATCATCAGCAGGTGTTAAGGCTAGGTATTAAAAATTTGAAGAGTAAACCCTATCTTGATATGACTATAGACTTACTTCGTGGTCTTGGGGCAAGCATTGACTGGATTGATGGGGGCTTGCAAATAAGTCCATCCATTTTAAAGTCTAAAGCCTCCATTCTAGTGGAAGGTGATTGGAGTTCGGCTGCTTTCTGGATAGTTGCAGCAGCTATCAGCGGCGATATCGCTCTGCAAGGTTTAAACCCGAATAGTCTGCAGGCAGATCTAAAAATTTTGGATATTGTCAAAGAATTTGGCGCTAAACTAAATTGGGAAAAGGGTTCACTAAGCATTCAGTCAAATCGTCATAGGCCGTTCACTGCTGACCTAAGGGATGCTCCAGATTTAGCTCCAATTCTCGCGGTGCTGGCCATTTTCGCAGAGGGGGAAAGCAAACTGATGGGAGTGAATAGGCTAATTCACAAAGAAAGTAATCGGTTAAGTGGTATACTAAATTGGTTAGAATCGTTGCAGATTCACTACAGTTTAGAAGAAAATAATTTAATGATTTTTGGAAAATCAAAATTAAATTTAGCTGTCGAAAGAGTGAATGACATTGAGTTTGAGTCTAATGGTGATCATCGTATGGCTATGGCTGCCAGTGTATTGGCATTATTTTTGATGGGAGGTAAGTTGAAAGGTTGCGAGACCGTTCAAAAATCTTATCCGGACTTTTATCCGGACTTAGAAAAATTGGGCGGTCTTTATGTATTAAAATAAAAACATGTGAGACCCTGTGTTATTTTTACTGAAAGCAATATAAAGCGTGCTATTTCTATAGCTGAGAAATTTAGCATAGCGGAGGTACGAATGGATCTATGTCAATTTAGATCTCAATATTTATCTGAGATTTTTTCTTTGCCAATAGAAATCATAGCGACCTACAGAGAAGCAGACTCTACGAATGCCAGCGTTCAAAAAATGGAGCAATTAAAAAAGGCCATGAGCGCAGGAGCAAGTTTTATAGATGTAGAGCTGATGTTAAATAGTCAGCAAAGAGACGATTTGATTTCATTTGCCAAAGGTTATGGTGTCAAGGTGATCATTTCCTATCATAATTTTGATAAAACACCCTCTCAAAAAGAACTAAAAGAAATCATAGATCAGTCTAGGCAAATAGGGGCGGATATAGTGAAGATAGCAACCAAAGTCAATTTTAGAGATGATTGTCTCAATCTCTTGAATTTATATCAAGGGGAAGAAAATATAGTTGCGTTTGGGATGGGAGAAGACGCTAAATTTACTAGGATAACTTCATTGTTTCTCGGTGCTCCATTTACCTATGTGCACTATATAAGTGGAAGTAAGACCGCAGAAGGGCAAATAGGTTATAAAGAATTTGAGGCGATTATAGAGAATCTTTAAGGCTAGAATATTTTTTTCTAACCTCGGTCATCATAACCTCCACTAAGGCCGAAAGATTATATTTTGGCTGCCAGCCCCAGTCTTTTTTTGCTTCAGAATCATCAATACTTGCAGGCCAGGAAGCTGCTATGGCTTGGCGAAAATCAGGGTTGTATTCGATTTTAAAGTTTGGGTTTCGTTTTTGAATTTCCGTGGCAATCTCAACGGGAGAAAAACTCATACCAGCCAGATTATAACTCGTTCTTATTTTTATAGCTTCTTTCGGAGCTCGCATGATATCAATCGTGGCATTGATGCAGTCGTCCATATAAATCATAGGTAGTTTGGTATGTTCTGATAGGAAACAATTGAAAACCTCATTTTTCGCTTCGGCATGGAATATATCCACCGCATAGTCTGTGGTACCTCCACCGGCCAACGATTGATAACCTATGACACCCGGATAGCGAACGGAGCGCACATCTAATCCATATTTAGTAAAATAATATTCTGCCCACAACTCACCAGCGACTTTACTGATACCATAGACAGTCGCGGGCACCAGAGGCACATGATTAGGGGTACTTTCCAGAGGGATATGCTGACCAAATACGGCAATCGTACTAGGGTAGAAGACCTTTTTTACCTTAAATTTAACGGCAGATTCAAATACATTAAACAATCCTCCCATATTGATGTCCCATGCCCATTTAGGATTTTGTTCTCCACGAGCAGATAAGATAGCCGCCAGATGATATATTTCTGTGATTTTGTTTTTTTCAATAAATGCTTCTAACCCTGCTCTGTCCATTACATCTAGTCCTAAAATTCCCTTCTCTGTATTCTCTTTTAAATCAG
This sequence comes from Sphingobacteriales bacterium, assembly GCA_021297855.1. Taxonomy (GTDB): domain Bacteria; phylum Bacteroidota; class Bacteroidia; order Chitinophagales; family JADJOU01; genus CHPMRC01. The sequence goes on along the minus strand of JAJTHM010000010.1, from coordinate 32,747 downwards.
TAGCAAATACAGAAGAGGCTCCGTACACATCTTTTAGCTTTTCAACCAAAACGGTTCCTATCTGACCTCCTGCTCCTATGACGAGAATATTTTTTTGACTCATGTGAATTGTTTGATGCAAATATACATTAGAATTTTATTTCTATAATTTTGATTCTAAGTAAAAAATCTAATTTAAATAATCGCACTTGCCTTAACTTAGCGGACTATTAATTACTAAGTTATACTTTTATGAAACCATTTTTAATTAGTTTCTTCATTTTTGTTTTTACAATGTTTCTAGGAGATGTTCAATCGCAAACGCTCTATGTAGATAGTGCTATTGTAACTTCTGGAAATGGCTCTTCGTGGTCTAATGCCTTTAAGTCTCTTGGTAGAGCTCTAGATAGTGCTTCTAATAACTCAGCTGTAGATTCTATCTTAGTGGCAAAAGGAACTTATAACTCTACCAATTCTACAAGTATTTTCCATTCTTCTGCTTTTCACATACGAGCAGGACTAGAGGTCTATGGAGGCTATCCAAATGGCGGAGGAATGAGAAATATCTCTGCTAATCCTACTATCTTGTCGGGTGCCACAGCTACAGATTCTTTTATTCACGTAGTACTGATGGGAGGTTCTAGCTCAGCCGATACCTCAGTTCTTAATGGATTTACTATAGAAAAAGGAAGACCTGCGCCAAGCAGCGGGTGGGGTCCAATAATTCCAGTAGCTGGCGGTGGCATATACATAAATGGCGGGACTAATTTGATAAGCCATTGTACAATTAGGAAGAATCGGGCTGGGGATTTTGGAGATGGAATTGCTTCATATAATTCAAATACCACCATTCAAAATTGTATTATTGATAGTAATCTGGGCACTAATCAGGGAACAGCTATTTATCTATGGGGAGGTAATTATCTAATATCGAACAATATCATTCAAAATCATATTGGAAATGTCGTATATTCATTTCGATCAAAAGTTAATTTTATAGGAAACCTAGTCACTAAAAACTTATGGGGAAATGCAATTTCATTTTTTGATAGCTCGTCAAAAATAGTCAATAATATCATTGCCAATAATTCGGGAGGTACTGCTCTGCAAACAACTGCAGGAGTGCACTATATTGAGAACAATACTATTTCTTCAAATGGAGTAAATACATTTTTTACTGGTGGATTTTTTACTCAAGGCTCTGCTATAAACTATCTACGCAATAATATTTTTTGGGGAAATAAAAATCCGACTGGGTATGCCGATTCATTATATTCAGACATTCGCAATGGTGGCGCAACTATCATAGCTAATAACAATCTCTTTCAGATAGATAGCACTTTAATAAGCACCATACCTTTAGCTGCCGGTTCTACTAAAAATTTATACAAAATCAATCCTCTATTTAAAGGAGGCACTGGGGCTGACAGTCTTGCTTTACTCCCCACTAGCCCACTTTTAGATAAAGGAGACAGTAGTTTATATACTTGGACTGAAAAACTTGATTTCCTTGGTGCAGATAGAATTCAGAATAGTAATATTGATATAGGGGCGATAGAGACCTATAACTGTGTCTCAAAAATTGATGTATATGATACTATATGTTTTGGAGATACGTTAAGTTTTGCTGGAAATATTTTGAAATTAGGAGGAGTTTATTATGATACGCTTACGAATATTTCAAGTTGTGATAGTTTTGTTACATTTAACCTTTTTGTATTGAATTGTACAAGAGATACATCAGTAACAACTAAGGCTTGTGCATCTATTGATATAGGAGGGTTTGCGCCCGTTTATTCATCGGCTGGTGTCACTATGAGTGTATACTGTCGAAAGGGTAGTGTTTTAATTAAAACAAATGGCAGCGTAAAATATATGCCTAACACAAATTTTGTAGGTAGAGATACTATTAATAGAGTGATTTGTATAACAAATGGGGCCACAACTAGATGCGACACAAATTATATTTTTATCACTGTACTACCACAGGACTCTTCCATTTTAAATACTTCCATTTGCAATGGAGCATCATATAGTTTTAACGGAAACAATCTCACATCTGCAGGAGTTTACAGAGATACCTTGATTGCCACAAATGGCTGTGATAGTTTGATTATCTTGAATCTAACTATAAAACCAACGTCTAGTTCTACCATAAATTCTACGATTTGCAAAGGAATGACTTATCTCTTCAATGGATTGCAGAGAAGCACATCAGGAGTTTATAAGGATACGTTTGCATCTTCGAATGGATGCGATAGTATTGTTACATTAAACCTAACGATTAGTTCTCCGCCTGTAATAACTACTACTGATTCTTCTGACTTTGCTACAGCATATACATGGCGCGGAAAAACCTATAGCAGTGCTGGAACATACTATGACACATCGAAAGCAGCAAATAAGTGCGATACCATATTCAAATTGATATTAAGTGCAAAGGCAGCCTTACCTCCTGCAGCACCTCCAATTTTGCAAATAAATTATGTAGCTGGCGCATTAATTGCTAGCATTGATAGTGCTAACTCATATCAATGGTATCTCTGTGGCCCACCTATGAAAAAGATTACAGGAGCTACAAAACGAACATTTCAAGTGTCAGATAAAAATAAATATACTGTCGTTGTAACCAAGAATGGTAAGACAGATACAGCAGCTTGTGCCTCTAATTCTTTTATTCTTTCTACTAACTTCGCCCAAGGAATTATTTGCTATCCAAATCCCGTATTTAATAAATTGTCGATTGAACTAGAAAGAAAATTAAGCAATGTAGATATTACTATTTATGATTTGTCAGGTCGAATATTATGGGGCCAACATTTTAATTCATTGCTCCATACTGAAATTAGTATGCAAAATTTACCAGAGGGAACCTATTTCTTGCAAATGCAATCAGACCAAGTTTCTCATAGAGTCATCAAAATAGTGAAGAGAGATGAATAAGGTATTTTTTTTACTATTAGCATTTAGTACCATAAATCTTTATAGCCAGAATAATGATTCGTTATCTGATAAAACCGATTATTCTAAACTATCAATGCGAGTATCCTTGGGCGTATTGCCTATGGCGCCGAAAGGAGATTTATTAAATTCTAGCGGCAAAATAGGAACCTTAGAGTTAATGCTGAATGTCTCAAGAAATTTTTATTTCGGGGCTTATGCAACTAATATGATTCATTATGAAAGTTATGAATTGGTTCTCATTGATGACAAAATTATTGATCTCAGTAGTTCTGAATATGGAAATTTTGGGTTAAACATTGGCTACAGAATCCTCAATTCGAAGCGAATTGTTATTACACCTGAAGTGAAAGGGGGACTTGCTTTCTATACAGCTAAAAGCATAGGTTTTCCAGAAAACAATAAAAGTTTTATCGATAGAAAATCCTTAATTGTCAATCCGAATTTGACCATAGGTATAAAGGTGTCAGAGAAATTTATAATTGGCATCAATGGGGGTTATCAATTATTAATTAATACGTTGAAAGGCCCAGAAATGGATTACTTTAATCCTAGTACTTTAAATTATGGATTAAGTGTACAATTGGACATTTAGGCTCTACAATCCTATCCACTTCCCAAACTCCTTTTCTAGTGCTGTAAATCTGAAATCAAAAATAGTTTTCAATTGTCCTTTGATCAATATATTATTCGCAATAGTTCCTAGAATTCCGAATGGAGGCTTGTAAGAGATAATGTCTTCCATGAGGACACCACCTTCTATGGGAGTTAATCGATGCTGATGATGCCAGATAGCATAGGGGCCTATGCGCTGTTCATCGACAAAGTACACTTTCTCCTCTACATGGGTAATCTCCGTCACCCAATCCATAGGGATGCCCAAAATCGGAGATACTTTATATGCGATGATCATGCCAGCATACATTTTATCTGCTATAGGTTCATTGGTGATTTGAAACCCCAAATGTTCAGGGGTTATTTTTTTTAGATTCCGCGGAGAGGATATAAATTCCCAGACTTTATCTAGGCTTGCGGGTATTTTTTGGGTGGTGCGAAATTGATAAATGGCTGCCATTTTCTTATTTTTTTATAGTTGAAATTCCACCATCCATATGAATAATCTGTCCGGTCATCCAGGAAGATTTTTCGCTAAGGAGAAACGCAGCGAGCGCTGCCACGTCTTGCGGCTGTCCTATTCTCTCCAGGGGATGTCTTTGGCTGTTAGCCGCTATTTTTTCTTCGGTATTGAGCAATGCCGCGGCTAAAGGAGTTTGTGTGATCGATGGCGCTATACAGTTGACACGAATCTTAGGGGATAATTCAGCGCCTAAGGCCTTTGTAAGCCCCTCAATAGCGCCCTTGCTTGCCGATATCAAACTATGAAAAGTAAAACCTGTTTGCACCGCTACAGTAGAAAATAAAACAATAGAAGCACATGAGGATTGTTTCAATCTAGGTAAGATATCTTGAATGACTTTGACCGCTCCCAATACTTGTAGTTGATAGTCTAAAATGAAATCTTCTTGTGTAAAGCGATGAAAAGGCTTTAGCTGAATACTTCCTACGCAGTATGCAAGTCCATCAATAACTTCAGGTATTTTATCGAGATTGAGTTTATCACTAGCTTCATGATAGAAGTAGTTTATTGCAGGGTGAGTTAGCTCTGTCTTATAATATGTAGCAAAGACATGCGCATTTTCGGACAGGATTTCAGCGAGTGATTTCCCTATGCCAGAAGATCCGCCTATGATTAGATAATTCATAATACTAGAGTTCTTTTTTAATGATTACAAAGCAGAAAGGTAAAGTAAAATTGTGAGCTAAGTTTTCTCCTAGGATTATTGTAATTATCCTTTTCTTTCATTTTTTTCTTTAGAGACCACGGCTATTAGCTTATGAACTGCGAAAGATTGAAACATAGGAAAAGGATAACACAATAAAACAATAAAAAATGAAAAAAACTACAGTAAGAAAGAAAAAGAATTAGGAGTTTAAAACTCATCTATTTTTATAAGCCTCTTTGAAGTAATGAAATGGTACCCAAAGCATACCAAAGCATTCTCCATCCTCAGGCCCCAAATGAGAATGATGTTTTCTATGAGCCTTTTGCAGCGCTTTGAAGTAGAAGAACTTTTGTGTCCAATTGGAAAATAGCCTTTTGTGAATGATGATTTCATGCACAATCACATAGGATATTCCATAAGCTAAAATGCCGAGGCTAATGTAAATAAGAAATTCCATGCTTTCGATAGTCGATCCAATGTAAAAAAGGCTCATTGAAATGATGGCAAAAAAGACAAAAAACCAATCGTTTTTTTCCATGAACTTAGATTTATTTTTGTTGTGATGGTCATAGTGCAAATTCCACAAGAATCCGTGCATGACAAATTTGTGTGTACACCAAGTAACGCCTTCCATAGCTATATAGGTGGTTAAAAAAACGAGTATATTCATAATTTCTTTAGATTTAATAATTGGATTTTGGAGTATAATGATTCATCTTTATTTTTGTTTTGTTCATTTTCGAGGTAGATAATCATCATCTTTTTATCTTCTTCTAGGTTATTATATTTCAGTCCCTTTGGTATTTTAACTTGAATTTCATATCGAAAAAATCTCAGCTCCACCCGATCTGGTTCGTTTGTAATCGCTTTTTCTAATGTTTTTTTCCCTTTGAAGAAGTATTTGAGTTTGGTCCACGGCATGGACGCATGGTTAGATTTCATCATATAGGCTACAGCGAGGTAGCCTTGATTTTTCTCATTTGTATTTTTCTCTAATTTCGCAATCAACTGATCGGCATATTTTTCATTTTTCCAGGCTAGATCGAGTTCTTGTCTCATTGCTTCATTCGCCATGATTGGAGAGCTAAATGCAAAAAACAATAATGCAGTGATCAGTTGTTTCATCTTATGGCTATATTTAATTTTCGCATAAAAATAACTTTGAATGCTAAAAATAGTTTGGTAAAATTACTTACGCTGGCTCTTTGTTTTAAAAGAACACTGGCAGGCATTTGTTTTATTTTGATCGTTAACGTTCTGTAGTATAGGTAGGCTAAATATACCCCAAATCTCGCTTTAAAAGGAAGTTTTTTTATTCCTTCGAGTGCTATTTCAAATTCTAGTTCTATTTCAGCTATCAATTCACCTTTCGTTTTATCATCAAACTTGGTTAGGCTGAGACTAGGAAAATAGATCCTCCCCAATTGCATAGAATCTTCTTTGATATCTCTTAGGAAATTGATTTTCTGAAAAGCAGACCCAAGCTTCATTGCTTGTGGTCGCAGACGAATATATTCTTCCATATCCCCATTGACAAACACATAGAGGCACATAAGACCAACTACCTCAGCAGACCCGTAGATATATGTATCATACGAAGATTTATCATGTTGTTTTGCTTCCAAATCCATGCGCATACTGTAAAGAAAAGCTTCTATAAGTTTTTTGTCAATATTATAGGCATGCACCGCCGCTTGGAAACTATTGAGTACGGGATTGGTGGATATTCTGCGCTCTATACTTTTATAGGTGTCCTCTTCAAATTCATCTAAAAGAGATTTTTTATCAAAACCATGAAAACTATCAACTATCTCATCCGCCACGCGCACGAAGCCATAGATTTGGTATATAGCATTTCGTATGGATTTATCCAAACACAGTATCCCGATAGAAAAACTGGTGCTATATTTTTTAGTGATATTTTTCGCTGTTAGATCTGAAAGTTCATCAAAGTGAGATTTTGAACTTGTCTGTTCTAAATTATGGCTAGATGTAGGCATCGTGAATTGTTTTTCCTCAACAACTGTATCCACTGAAAGGGAAGTGCTTAAAGATAGCGACATAAGATTAGTTTTTGAGTGTTAAATAATTGTGAAGTTCTTTCGCTACTATTTTTCCTGAGATAATAGATGGTGGCACACCTGGTCCAGGCACGGTTAACTGTCCAGCGTAGAACAAGTTTTTTACTTTTTTGTTTTTTACTTTTGGTTTTAAAAAAGCAGTTTGCATCAAAGTATTGGCGAGGCCGTAAGCATTTCCTTTATATGAATTGTATTCTTCTATAAAGTTTTGAGCCGTAAATTGTTTTTTGAAAATGATGTGTGGCAGAATCGATTCTCCTGTATACTTTTCAATGCGCTTGACAACCGTATCAAAATAATGATCCACCATCGTTTTGTCCTCTTCTAGCTGTATGGCATGCGGTATGAGGATGAATACGTTTTCACAATTTTCTGGAGCAACTGATTTGTCCGTTTTGGATGGACAGCAAACGTAGAATAATGGATCTTTGGTCCATTGGGGCTTTTCGTATATGTCCGCTGCATGCGCATGATAGTCGGTATCAAAGAAAAGATTGTGGTGGATTAGTTTGTCAATTTTTTTATTGATTCCCAGATAGAACAGCACGGAGGATGGAGCGAAGATTCTCTTCTCCCAGTAGGCTTCATCATAGTTTCTATATTTTGATTCTAGTAGGTTCATTTCTGTATGGTGATAGTCCGCAGCAGAAAGGACGGCATCAAATTCGATAAGCTTCGAATTTATTTTTACTCCACGGGCTATATTTCCCTCGATTTCTATTTTCTCAATCGGTGAACTGGTAATTATTTCTACGCCCAAACTTTTAGCTAAGTCAGACATGGCTTCTACAATTTTCACCATACCTCCATTGGGATAATAGGTTCCCTGCACCATGGCAGCATAATTCATGATGCTGTAAAGTGCAGGAATTTTATCTGCCATAGCTCCTAGAAAAATGACTGGAAACTCTACGATCTGCCTCAATTTTTCACTTTTAAACAAGGCGCGGACTTCGTAGCTGAGCGGACTAAATAAATTTGTCTTGATTACTTCTTTGATAATATCCCACCGTATGAATTCTGATACGCTATGACATGGCTTTAATACAAGATCCGTCATACTTATGTTGTATTTATATTCAGCGTTTTTTAAAAACTTTTTCAGCTTATTTCCGCTCCCTTTTTCAATATTCTCAAAGGACTTTAGTTGTTCTTCGGAATCATTCACCATCGAAAACGTGGAGGCGTCGTTAAAAATGATTTGAAATCCAGGAGAAAGTTTTAACAATTTATAATAATCGCTGGTCTTCTTACCGAAATCTGCGAAGAATCGATCAAAAACATCTGGCATCCAATACCAGCTAGGCCCCATATCGTATTTAAACCCCTCCTGTTCAAACATCCTAGCTCGTCCACCAACGGCTTCATTTTTCTCAAATATAGTCACGAGATGCCCTTTTTGAGCTAGGTAGCAAGCCGCGCTCAAGCCAGAGAAACCAGAACCTATGATAGCAATTTTCTTTTTTGACATGGTCTAAAGTTAGTTCTTTAGTAATACAAATATACGGAAATTAAATAATAGGACGAATTTATTATAAAAGATGTAGTTTAGCACAAATTTGTACTAATTATGGAAGTAAATAACTCAATGGATTTTTTGGAAGCGTATTGTAGATTTGTCAAAGAACAAAGTAAAACAAAGGACATTAAATTAACGGATTTTGCCTATTGGATATTGAATAGCGAAAACCACAAACAAAAAAGCAGCAGAAGTAGAAGTACTGAAAGCAATTCTTTATCGGACAATGAGGTCGAAGAGGAAATCTCAAGATTGTTAATCTTAATGTATAGACATGCCAAGATTCATATTAAGGGCTATCTTTCTGAATTTCCGGAGATTGTACAAGAGGACTTCACCTATCTATATGCGTTGAAACGTGCAGGCAGCCTCACCAAGACACAATTAATAGAGGTAAATGTACACGAAAAGACATCAGGGTTGGAAATTATTCGCAGACTTATAAATAATGGACTTATTGAAGAATCCATTGATGACCATGATAGACGAAGTAAAAGACTGGTCCTGACAAAAAAAGGAGAGACCATGTTTTATTCCATAAAAGCGGTCACTAGAAAAATTGCAAAACTAGTCACTGGCAAATTGAGTTTGAAGGAGAAAGGTATTCTACATACTATGCTAGTAAAATTAGACTTGTTTCACCAGCCACTATATCTTTCGCGGACAAAAATGAATCTTGATTTTGCGCTAGAATCATATTCAATTAATTGAGAAGAATGGCTATTGCACGTTAAATTGATAAATAAACGCCACCCAATTTTCTAACTAAATCAGCCTCTTATATGGGTTAAATAAAGATTTTCTAATCTGAATACATAAACTTTTTATTTTTTTCATTGCACACTAAAATTTGATTATCTTTGTGTTAAATGAAAGTCAGTGTTAATAATGATCATAAGATTATTCGTCTTCCTTCTATTGATGAGTCGGCTAAGTGTCTGCCATAGTCAATCTATCACCTTAGTAGATAATCAAACAGCAGCTGTTCTGGCAAATACGCTGGCGGGAAAGGGAATACAGGTAGCTGGAGGATTTACACTAAACTGCAGTGCGCTGGCTAATGGAACCTTTGTCAATGTAAATCCCACGCCAAATTTAAGTTTAGCCATCGATAGTGGGATTGTATTATGCACAGGACGAGTTTTAAGTACAGCATCCGATACGGGGATCAATGCAAATAGATTTAGATTGGCGAGCAATAACTTAGGGATTACAGCTACGGATGCACAAATAACCTCTTTGGTAGGATCCACTGCTGTGCAGCGAGATTTATGTTTTTTACAGTTTAATTTTGTACCACGCGGTGATTCCGCATTCATCGATTATGTTTTTGCTTCCGAAGATTATCCAGAGTATGTTTGCTTGCAGTACTTTGACGCTTTCGGTATTTTTGTTCAGGCTCCGAGTGATACATTCAAAAATTACTCCAAAGTGCCCGGCACCAATATTAATGTATCGGTCAATAGTATTAATGATACGAGTAAGCAAACAGGAGTGACCAACTTCAATACCTATTGCAGAGGATTAGGGGCAGGATCGCCCTTCATTCAGTATTACACGACCAATCTTATTAATAACCATATCGTCTATGATGGGATGACCAAAGTGCTGCGAGCGCGCATACCCGTGCTGCCAAATTTGACTCATACCATGAAACTAGTGATAGCAGACATTTTGGATGCTAATTTCGATAGCGGGCTATTCTTTAAAAAATCGAGCTTTAATTCTCCACCATTATTAGAGTTAACGGAAAAGAAAGCGACTAATGGTTCCAACAAAGATTCACTTTTTTTGATCGAAGGCTGTAATCCAGGAATAGTTTCTTTTTCTCGGTCGACTATCAGTGCGCCGATTACTGTAAATGTGAGTTTTTCAGGAACGGCAGTTTCTGCTGATTATACTGCCACATCTAATTTTACAATACCTGTAGGCTCTAGTACCTTTAACTACAATGTTTCAGCCTTGACAGATGGTTTAAAAGAAAATATGGAATCACTTAGAATCGTATTCTCGGTACCGTCAATAAACTATTCAGATACGGTTCACTATTATATTAAAGACTTTGCCAATGGCATTACAATAAACAGCAGCAAAAGAGATACCTCATTATGTGTAGGTCAAAATATTAATCTTAACTATACTAGATCAGATACGAGTTTTAATGCAGTTTGGACACCAGCTACCAATCTTTCATGTACTAATTGTTTCACAACTACGTTTGCGTATACAGCACCTAATATAGCATCAACGCAAAATGTTTTTCTACGAATCTCTTCTTTGGGTTGCACGACAGTAGATTCATTGATTACGATAGGAGTCAATCCGAAACCTGCCATTAGTCTGAATCCTAACTTTAATATTTGTATTAATGATTCTATTCAGTTAAATCCAACCGTGACTCCAGTTATAGCCTATACCTATTTATGGACGCCTAATATTGGTCTATCTAACAGTTCTATTTTATTGCCATTCGCAAAACCGAGCACTAGTCAAACATATAAATTCTTAGTAACTACAGCGGCAGGCTGCCGTGATAGTGCATTCACTTCGGTCAATGTTTTAAAGATTCGAAATGAAATTGATTCTATGCGGATAACCAATGCTACGTGTGGCACGAATAATGGATCTATAAGACTTTATGCGAAAACGACTTCGCCAAATAATCCACCTTATACCTATTCCATAAATGGGGGAACAACTTTTCTATCAGGGAATATATTTAATGGTCTTGCGGCTGGGGTTTATAATGTAGCTATTAAAAATGGATTGAATTGTCGCTTTGATACTATCCTAACTATTGCGGCAGGAACAAATCCTCCAGGGGCTACCTATACGATTCAAAACACAACATGTGGTCTAAGCAATGGAAGTGCAAGGGTATTGACTAAAACAGGTATAGCGCCAATTACTTTTCAATGGAAGCTAGGAGCAGCGGTCATTTCGACAGATACCTTCATCAATAGTCGCCCTGCCGGGTCTTATATTTTGACTGTCATTGATGGCACGGGATGTTCTATCAATTACCCCATCAATATATTGGGAAGTTCTCCAGCAAATTTTAGTTTTTCTAAAACAGACCAAACCTGTGGCAATCTGAATGGCGCAGTCACAGCCAATGCGACGAGTGGCTTTTCTCCTTTTACCTATCAGTGGAGTACAGGAGGAAATACGCCAACGATAGGTGGATTGGCAGGTGGTTGGTACAAGCTGACTTTTTCTGATGTGAATAGTTGTACGAAAATAGATAGCATTCAATTGAATTCATTTCCAGCTATTACTAAGAATAAATCAGGCACAAATGCCCTCTGTGGTGCGAGCAATGGCTCGGCAACGGCTCAGATAACAAGTGGTGGCACTGCACCATTTATTTATTTCTGGAGCAATGGGGTAACTAGTTCACCAATCTCAGCGACATCTCATTCCATCAATGCACTTTCAGGAGGGAAATATAAATTTACTATTCAAGATTCTAAGGGCTGTTTAGCAATAGATTCAGTCATTGTGACCTCTAGTCCTGCGGTAAATATTTCGATCAACAGGATCAATGCAACTTGCGGAGTGAACAATGGAACCATTAATGTAACTATACTATCAGGAACTCCCAATTATAGCTATATATGGAATGATGCAGTCACAACTCAGAATAGAACAGGCATACCGCCAGGGACCTACAATGTAACCGTTACGGATGTAAATGGTTGTACTGCATCCGGTGGATCTTTAGTTACCATGAACTCATCACCAGTATTAACAACAACAAAGGTGAACGCAACTTGTGGACAAAATAATGGTAGTATATCAACGAGTGTAACAGGGGCAAAACCTCCAATAGCTTATACTTGGAGCAGTGGACAATCTACTAATTTTATGAGTGGGTTAGCCCCAGGTATATACACAGTGACCATAACAGATTCTATAGGTTGCCAAAAAATAGCTACAGACACCATTCTTCAACCCGTTTTTACTAATTTTTCGGATAGTCTAGTTCAGACTATATGCAGTACGAATAATGGCAAGATTTTCTTACAAAATATAGTAGGACAAAGTCCTATTAGCATTGGTTGGGCAGGTGGTAATACAAGTGCCACAAGAACTGGATTAGCCCCAGGGAATTATACTGTATTGGTTCAAGATGGAAATGGTTGTCAAAAAACGAAGACATACACTATTCTAGCTTCTACCAATCCTACCGTAGGCTTTAATATCACAAATGCTTTGTGCAATAATACTACAGGTGGGATAACAACAAGCATTACAGGTGGCAAACCATCATATAGCTTTGCTTGGAGTTCTGGCGAAACCACTCCAAACATATCATCCAAACTACCAGGTACATACTCATTGACCGTAACAGACGCCGATGGTTGTATAGGGACACGAGTGGATTCTATCGTTCGAAGACCTTTTCCTGTCTATCAAGATAGTTTTCGTAAAGCGCGATGTGGTTTCGATAACGGATTAATCCATATCCACAATATTACAGGGTCAAGCCCTTTCAGTTTTGTTTGGAGCCACGATGTCAATGCGAGTGGAAATTTTGTGGGAGGTCTGCCAAGCGATACTATTTCTGTAGTCATTACAGATAGCAATGGGTGCGTTGTGCGCGATACATGGGATTTAAGTACAAAAGGAGCCATTAGCTACCAGTCAATTTTTCAAAGATCAAAATGCAATGATTCTACAGGTAAAATTACGATCAATATTACTAATGGAACATCGCCATACACCATTCAATGGTCCAACGGAGATACAGGTTTGATCGCCGATAGTTTGAAGCATGGGCGGTACGAATTATTTATTACCGATAGTCTAGGTTGTATTGTGCGAGATTCTCTAAACATAAAAGATAGTACCACGCTCCGCGATACTTTTCAAATAGTCAAAACCCGCTGCGATACTGCATCTGGAACTATTCTTGCTTTACCTCTGGGTGGTACAGCTCCTTTCAAACATGTATGGCAGCGTTTAGCACGAGACAGTTTTGCCCTGCTTGACAGTGTGTCTGGTGGCACATATAATTTGCGAACCACCGATTCCAATGGATGTAAATTCGATACGACAGCAACCATGCGATATACCCATTATCCTACTATTCGTGATTCCATTATCTTAGAAAAATGCGCAGGGGGAAATGGGGAAATGCATATTAAAATAGATAGTGTCATCAATCCGATAAAAATTACTTGGAATGGTATTCTGGATTCAACTTACAAAAAATTGTCTTTAACAGGCCCTATCAGTTATTCGATTATGGTAGAGGACTCTCAAAAATGTACCGCTACGTTAACCTCTACTTTAGATATCAATCCAAATTCTCTTCCAAGTTTAATTGTCAGTGATCCACCATGTGGAAATAATACGGGCAGTATTGGTGTCAATATCTCAGCGCCGATGGTAGCGCAGAGTTATAGCTGGAGTAATACAAGCACGGCTTCAAGTATCACAAATTTGGCACCGGGTATTTACACGCTTACTTTGACAGATACTGCTGGTTGTGTATTCATATTGCGCGATACACTAGCCTATACTGTAGCACCAACTAGGTCTTTACAATGGACACGCTCAAATTGTGGTCGATCAGATGGTCAAATAAGAACGATAGCCAATAGCATTTATGGTGATTATTTCTACAGCTGGAGAAAAGTACCCAATGCTTTTAATGCAAATCAGCAGGCGACGGATACAGGTTTTATTAATTCAATAGACTCAGGAACCTATATAGTTCGAATAAGTGACTCCAAGGGTTGTATCCTCTTCGACACTATAGCTATTATAGATAGTGCAGCTCCAAGCATTCAGTTTCAAATAAAAAATGCACACTGCACCAATGGTGGTGGCAAAGCGAAAGCAATGGTAAGTGGAGGAAGTTTACCATATACTTATATGTGGTATAATTTTACTACGAATGATTCTTTACAAAATCTGTTTAGTGGAAATTATATTCTTACCGTGACAGATGCTAGAGCATGTGTTCGAATAGATACCGCTAAGGTACAATTTATTCCTAGCCCAGATGTCAACTTGTTAGGGGTTAATTCTTTTTGTGGCTCAGACAAAGGCAAAGTTATAACGAACATTAGTTTTGGTCAAGCACCATTTACTTTTAATTGGAGCAATGGATCCACGACCAAGGATTTAAATGGATTAGTGGCTGGAAATTATTTATTAACCATAACCGATAGCACCGGGTGTTCAGATATAGATTCTGTCACAATAATTGCTCAAACACCATTGCAAATAACTTTGACAAAAATTCCTGCCAATTGTGATTTAAATAATGGTCAAGTAACGGCAACTATTATTACTGGCAAGCCTCCGTATATTTTTAACTGGAATGCGGTTATTAATTCTTTGACTGCATCTGGACTGGATACAGGAAAGCATATTTTCTATATTTCGGACTCAAACAACTGTGAAATTCGAGACACAATACACCTGGCTCGAGTGAAGAAACATAGTGCTAGTCATATTGTAATCAATGATAATTGTACATATAAGGTTGGGAGTATTTCAACGAATGTGATAGATGGAAGATTGCCATATTCCTATAACTGGAGCGGAGGATTGGGCACTAATGCCAATGCAGTGAATGTAGGCGCAGGTTCTTATACGCTCTCTGTGACGGATAGTTTGGGATGTATTGCAACCTCTCTTGTGAATGTAGGAGATACGGCAGGACCTATTGTCTCCCTGATCCCCAATCAAGCGAGCTGCGGTCTATCTAATGGATCCATATTTGCAAATGTAGTCAGTACTCGTGCTCCGCTAAGTCATTTCTGGAATGCTGTGGCAGGGACTAATTCAATTTCTAATCTCAATGGGGGTAAATATGTTTATACCGTCATTGATATCAGAGGTTGTATCAAAAAAGATTCGACCGTCATGGATACAGTCTATGCGCTTACGGCTACCAAATCAGCAAAAAATCCAAGTTGTAATCTAAATAACGGATATATAAAAGTACGAGCTACAGGAGGGACAGGGACGAAGAATTATTTCTGGAGTCCAGCTCTACCAAATTCTGATTCTGTGTTTAACCTTAGTCCAGGGAAATACAAGTTTACTGTAACGGATACAAAAGGTTGTATATGGATAGACTCTGTGACACTAGTTCAGCTAGGATTGCCTCTAATAAATTTCAATAAAACACCCGCTACATGCAGAAATGGAAATGGAAGTTTAGGAGCTATAGTTACTAATGCGAGCGGAACAATTAGTTATACATGGAGCAATGGTGGAAATACGAATACGATAGCTGGTATAGTGCCAAATACCTACTCCTTGACGGTAACAGACGCTGCAGGATGCTCTGCATCGACCTCTACATTTTTAAATAGCATAGGAGTAGATTCTGTAAACCTAATCGTACAGCATCCAAAATGTAACATTAACAATGGCAAACTTAAAGCCATAGCATTCAACACGGTGGGTACGGTGAATTATACATGGACCACGTCAGCTACTATAGATAGTATTATCAATTTAGCAGGCACTAGTTATACTGTAACGATTACAGACAATCTATGTACCATAACTAAATCACAAACCTTAGTCATGGCTACTTCACCAGTAGTCGTGATTTCTCAACAAAATGCTAGTTGTGGCATTAATAACGGTCTTCTATCAGCTGCGGTGACGCAAGGGACAGCGCCATTCAGTTATGTTTGGAATGGAGTTGCAGGACCTCCAAGCTTGACGAATAGGGATTCTGGTAATTATAAAGTGGTTGTGACCGATGTCAATAATTGCAAAGATTCCCAAAGTGTTTATTTAGCCAGATTTCCTATGCTTATGGTCAATTTGACTGGGCAAAAATCTAAATGTGGTGAAGCCAATGGAAGCATTGCGTCTATGGTTAGTGGAGGCGCTCCCACCAAATTTTACACTTGGAGCAATGGAGCTACTTCTCCCAATTTAACCAATATCTTAGCAGGTAACTATACCCTCACCTTGAGTGATAATGGAAACTGTACCATTACGTCAAGTATATTTATTGATGACTGGAAGAAACCAGTAATAGATAGTATAGGATTTATATACACAACTCGACCAGTCTGCGGAAAACCGAATGGAGCCATTACTACTACAACTTTCTTTGGAACAAAACCATTCAAATATTTATGGAATACAGGCGATACAACAAATTTTTTAGATAAGATTCCTGACAATACATATACCTTAATAGTAACGGATAGTGTGGGTTGTAAGGACACCCTAGTAGAAAATTTAGTCTCAGGTGCCCAACCGCCTATTGATTCAATTAAAATTAATCGGTCAACATGCGGTTTGCCAAATGGTAGCATTCAAGTATTTATGAATTTGCGTGCAGTAGCTCCTATTGTTTATAAATGGAGTGATAGTTCTCTTGGAAATCCTATTATTAATATTGGAGAAGGAACGTATTCTGTTACTATTACTGATGAGAGGCAATGTGAATGGATTAGAAACATTCCAGTTCCAACGACGAAATTGCCGAAGATAAAATTGGATTCTGTACAATCGTTTTGCCTAAAACCAAATGGAAGTATTATATCTACAGTGACAGTAGATACTGGTGCGCCGCAATACCTATGGAGTACAGGAGCTACCAGCCCCAATATTTCTAGTTTGTTTCCAGGTATCTATCAACTCACAGTGACAGATGCTTTGAATTGTAGAGATTCAGCTAAAATCACCGTAACGGAAGAGCCCAATCTCGTCAAAGCAACGTATGATACATTTAGACTTATATGTTGGAATGATAACTCAGGACGAGTAAAATTCTATCCATTTGGTGGGCAGTTCCCTTATAAGTATAAAGTATATACAGAGACTAATGATTCGACTACCTATGGTTTGAGCGTGGGCAAACATATTTATACAATAACAGATAACAAGGGTTGTATTTACAAAGATTCTTTCTCACTTTCTCAGCCAAATAAAATCGTGACTAAGGTGCTAGACTCTATCAATTTAATTTGTCATAACCAGCCCACAGGAGAAATTTTAGTAAAAACTACAGGGGGCACAGAGCCATATACTTATAGGTGGTTTCCTTCGAATGCCTATGGCGATAGAGCTATAGGGCTCAATGCTGGTACTCAAACAGTAGCTGTTCAAGATTTAATCGGCTGTAAGGACACGCTCCGTGTGACTTTGACACAACCTTTACCCATTATTATCACTGGCACGAAACAAGATAATCCATGTTTCGGAACAGCAAAGGGATCTATTTCGGTAACTGTCACAAATGGTATCAAGCCATACCAATATAATTGGTCAAATAATGCTAAAACAAAGGATATTATTAATTTGAAACAGGGAGTTTATTCCTTGAATTTAATTGATTCAAATGGCTGTCAAGCAAGCTTCATAGACTCTATCATTGATCCACCAAGACAGCGCAATAGCGGGTCTTTAATTCCAAAAGATTTAGTTTGCAAAGAAATTATTGAAGGAGAGTTAACTGCTATCGCTTTAGGAGGTATATCGCCTTATAAATTTAGCATTGATACAGGCAAGGTGTTTTCATTTAAAAATAAATGGACAAAGTTAGAAGCAGGTAGATATTATGTTGTAATAAAAGATGCCGAAGATTGTCAATCGTATATGGATACGTTCATTAAACCAGCACCAGTTTTAAGTATTAACGCGAGACCTAGTCATTCAATGATTCAGTTAGGAGATGTGGTGCAGCTAGATTATGAGGTAGTTGAGGGAGATCCATCATGGATTAATCAAGTTTTTTGGAGAGAAAGTGAAGGATTGAGTTGTTCGGATTGTGAGCAGCCCATCGCTTCCACATTCGTAGATAATCAATATGTCTTGACTGTAAATTATCTCAGTAAGTGTACTCTGCGAGACACCGTATTTATTAAGGTTATAGACGATAATGAGTTGTATATACCATCAGCATTTTCGCCTATGAGTTCGAATCCTGAAAACAGCAGTTTTAAACTTTATTCGAATAAATTAATCTCGTCTAAACTGACTATATTTAATAGATGGGGAGAAAAAATGTTTGAAACAGAAGATGGGCATCGAATGGGCTGGAATGGTATGTTCAAAGGGGAACTTGCTCCGAGTGGTGAGTATAGCTATATAGCCGAAGTTATTTATCTCAATAGCAGAAAGGTAACGAAAAAAGGCAGTGTCACGCTTGTTAGATAGTCAATTAAAACGTTAGAAACTTACCTAGTTTTCTTTTTGCCCTGTAAATCAATATTATTTTGAGGAATTACAGGGTTAATTTAGTATATTTGTAGCAGAGAAAGGGATGAGACTATGAATATCCAAAGTGCTTTCTTATTGCTTCTTATATCTTTTTCACTTCAAGTGAAGAGTCAATCAGTGAACATTACGCCCAATCAAACTGCTACACAATTGGCCTCAAGGCTAATTGGAAAGGGGATTCTTCTTCCTGGTTCAGGGATTAGTTTGAACTGCAATGCACAGGCTAATGGAAATTTTTTCAATGTAAATCCAACACCGAATCTCAGTTTGGCTATCGATACGGGCATCGTATTGTGCACAGGAAGAGCTCTTACTGTCAGCGGAGATACGGGCATTAATGCCAACAGATTAGCCCAAGCAAGCAAGAATTGGGGAATTACGACCACCGATGCTCAAATCACTTCCATTGCGGGCACTACTGCTGTTCAACGAGATTTATGTTTTCTGCAGTTTAATTTCATACCACAGGGAGATACTGCATTTATTGATTATGCATTCGCTTCAGAAGAATATCCTGAATATGGATGTTCACAATACGTAGATGCTTTTGGTATTTTTGTAGCACCGCCTTCTAGCACCACATTTACTAATTATGCTAAAGTGCCAGGCACCAATGTCAATGTTTCAACAAATAGTATCAACGATACTATGAAGCAGACGGGCTGGACGAATTACGTAAACTATTGTCAATCCTTAGGTTCAGGCGCACCTTTTATTCAGCATTATACTGGTAATCTAGTTAATAATCATATCGTTTACGATGGTATGACCAAGACATTGAGGGCCATTATTCCAGTAACTCCATTTCAGACCCATACCATGAAAATTGCCATAGCAGATATTGCAGATGGATTTTTTGATAGTGGTATTTTTTTAAAGCAATTTAGTTTCACTTCAAAAATAAAGCTTGAAATCACCGAAAAACGCGGCACAAATGGTGTCCCAGTGCCGGACACAGTAAATCTTATCGAAGGGTGTAATCCAGGAGTCATTCGATTTTCTAGAGCAGCTACTACGTTCCCCATCACCGTCAATGCTAGCTTTTCAGGTACAAGTTCAACCAGTGACTATTCTGCGGCTAGTTCATTCACCATTCCTACAGGTAATTCCACCTTCTTTTACAATATCCAAGCTATCTTGGATTCACTAAAGGAAACACCAGAATCGTTAAGAATTGTCTTCTCGGTACCGAGTATAAATTTTTCAGATACGGTATTGATCATGATTAGAGACTTTGCGCATGGGATCAATATTTTCAACGGCCGAAGAGATACTTCAATTTGTTCTAGCAGAACCTTCCCATTGTCGTATAGCTCAACGAATTCGGCTTATACTATGACTTGGTTGCCAGCTGCCAGATTGAGCTGTACGAATTGCACCAATCCAATTTACACCGCACCATCCGTTACACTTTTTACTTCTGACACAGTAAAATTGCGAATAGCTGCTGTAGGCTGCCCGACGGCTGATAGTCCAATTCTTGTTCGTGTTCAGCCTTTTCCCATTTTATCACTCAATCCTTCGCTAGCCTACTGCAAAGGAGATTCTGCACAGCTTCAAGTGACGCCCAATCCTGCATCAATTAATTATAGCTTTGTTTGGAGTCCTGCTTCATGGTTGTCGTCTACGACGATTCCCAATCCTATAGCAAAACCACCAAGTACACAGGCATATAAAGTGATAGTATCAACCTCTGCAGGATGCAGGGATAGTGCTAATACACAGGTTAAGGTTTCTATAGTAAGAGACGAAATAGATTCAGTCATAGCCAATAGTACAAGTTGTGGTATAAGTAATGGCTCTATTAGAATTAAAGTAAAAACAGGTGCCATAGCCAATCCACCCTATCAATACTCAGTCAATGGGGGAGTTACTTTTGTAGCGAATCATGTTTTTAATGGTCTTGCTGTTGGTTCATATAATATAGCAATCCGCAATGTATCAGGCTGTCGATGGGATACGGTTATCACTATAACTGCTGGTTTGGCTGCACCAGTAGCGAATTATAAAATAGATAGCACTATTTGTGGATTGAATAATGGGCAAGCGAGAATATTATCTAAAACAGGTGTTAAACCAGTAACACAAACATGGCGACTCGGTTCTACTATTATTTCTACGGATACTTTTATTGAGAATAGACCCGCGGGAGTTTATTCCTTAAGTATTCAAGATAGTCTAGGATGTGTTGTTCAATATACAATTTCCATTGGCCCAAGCAATCCTACATCTGCGACCCCTGCGATTATTCAGCCCAGCTGTGGTCTGACAAATGGATCCATAACAATTACTCCAAATGCTGGAATCTCACCCTATAGGTATTTATGGAATACAGGAGATACCTTCAGCATATTATCTGGTAGGGGGGCGGGCCCCTATATTCATACGCTGACCGATGCGAAAGGATGTATTAAAAAGGATACCATTGTTTTAAATAATTCTGTTGGAATTCTAGTAAGCAAATCATTCTCATCCTCAAACTGTGGACAGCCAAATGGTTCAGCTACTATCACCGTGACAAGTGGTGGTATATCCCCCTATACCTATACATGGAGCAATGGTGTTTCTACCTCTGCGATTTCGAATACGAGCCATTCAATAAGTGGACTTAACAAAGGCTGGTATCGGGTCACTATTCAAGATGGAAGAGGCTGCGTGAAAATTGATTCCATTTTCGTCGACGGCACTCCTCAGGTGGCCCTCAATTTTATTAAAACAAACACGAACTGCGGACTAGCCAATGGAGCCATCACTGCAGATGTGGTCACAGGGAAATCGCCATTTGTTTATCAATGGTCGGGAGGTTCTGCTACTGCTACAAGAACAAATTTGGCTGCAGGGTTTTATGTTTTGACAGTCACAGATTCTAATAATTGCACTGTTGCAGCTAGTGTTACCTTGACCAACAATTCACTGCCTATCATTTCTGCGAGTGTAGTTCGCCCTACTTGTGGGTTAAATAATGGTCGTATCCTAGCAACTGTGAGTGGAGGTAAACCAAAAATTAAATTTCAATGGAGCAATGGAGATACCGTTAGTTCTACGAGTAAATTAGCATCTGGTATTTATGCACTGACAGTTACAGATTCATTCGGATGCCAAGCTATAATGCGCGATACGCTTGTGGCTATTCCAATGGTAAATTTTACAGATAGCGTTTTACAACCTATTTGTAGAAATTCTTTAGGCTCTATATTCTTGAAAAATATAACAGGTCCGGCGCCTATTACCATCATGTGGACCAATGGCTCATCAAATACTTCTCTGCTCAATCGGCCAGCAGGTATTTACTCTGTCATGTTAAGGGATACGAATAATTGTAGAGTGACGCGTAGTTTTAATTTACAGCCTAAATCCAATCCGCAGATTAAATTCGCAATAACGAATGCTATGTGCAGAGACACGGTCGGCTCTATCATAGCCACTATAGACTCGGCTATATTGCCGATTGTATATTCATGGAGTTCGGGTGATACTAGTAATAATATTTCAAATAAACCCAAAGGTTTTTATACCTTAATTATTACAGATTTCCTTGGTTGCAAAGATACTTTGAGCGATTCGATCCGCAGGCGACCCCCACCTACCTATAGCGATAGTTTCAAACCTGCCCGCTGTGGACAGTTAAATGGTATGATTCATATATATAATGTAATAGGATCGGGCCCATTTAACTATATGTGGACGCATAGTGATACCCCAAAAACCGGACTCATTCGTTTCTTACCTATGGCAGTATATACTGTAGCAGTGACGGATGCCAATGGATGCCAAGTCCTAGATACGTTCGATTTAAATTCAAACGGCAGTATTGGTGTGACTTACGATATGGCTCGGTCAAAGTGCAGAGACTCGACAGGGAAAATTGCATTAACCTTTTACAACGGGACTCCTCCTTATACTATTAATTGGTCTAACGGAGACAAAGGGCCAGTAGCGGATTCATTAAAACACGGAACCTATGGTTTATTTATTCGAGATAGTTTAGGATGTATTTATATTGACTCTATCAGGGTGAAAGATAGTACGGAAATGCGTATGACGTTTGATATTGTCAAAACGCGATGTGATGACAATACTGGAAAAGTCATAACTACTCCAAGTGGCGGGTTTAAACAATATAAGTACCAGTGGGATAGATTTCCAGGAGATACATTTGCTATTATTGATACTTTAGAAGCAAAACGATACCAACTAAGGACTATAGATTCAATGGGTTGCAAATACGATACCGCGGTTATAATCCAATATACCCACTATCCTAAAATTAAAGATTCAGTGGTTCTAGAAACTTGCATAGGTGGCAACGGCGAAGTGCATATAAAAATTGATAGTGTAATCCAGCCCATTTTAATACGTTGGAATGGTGTAAAGGATTCTGTTTAAAAGAAAACTGGACTTACTGGTGCATTAACAATGAATGTATTTGTTATGGATTCGCATAAATGCAATGTAACTCATGGAATTACACTTCCAGAAAACCCTACCCAGTTTCCGCGATTAGGAAAAGTCCCTCCACCATGCGGGCGAAATCTGGGATCATTAGAAGTTTTTGGCGATATTGTCGATAGTTTTATTTGGAGTCCTGGCGGTAAAACAACTCAAAAAATAGATTCATTAGCTCCTGGTCCTTATGCAGTGACTGTGTCCGACACCAATGGTTGCACCTTTGTTCTAAGAGATACTTTGCACTATACCATACCACCCATAACTTCCTATCTGAAGGACAGACCGAATTGTGGTAAATTTGACGGAGAAATAATGGGTGTGGCCATATCTAATGTAGGTGGACTTGAATACGCATTCAAAAAAGTGCCAGGAACGTTTACCCCAAATATTCCTTATCTAGGTGCCATCGAAATGCTTAATCTAGATTCTGGTTACTACATCGTACGTGTCAGGGATGGGTTAGATTGTTTGACGATAGATACTATACACTTAAAAGATAGTTCGGCACAAAAAGTAAATCTCCAAGCGGTAAATGCGCGTTGTATAGATAACAACGGGAAAGTAAAAGTCAATATAACAGGAGGCAAGCAACCTTATATTATCCAATGGTATGATTTTACAGATAAAGACTCCATTGCAAATCTATCCAGTGGTATTTATGCCATCACAGTGACAGACGATAGAAACTGTGTGGTAGAGGATAGTGCAGAGGTTAAATTTTTCTTACCCCCCGAATTGAGTTTACAAGGAGAGAACTCTCTATGTGGAAACGGAAAAGGCAAGATTACATCTACTGTAGGTTTTGGTGTGAAGCCATTTACTTATCAATGGCAATCTAGTTCGGTAACAACTAAAGATAGAGTAAATCTAAATGGGGGCAGTTATGCCCTAACAGTGACTGATACCCTAGGGTGCTGGGATACTGCTTCGGTTTTCATTCTAGCCCAACCTGCGTTGATAACCAGTTTGACCCGCTCAGTTGCGCACTGTGCGCTAAATAATGGTATGGCCACGGCTACAATTGTATCTGGGAAGCCCCCATACAATATAGCCTGGAATGGATCATGGGCAGGCCTGACTCTGGTCGGGATAGATTCGGGCAGACATGTTTTTCATGTTATAGATTCTAATAATTGTGAGCGTAGAGATACAATTTATGTACCACGTGTACCGAAAACAAGTATTTCAACAACAATGACAAACGATAACTGTACCTATAAAATAGGCACAATACAATCCAGTGCATCAGGAGGCCGGCTGCCTTATACCTACGCATGGAGTCATAATCCTTCGTTGAATGCTTCATCGGCGTCTAATTTAGGTGCAGGCAATTATACCGTATCTGTAACAGATAGCCTCGGTTGTCAAATCTCTGAACTTCGCACCATCTCAGATTCTGCTGGCCCCATGCTGGCTCTGGTGGTGACCAATGCTTCTTGTGGATTGAATAATGCATCTATCCAGGCCAATGTCAGTTCAAATAAACCACCTATCATCTATTATTGGAATAATATAATTGGCACAAATAATATTTCGAATATTAATGGCGGACGGTATATCTGTCGTGTGGTCGATGCGCGAGGATGTATAAAAACAGACACAGTGACTGTCGATACATCCAAGGCGCTTTTCGGCACATTTAATAAAAAGAACGCCAGCTGCAACATAAATAATGGCTATGTAAAGGTCAATATGACTGGCGGCACAGGTACACGAATTTATTCATGGGCTCATACATTTGTCAATACCGATTCGATACGAAATCTTAGTCCAGGAACTTATAAACTAACAGTGAGTGATGCCAAAGGCTGTAGGTGGTCAGATTCTATTACGATTACCCAGCAAGGATTTCCTAGTGTTAGTTTAACAAAGTATGATGCCAAATGCAGACTGCCTAACGGACGAATTAAAGTCACGGTAAGTAATCAGGCTAGTCCAATGAGCTTTATTTGGAGCAACACTCAAACGACAGATTCTGTTTTTAACTTGGTTCCAAATAGCTACACTGTGACTGCATCAGACGGTTATGGATGTAATGTTGCGGCAAACATTCAGTTAGGAAATGTAGGTATGGATTCCATACGATTCCAAATTTTTCATCCGCGCTGTCTGGTGAATAATGGACGAGTAAAAGCTATTGCAGTGAATGCTTTGGGCAATGTAAATTACAGCTGGAGTACTACAGCGACAGTGGACAGTATACATCCATTGGCCCCTGGAACTTATACCGTAACTATTTCCGACAGTATGTGCACGCATACTAAATCAGCAAATTTGGTCATGGGAACGATACCAAAATTAAATCTAATCAAGCAAGACGCATCATGTGGTATAAATAATGGAACTATAACAACCAATGTATCTATGGGGACTCCGCCTATGACTTATAATTGGAGCAATAATATGACGCCAGCCAATTTGTTTGGGGTGGACTCAGGCAACTACCGGGTGGTGGTGACGGATGATTATGGATGCAAGGATAGCAATTCCATCTATGTTGGACGAATTGCGGGTTTAAATATGAACTTCACTACCATTAAATCGAAATGCGGACTCGCCAATGGATCTATCCAAGCCTCAGTAACTGGTGGAGCGCCAGGCTATGACTTCACATGGAATACCGGAGCTAAAACAGCCGCGATTTCAAACTTAGTCGCAGGTAAATATTGGTTAACAGCTCGAGACCTCAATAATTGTGTTCGCACGGATACGATTAATATTGAAGATAGGAAAAAGCCAATGATTAAGGAAAGTAAAATTGCTGCCGTCTGTCAAAAAGCAAATGGAGAAATAAGGATTAGCATAGAAGATGGCACCAAGCCTTTTGCTTATCTATGGAGTACAGGTGATACGACCAAGGACATAGATAGTTTGGCCATTGGTATTTATAGATTAACGGTCACAGATTCTCTTGGATGCGTAGATAGCAAAAGTATTGATATAGACCCGGGCACACCACCATATCTCCACCCAGATTCTACGCGTTCAGAGCAGTCAACTTGTGGATTGAAAAATGGAAAACTGCAAGCATTGCTCATGCGAGGAGTAGATCCTATTACCTATGCATGGAGTACAGGCGATACAGGGAGAAGAGTAGGGAATATTTTACCGGGTAAACACTACCTCACTGTAGTTGACGGGCGTCAATGTACGCTTGTAGATTCCCTCATAGTTTCCACTACTACAGTGCCAAAAATAAAACTAGATAGCACGGATGCTTATTGTCTGCGCCCTACAGGTCAAATAGCGGCTACTATCACTGATGGTAGTTCTCCATTTAAGTATAAATGGAGTCACGGACCTACGACACAAAATGTGGTCAATGTAGCTTCGGGAACCTATACACTTATCGTATCCGATTCGTTTAACTGCACGGATACGGCGACTACAAAAGTCATAGAAGAGAAAAATTTAGTGACCGCAACCTATGATACATTCAGACTTCGCTGCTATGATGATAATTCTGGAAGGGTTATATTTCACGCACAAGGCGGTCAGTCCCCATACCAGTATGCTATACTGACTAGCAGTACCGATAGTATCTTCAATGGTCTAAGTGCAGGAAAATTCTATTTTGCTGTGACAGATGCGAAGGGCTGTGTGTATCGCGATTCCTTTTTGATCACCCAACCAGATTCTATCCGTTTAGTTTTCGATTCTATCAAACCTTTGACCTGTCATAATAGAAATGATGGTATGCTACAAGTCACAGCCAGCGGCAGTAACGGCGGATTCAGTTATCTATGGACACCGACCAATCAAACGGGCAACAAAGCAATCAATTTAGGAGAGTCTGTCCATCGTGTAGTAGCAACAGATGTAAAAGGATGCAGGAAGCCTCTTTCGCATGAGTTTATAAATCCTGAGGCGATTTTAGTCCAATCCCAAATAACAAATAATTTGTGTCATGGTGAATCGAAAGGTGCTATAAGTATAGAGGTGTCCAACGGAATCAAGCCTTATACGTATGCATGGTCCAATGGCAATAAAACGAGCAATCCAGGGCAATTAAGTGCAGCAGTATATACACTAACCTTAACGGATAAGGTAGGCTGTGTGATTGTAAGAAATGATACAGTGACTTCTCCGAGGAAAATCATACCAGGTGATCCAAATCCAATAGATCAAGCATGTAATGAACAAATGTTTGGCGAGCTAGATATTAGAAATACAGATGGTGGAGTCAAACCCTATTTGTTTAGCATAGACCAAGGATTGAATTTTGCTTTGCGAAATAAATTTACAGAGCTCAAGCCGGGCAAGTATCAAATTCTAATTAAAGACAATAATGGCTGTTTGGATTCCATACAAACGGAAATCAAAGGCTTTCCTCCATTTGGTATTTATGCCTTTCCTAAAGATACTACAGTGGCAGTAGGAGAAAGTGTTCCTCTGGGATTTGATGTCATAGAAGGAAATTCTAATCTGATAAACTCTATACGATGGTACGAGTCCGAAGGACTCAGTTGCACGGACTGTCGAGAGCCATTGACATCTACCTATGTCAGCAAACGCTATACCGTCGAAGTGAAATACAACAGTCGATGTGTTGTATATGATACCGTGAAAATAAAAGTCATCGATAGCAATGATCTTTATATTCCTAATTCATTCGCCCCAGATGCTTCTAATCCTGAGAATAGAACATTCAGAGTCTATGCCAATAAAGTGGCGCGGGCAGAACTCATGATATTTAATCGATGGGGAGAGAAAATGTTTGAAACAGACGATGGTCACCTCGTCGGATGGGATGGTATATATAAAGGAGAACCAGCACCTATGGCAGTTTATATTTACTATGTGCGCGTCACCTACTTCGGGGGCAGAAAAGTAGAACGAAAAGGAGATGTGACGCTGGTGAGGTAGGGGATTTAGTTAAAAGTTTTGAGTTTTAAGTTATAAGTTGATTGATGAAAAAAATTATTTTGGTTAATGCACTTTTATGCATCTCTTGCTTAATTTCATACGGTCAAGTTCAGTTCAAATATGATAGTAATGATAATGGTATAGAAATTGAGAAAATATTAGATCAATTTAAAAGTCTGACAGTAAAATTGCCATCGTATGGAGATGAGTATTTCCCATATGTTTATACGATGAATATGCAAGGCCTAATGAATCTTGAATTTATTCCGGAAGTTATTAATCCACAAAACATTGATAGTGCAAGATTAGTGCTTTGTAATGTTTTGAAACAAGGAGAGCGAAGTTCGCCTTTTAAAATTGTAGTCATTTGTTTTGTCGATAAATTGATTGACCCTAAGAATGGAGAAGAACGCCCTGCAATATCAATGTATGTAGAACATACGGATGAAAAAAATGCTTTTGCTTATTATTTACCATATGATAACAAGGTACAAAAGATAATTTATGACAAAACTAAATTAATGCAACGCATTGTAGAACGATATTTTTTTAAATAGTTATTGTGAAGATTAATTCGAGAATCATTTTTAATTTGCCTTTAACAGAGATATGGAATGAAGGTGGTGTTTTAAAAAGTACTAATAGAATTAGATATTTAAATGAAAGAGAGATAAGAGAAATTCTTAAGGAAGATAGCGTTAGTTTTGTTATTGCGGATGTCGGAAAACCACTCGAGTGGATTAAAATTGATGATAGATTCAGTTTTTGGAAAAAGGATCTTCAATTACACCTTGCAAAGACGGACAACTTCTACCTCGAGGATTACCCAGAGAAATATGTTTATGTAGCAAGTGAATGGAGGGATGAATTTAATTTTTCAATTATTCTTTTGGAAAAACATCATTAGATAAGTTTTTCCCTTTGATGTTAGCCAATAAAGGTGTTTTCACCTTGATAGAATTTCAGAATATAAAATTAGTTTAACCAAATTCCTAAACAGAATATATGGTTTTTAATTCTAGTTGTGTCATGATATTATTAAGTGTACACGTTCTGTGATCAAATTTTTGTATAGTCTTTTATTGTTATCATTTAAAAAGGAGATATCAATAAGTTGGATAGCTTTTGGCAACCATGTTTCTAGTTTATTGAAAACAAAGTTCATTTGTTTTTCATTCAATTTTAAAACTTCCCCAAACCGATTAAAATATCCCTTATTAAAATTTTTCTTTTTACCGCCAAATAAAAGTGCAGTTTCGTCCAGATCATTTGGTAAGATGATTTTTACATTTAATAAATCATATGCTGGAGATAGCACCCATCCGATATCTGACAGCCACATAGAGAAATTTTTTAAATGCATATCATTATTACCAATGATAAAGTTGAATAAAGTGAGTTCAAAAAAGCGAAGCTTATCCATCAAGGTATTTGCAGATAATTCTCCTATGGTTTTACCAAGATTTTCCATCGTTCCTAAATACTTGTCCTCTAATTCCAAGATTTGCAAAAAGTCAATCATATGTATTTTAGAGTTGTCTTTTTTTCTGTCTATCCGTTTGGTGAGGTAACATAATTCACCTGATGCCAAGCGAATCATATTGGAAGGTACTACCTCAATTTTAAAGAGTTCTGCTAATTTCATAGATAAATGCTCATTCTCTGGCATCTGTTCATATTGTGTATTTTGTGGTTTTAAAATATACAATCCTTCTAGTGCATCCATAATGGTTAGACGGCCATTCTGCCCATCTTTCAAAGTGCTTTTTATCCATCCAAGGGATAATTTGGGTTGTACCCCCGGAACTGTAATCGACAATTCTACAGCCTTCTTTGCTAATTTTTCCATTTCGTCTAATCGATATGGCAAAGCTGGCGCAGACGTTGTCTCATAAAAAGCTTTGATACATTTCGTATGATAATCACCTGTATCCTTTGCTTCTAATTCCTTATAACAATATAAACACTTAGTCATCTTGATTTTCTTTTATGGGATGAACACTAACGGCTCCTATGGTATTTTGACAGCAAGCCAATAGCAGTCCCATTCGATCATTTTTACTAATTCTCCATCTTTCTGCAGCAATCGTTAATAACCAACCTTCGGGTATTAATCCATCGAAAAATGGAAAAAGCCGCTTGCTTCTATATGGACTAGTTCTAACCGGCATTTGGAAGGTGATAAATAATCCAGCATAATTTTCTGCATATCGTTCATCATATGTAAATTCATATTCACCTGTATCTAACTCTTTAAGTATACCCGTCTGAATGTTGTTATATTTAATATTAGCCTGTCTCATGTACGCTTCTCACTTATAGGCCCTAAAACATGTCCAAACATCTTCAATACCTGATTTACTTTTGATAAACTCAGATTGTCCTTTCCTTGCTCAATTTTTCGTATAACAGTGAGCGCGACACCCGCCTTCAAGGCAAATTCCTCTTGCGTAAGCTTCAATTGTTTTCGTCTAGTTTTAACAAATTCCGTTATTGTATCCATTTTTATATGCTTTGGCATACAAAAGTAATGAAATAATCGTAATTATATGCAATTAAATATAATTATTTAATATGTTTAAATTTTATATGCAATTAAATATAGTTTTTGAGAATATCAACCCAATTTACCTCAGCAAATTCAGAAGCATCTTATAATAAGTTTTTTTGTTTCGATTTTGTAGGCATCAGCCAATCGAAGTGTTTTCACCTTGATACAATTCACAAATAAAAAAATAGTTTAACCAAATTCCTAAACAGAGGTAGCTTTTAGTCAAGGTGGCAACACCTTGTCTGGCGACACAGTTTTATTTTTCTAGGGTAAAGGGGGTAAAAACTTTATTTGTGAGGTTAGATGAAAATGGAGAGATAAGATAACCAAAACACTATACTTATATACGCCCAAAGCAACGAGAAAGTTATGTGTATAAATGTTTCGAATTTCTTTCCTTTCCATAGCTCGGTTGAGTAACCAAAGAATTGAATGATAAGTCTTATTGTCCAGAATATACCAAGACCAAATGTTATTTTCTTACCAATATTCGTTTCAATTAAATCATATGCGGAGGTCAAGCAGAGTAAACCCATTAGAAATACTGTCAATGCAATGAAAAATGTATGGACTGTCATCATTTGACGATTGATTAAACTCAGGGATTTGAGTTCTTCTTCCCAATTAAAATACTTAGGAAAGATTATATGAACTAATGCTAGTGTAATTAATAAAACTCCAATTATTTTAAAATGAATTTCCATTATTAACTACAATTAAAAATTGACAAAAAAGGAGTAAACTTGGTTTCATTAATTGCAACAAATCCAGCTTCTTTAAAAGCGTTATTCCAATCATATTTTGAAAAGAAATGGGTGAAACCAATAGTAAAAGCGAGAAAATTTGAAAAGTCTCTCAAATGTTCTACCATAATTACATTGCCATTGGGCTTACAAACTCTCCGGCATTCACTTAAAAATTGTATCCTTTCTTCTTGTTTACGAATTTCGTGTACAGCTGAAATCAAAAATATATTGTCAACCGAGTTGTCAGACAAAGGAATTGAATTTGAAGTAATTTGTTGTGTACTAGGGTAAAATTGACTTACTTTTCTTGCTCTTATTATCGCGGGTTCAGTATGGTATTCAGCATCATAAAAGTCATATACTTGCAAATTAGAATGAGGTAGAATATTTTTTATTATAAAACTTGTTTCGTCAAAACCAGCATTTATATTTAAGTTGAATTTGTTTTCTGCGTCTTCAATGTTCATTTTCTTTAACCAGTCAAATTTATAGAACCCAGAAAAATCATATACATAGGCGGAGACAATTAATGGCATAATGAGGCCAAAAATAAATGCAAAAATAATTCCCCAATATAATCCATGAGAGCAGTTAAAAACAAATTTACTTCCAATGATTAACATCAAAGCGATAAAACCAAACACATAAAAGTGTCGATTAAAACTAAGAATATTTAGTACACCTTGAAAACTTCGTCTCTTTATTTCCATAGTTCTTTTTTACCCTTTTTCCAGTAGTATGGTATATTTTCAATGATAAAAGCATTTGCTAAAACAGGTTTTTCAAGAGCTAAGGTGTCTAAAAAATTAAAAGTATAGTCAATCACTTTTACTGGACTAGGTCTCCAGTTTTTTCTAACTCCCTCTATAATTAGAACTTCTTTAGTTTCCTCGTTGTATGTAAATGTAAAAGGCAAAGGTCCTGCAAATCTTCTTGCTTCTTTCCAGTCTGTAAATAGAGAATGTTCTGGCAAGGAAACTGGTTCATCAGATTTATCTATAATTATTTTGAAACTCGATTTAGTTGAGAATATTTCTTTCGTGTTTTGTATATCAATTTGTTTTATATCTGTGGTCGTGTAATTGTAATGTGTAAATATATTTCCAAAAAATTCCATTTTCATCTTGTCTGTTTCTGATTTTAGAATATAGAGTCCGCGCAAATTTTTCCCAGTATTATTTGTGTAGCGAACAAAAATGCGATAGCCGATAAGAAAAAAATCGTTACCTAAAAATTCGGGAAAACCTTTTGGCCGCAAATTTTTTGTCTGAACCATTGCTACAGCAATAAATGCCCATTTATCTTGAAAGGTATCTAATTGCAAGCATGTTGGAATATAATTTTGTAGTTGTTCTTTTGAAACTGCAAAAGTTAACACTAATGAACTTTCAAAAAAGGCTTCAACAGCAAATGGATGATTTTTTAAAAAGGATAGCATCTAGTTATGGGAGTTGTTTTTTATCATTGTTGTCCGACAAATATAAGAAATGGCCCTTTTAGGGATTCAAAGTAGTTGAAAACATTGATAAGACTTTTTAAAATGAAATAGCAGGGGGGTCAGCTGGAATTGAATAAGTCTGGCACTGCTTTTTTCTTGTT